>NZ_CP114065.1:2435582-2740030 GCF_027627575.1 Kribbella sp. CA-293567
GCTTCGAGGCCGGCAAGCGGTACCACGTGGTGGTGCTCGACGAGGCCGGCCGGATCGCGCCGGCCGGCGAGTTCATCGGGACCGGCGCGAAGTCGATGTCCTGCAACCTCAACTCCTCCGTACTGCGCCCTGACGCGGCGGCGTTCGAGGTGCTCGACGAGACCGATCAGGTGGTGCTCCGAGGACAGGTCTGAAATTTCTCCGATCTCGACCCATCCGGTCCGGTGGCGGTGCCGAAGTAGAGATGTCAGGTCGTCCTGGCCAAGCCCCGAACATCGAAAGAGAGATTCGTCATGTCGCAGACCATCAAGCGTGTCGTTCTGGCCGCTTCCGCCGTTTCGTTGCTGTTCGCAACCGCTGCCTGTGGTGGCGGCGACGACAGCTCCAGCAGCAGCTCTCCCTCGGCCAGCACTTCCACCTCGACCTCGGCCCCGGCCGAGACGCCGTCGGCGTCGGCCTCGATGGACAACGCCGCCGGTCTGGTCGGCCCGGGCTGCGCCGACTACGCCAAGGCCAACCCGACCGGCGCCGGCTCGGTCGACGGCATGGCCGCCGCCCCGGTCGCCACCGCCGCGTCGGGTAACCCGCTGCTCAAGACCCTGGTCGCCGCGGTCTCGGGCAAGCTGAACCCGAAGGTCGACCTGGTCTCGACCCTGAACGGTGGCGAGTTCACCGTGTTCGCCCCGATCGACTCGGCGTTCGCGAAGATCCCGGCCGCGACGATCAACACCTTGAAGACCGACTCGGCGCTGCTGTCGTCGATCCTGACCTACCACGTCGTCCCCGGCCAGCTCGACCCGGCCGCGGTCGTTGGTAAGCAGACCACCGTGCAGAAGGGCGCCGTCACCGTCACCGGTTCCGGTGACACCTTGATGGTCAACAACGCCAAGGTCGTCTGTGGTGGCGTGAAGACCGCCAACGCGACGGTTTACCTGATCGACACCGTGCTGATGCCGCCGGCGGCCTGACGATCCCGTCGACCCGGCATCACCGGGTCGGAGTCACCAGGCCAGGACACCAGATCACGGTGACACCGACCCAGCAGTAGCGGTGGTGTCTTCCTGCTCCAGGAAGGCACCACCGTTCTGTGCCCGGGGGAGCGAAAGTTGCTCCCGGCATCGCCGGTGGTCAGGTCCTGGTCAGGCACGAGGGATCACGCGGTCCGTCGAAAAGTAGCGAGCTATTGGTACCAGCAGGGAAGTAAGGTGAGACTTACTCATGGTCGGACCGACCGGATCCGAGTTGCTGCCTGGGGGTGGGGTGGAGATCGTCGTCAGGAGAAGTCGCGGGCACGATGGCCAGGAGTTGCTCACGCCGACCGCGCGGGGCCGGTCATGACCCCGGAACGTACTCCGGCCGCGCGGCGTAGCCGGCGTGGACGGCGGCGGCCGTTCTCGGTCGAGCGCCGGCTGACCGAGCACGTCGACAAGCTGGCCGAGGAGCATCCGCCGATCCCGGTGGACAGCGCCGACTACTCGATGGTCAGGCCGCGGCTGCTCGCCGAGCAGTTCGGCCCGGTGGTCACCTACATGTCGCGGGTCGAGCTGGAGGTCGAGCGGAACGTGCTCGAGCTCAACCTGCTGTTACCCGATCCGCCTGCCGTGGACAAGCACTTCTACGCCGACGTGTGGCTCCCGCAGGAGACCCATCACGGCCTGTTGCTGGACCGCCTGCAGTCACTGGCCGGTCTGCCGCAGGCGACGCCGGACCTTACCCATGTCTCCTTCGACTTCCGGCTGCTCGGCCAGCTCGGGCGCTGGAACGCGATCCAGGACGTCAGCCGGATGCTCTACTACCTGACCGGTGTCGCCACCGAGCAGTCGGCGATCCTCGCGTACAACAAACTCCACCACGGTCTGCTGGAGCTGGGCGAGAAGGCGGTGGCCTCGACCATCATCGCGCCGATCCGCCGCCAGGAGCCCGGCCACTTCGCCTACTACAAGATCGCCGCCCAGGGGCTGTGGTCCGAGATCGCGCCCTGGCAGAAGTGGCTGGTCCGGACCCTGCGCCGCTACACCTTCGAGCCGGTCGGCGCGTACACGAAGAAGCAGTGGGCGCAGTTCGGTGACGTCATGCACCACCTCGGTATCACCACCGGTGGCGAGGAGGAGCTGCTCCGGTACGCCCAGCAGATCGGCCGCTTCGAGCTCGAGCTGATGTGGGCCCACCGGCAGGGGCTGCGCGTCCCGACGTACGTGCTGGACTCGCTGAGGTCCGCCGCCCGCCTGGCCGCCGCGGCCGCCGGCCCCGAGATGCGCCGAGCCTGACCGCACACCCTCCGCCCGCAGCACGGCAGGGGGGTACCCACCCGGCAACATGAGGGACTACCCCTCATGCGCTGCCGCCTCCGGTCGGACAGGCTCTTACCAGAAGCCGAGCCGCGATCAGCGGCCACTACTGGAGGTAGATCTCATGTTCCGCAGGACCAGCCTGGCCGTGGCCGTCGCCACGGTCGCCGCCGCTGCCACTGTCGCCGTACCGGGGACCGCGAACGCCGGCCTGGGCGTTCCGACGCCGTGCGTCGAGAAGCACGACCTCGCGGGCATCGCCTTCGACGTGAAGCTGTGTGGGGTCAGCGACGTCGACCAGGACCGGATGGGCCTCGAAGGTCTGGGCCTGTACTACTGCGGACCGGCTTCGCTGCTCAACGTCATGTACTACTTCAACCGTCACGACGGCGCCCCGCTGGGCTACGGATCCGACAAGGTCAAGGACCTCGATCCGCTGGATCCTGCCGACTTCGCGAAGACGACCAGCTTCCTGTGGCGGATCGGGTTCGACGCGCAGTACAAGGCGCCCGGTACGAACGCGAAGAACCTGCGCGCTGCCTTCGACGTGGCCGCGGCTCAGGCCGTCGAATCGAACTGGGCGGTGGAGAGCGGCTACACCGACTCGAAGAACTCCCCTGACTTCGCCGGCGAGCTGGCCACCCGGCTGTCGGACGGGCCGGTGCAGCTGATCTTCGGTTTCTACCAGCCCAAGTCCAGCGGAGTGCAGCGTGACAGCGGCCACATCGTGACCGTCACGGGGGCGAAGGGCGCGTTCGGCGGCAACGAGCTGGTCATCACCTACGCCGACCCGTCGCTGGCCGGTGACAACACCAGTCCCGACAAGTTCAAGACCCAGTCGCAGTACCGGTCGGAAACGGCGACGCTGAAGAAGACCCTGATCAAGGAATACGTCCCGGCCGACAAGTCCTGGCGCTCGGTCTACCGCTGGAAGCTCAGCGGCGTCGACTACAACACCACGCTGACCCCGATGGTGGAGTCCTTCAACTGGTTCGACCTGAACCAGAAGGGCTAGCAGAGGCACTAGGTAGTACCTACTTAATGCGGCTCCGGATTGTTTCCGCCCGGGGCTGCACCGACAGTGATGGCCCGCCCACACTTCGGAGGTAGCGATGCGTAAGAGAACGTTCCTGGGGGTCCTGGCCGCGTCCGCGCTGCTGCTGGCCGGGCAGGGTCCGGCCGCGGCAGCACCGGTCGGCCGGATCCTCAACGAGGGAGCGCCGGACACCATCCCCGGTCGCTACATCGTCGGCCTGTACGGCGGAACGTCGCTGACCGCCTCGGCCGAGTCGCTGGTGGCCGGTGAGGCCCGCACCCTCACCGGCCGGTACGGCGGCAAGATCGGCTACGTGTACTCCGCGAGCCTGCGCGGCTTCTCGGCGGCCATGTCCGAGCAGCAGGCCAAGCGCCTGGCCGCCGACCCGAAGGTCGAGTTCGTCCAGCAGTCCTTGTGGGTGCGCAGGGCAACAGTGCCGACCGCCAACATCTACGGGGCCTCCCGCCCGGCCGCCAACATCTACGGCGCGGTCCGTGGCGCCACCCGGCAACTGCCGGCCGGCGAGCAGCCGAACCCGCCGTCCTGGGGACTCGACCGGATCGACGGCGTGAAGGACCGCACCTACAAGTACCCGAACACCGGCACCGGCGTGACGGTCTACAACACCGACTCCGAGCTCAACACCGACCACGCCGCCTTCGAGGGCCGGGCCCGGTCCGGCTACGACTTCGTCGACGAGGACGCCGAGGTCAACGAGTGCAAGAACCAGTTCGACCAGGGCCACGGCACCCACACCGCCGGGACGTCGAGCAGCGAGGCGTACGGCGTCGCCAAGGACGTCACCGTGGTCGGCGTCAAGGTGCTCGGCTGTGACGGCAACGCGCCTGACGCCGACTCGATCCAGGGCGTCGAGTGGGTCACCAGGAACGCCGTCAAACCCGCCGTCGCCAACGCGAGCTGGACCTCCGGCGGCGCCTACGCCGACCCCGAGGGCGTCAACCGGGCGGTCAAGGCCTCGATCGCGTCGGGGATCACCTGGGTGGTTGCTGCCGGCAACGACAACGGTGGCAACGCCTGTACGCCGAGCCCGGCCAAGGTGCCCGAGGCGATCACGGTCGCGTCCACCGACGAGAACGACAACCGGTCCAGCTTCTCCAACCTGGGCAGTTGCGTCGACCTGTTCGCGCCCGGTGGCAACATCACCTCGGCCAGCAACTCCAGCAACACCGGCTCCAAGGGCATGTCCGGTACGTCGATGGCGGCACCGCACGTCACCGGCGCGTCGGCGCTGTACCTCGCGGCGAACCCGTCCGCGACCCCGCAGCAGGTCCGTGACGGACTCGTCTCGCAGGCCCTGAGCGGTGTGGTGAAGAACCCCGGGACCGGTTCACCGAACAAGCTGCTCGACGTCAGCAAGATCGGTGGCTCCGGCCCGCCGCCGGCCGGCGTACCGGTCGCGGCGTTCACCTCGAACTGCACGGACTCGACGCTGGAGTGCTCGTTCGACGGGTCGGGTTCCAAGGACGAGGGCGGTTCGATCGCGACGTACCGGTGGGACTTCGGCGACGGCACCACCGGCGACGGGGTGAAGCCGGCCGCGCACAAGTACGCCAAGGCCGGGAGCTACAGCGTCAAGCTGACGGTCACCGACAACGAGGGCAAGACCGACGACGAGGTCAGGGCCGTGCAGGTCGGACAGAGCGCCGGCAGCCCGCCGGTGGCCGCCTTCTCGGTCAGTTGCTTCTACCAGAAGTGCGACTTCGACGCGGCGACCTCCCGTGACCCGGACAACGACATCGCCGGCTACGCATGGAAGTTCGGCGACAACCAGACCGGAACCGGGGCGAAGCTCTCGCACAACTACCCGGCCGCGCAGGCGACCTACACGGCCCAGTTGACCGTCACGGACCGGGCCGGCAACTCGGCTGCCGTGACCAGGAAGATCCAGTGCTACAGCGTGGGTGCCCAGGCGCTCTGCTTCGCCTCCTGACACAGCTTCGCCCCGGGAGCGCCAGAGCTTCCCGGGGCGAAGTGCGCGTTCTTCGGTACTACGACTCGTCGGCCTTGCGGACCCACACCTCGCGGATGATCAGCAGGATCGCCGCCGCCGTCGGGATGGCCAGCAGCGCGCCGACCACACCGAGCAGCGCGCCACCGAGCAGGGCCGCGATCACCGTGACGGCGCCGGGGATGTCGACCGCGCGGCGCATGATCCGCGGCGCGACGACGTAGTTCTCGACCTGCTGGTAGACGATTCCGTAGGCCAGGCAGGCGATGCCGACCCAGAGCCCGGCGGTGAAACCGATCAGCGCGACCAGCACGACGCCGATCAGCCCACCGACCATCGGGATGAACGCGGTGAACATCACCACGATCGCCAGCGCCACGGCGTACTGCCCGAGGCCGACGATCTCCAGGAAGATGAACATGAAGATGCCGGCACACGCCGCCACCAGGAACTGGCCGCTGACGTAGCCGCCGACCCGGTTGAGCACCTCGTCGCCAAGGATCGAGACCCGGTTGCGCCGGCTGGCCGGCACCAGGCTGTACGCCGCGCGCTTCACCGACGGCAGCGAGGCCAGGAAGTACAGCGTCAGGATCAGGATCGTGAACGCCGAGAACAGCGCGTTCGCGACCACCTTGCCGACCCCGAGAACGCCGCCGAAGGCCTTCTGCGCCAGCGACGGATCCTGGACGTAGTCCTTCGCCTTCTTGATGAAGTCGTACCGCTCGTTCAGTTCGTTCAGCGTCTTCGACTTGGTCAGCAGGTCCAGCCAGTCGGGCGCGTTCTTGATCAGCCCGTTGATCTGTTCGGACACCACCGGGACGATCGCCAGGCCGACCCCGGTCACCGCGAGGATCATCAGCAGGAAGACGACGCCGACCGCCAGCCCGCGCTTCAGCCCGCGGCGCATGAACCACTCGACCAGTGGGTTCAGGCCGACCGCGATGAACATCGACACGATCAGCAGGATCAGCACCGACCGGGCCTGGCCGAGCGCGTTCCACAGCCCCCAGGCGACCAGCACGCCGAGGGCCGCGAAGAAGCCGAAGACGAACGGGTTCGACCGCTGCAGCGGCGGGCCGGGGCGGCCCATGCCCTCCGACGGGTGCCGCTCGTCGATCAGCAGCTCGCTGACCGGGTTGGCCTCCGGGTCGGCCGCCGAGCGCGCCGCGTCGGCAGCCTGCCGAGCAGCGACCTCGGAAGTCTTCGCCGCCTTCTCGGCGAGCCCGGCCGCGCTCTCCGACTCGTCGGCCGAAGTCTCCGACTGGTCGGCCGAGGTCTCCGCGCTCTCCGCGGACTGCTCCGCGTCGTCGGCGGCCGCCTCGGCCTCGGCCGCTGCGGCCTTCGCCGCGCGCGCCGCTTCCTCGATCTCCGCTACCTTGCCCCGGTCGTTCTCATCCTGGTCGCCAGGAGGCGTCACTTCTCATCCTTCGCGGCTTTACCGTCCCCGGTGGCCGCCTTCGCGTCGTCCCGGCCGGCCGGCTTGGCGCCTGAGTCCGGCTTCGTGTCCGTCTTCGGGCCGGTCAGATCGCTCAGCCGGAACTCGTCGATCCGGGTCTGGTCGCGCGGCGGCTCGGAGGTCCGGAGCTCGTCGACGCTGCCGGCGTCCACCCGCAGGCTCGTGTCGATGCGGGTCCGGTCGGCCGGGGCCTCACCGGCGCCGGACCCGGCGAACGGGCTGCCGCCGCTGAACGGGTTGCCACCCCGGCCGAGCTCCGCCTCTTCCGGCTCGACGTCGGTCGCGTACGTCGCCGTGGCCTCGTCGGCGCCGGCGGTGTACTTCGGGACGTCGTCGTAGGACGTCGCGAACGGGTTGCCCGTGGGAGCGGCCGGCGCAGCGGTGGCCGTCGAAGCGGCCGGCGGCGTCGCCGGTGCGGCGAACGGGTTGGTGTACGGCGTGGCCGTCTCGGAGTCGAGCTCGGCGGCCTGGCGGGCGATGTTGCTGGCGATGTCGTTCAGCCCGGCGATCTGGGCCAGGATGCCGTCGCGGCGCTTGGCGAGCCGCTCGGTCTCCCGGGCGATGATCGTGCGCGACCGCTCCGCCTCGTCGGCGGCGCTGGCCAGCTCGGCCTCCGAGCGGGTGCGCGCGGTGGTGAGCAGCTGCTCGGCCTCGCGCCGGGCCCGGGAGAGCGTGCGCTCGGCCGACTCCTCCGCCTCGGCGCGGATCTTGCGGGCCTGCTCGGTGGCCTCGGCGACCCGGCGCTCCGAGGCCTCGGCGGCCTCGCGCATCTGGGTGGTCAGGTTCTCGGTGTCGGCGGCGATCTTCGAGTGCTTGTCGGCCAGCTCCTTGGCCTGCTGCTCGCGCTCGTCGGCCAGCCGGGCCCGCAGTGCCGCGGACTCGCGCTGGATCGCGGTGCGGATTTTCTCCGCCTCGTGCAGCGCGCCGTTCTTCATCGTGCTGGACTCGGACTCCGCCGTCAGCTGCAGCGTCTCGGCCTTGCGCCGGGCGGCCGCGAGCACCTCGGCGGACTCGGTGTCGGCGGTCCGGCGGATCTCGGCCGCGTCGCCCTCCGCGGTCCGGCGCATGCTGTCGGACTCGTTCAGCGCGACGGTGCGGATGTCCTGGGCCTCGCGCTCACCGGTCGCCCGGGTGGCCGCGGCCTCCTTGGCGGCGGTGCTGCGCAGCTCGTCGGCCTCGCGGCGGGCCTCCTCCAGCGCCTCGGCGGCCTGGTCCTGGGCGAGCCGCAGGATCTGCGCGGCCCGGTCCCCGAGCCCGGCGTACGACGGGTTGGCGCTGGCCTCGAGCTGGCGCTTCGCCTCCTCGAGCTGACGCTGCAGCGGAGCGGAGTTCGCCTGCGCGTCCTCCAGCCGCGTGCGGGCGTCGGCGAGTTGCATCTCCAGGGCGCGGACATAGTCATCCACCGCCTGTTTGTCGTAGCCACGACGTCCCACGGGGAAGCCACCCGCGGCAGTCGCAGTACGATCGAAAAACGGCAGGCTCGACTCGTCAGCCATCCCAAAGAGTCCCTTCTGGCGGCTCGGTTGAATCCTTCACTCTAAAGCCTGTCAGAACTCCCACCCGCCACGCCAACCGGGCCTACCTGTCCCGGAACCGGTTGATCTCGGTCAGGTGCTGCTCGCGCAGTTCGGGGTTCTTCACGCCGAGACCTTCGGACGGAGCCAGCGTCAGCACGCCGACCTTGCCCTGGTGCAGGTTGCGGTGCACGTCGTACGCCGCCTGGCCGGTCTCCTCCAGCGGATAGACGCGGCTCAGGGTCGGGTGCACCATGCCCTTGGCGATCAGCCGGTTCGCCTCCCAGGCCTCGCGGTAGTTGGCGAAGTGGGAGCCGATGATGCTCTTCAGGTTCATCCACAGGTAGCGGTTGTCGTACTCGTGCAGGAAGCCCGACGTGGAGGCGCAGGTGACGATCTTGCCGCCCTTGCGGGCGACGAAGACCGAGGCGCCGAAGGTCTCCCGGCCGGGATGCTCGAAGACGATGTCCGGGTCGTCGCCGCCGGTCAGCTCGCGGATCTTCGCACCGAGCCGCTTCCACTCCGACTGGTCCTGGGTGTGCTCGTCGGACCAGAACTCGTAGCCCTCGGCCGACCGGTCGATGATCAGCTCCGCGCCCATCGCCCGGCAGATCTCCGCCTTCTCCGGCGACGAGACCACGCAGACCGGGATCGCGCCGCCGTTCAGCGCGAACTGGGTCGCGTACGACCCGAGCCCACCGGACGCACCCCAGACCAGCACGACGTCGCCCTGCTTCATGTCCGCGCCGTTCGGCGAGACCAGCTGCCGGTACGCCGTACTGTTCACCAGCCCCGGCGACGCTGCCTCTTCCCAGGTCAGATGCGCCGGCTTCGGCATCAGCTGGTTGGACTTCACCAGCGCCAGCTCGGCCAGCCCGCCGAAGTTGGTCTCGAATCCCCAGATCCGCTGCTCGGAGTCGAGCATCGTGTCGTTGTGCCCGTCCGGCGACTCCAGCTCGACCGACAGGCAGTGCGCGACCACCTCGTCGCCGGGCTTCCAGGCGTTCACGCCGGGCCCGGTCCGCAGTACGACGCCGGCCAGGTCCGAACCGACCACGTGGTACGGCAGGTCGTGCCGCGCGGTCAGCGGCGACAACTTCCCGTACCGCTTGAGGAAACTGAAGGTGGAGACCGGCTCGAAGATCGAGGTCCAGACCGTGTTGTAGTTGATCGCGCTCGCCATCACCGCGACCAGCGCCTCGCCCGGCCCGAGCTCCGGCGTCGGCACGTCGTCCAGGTGCAGGCTCTTGCGTGGATCCTTCTCCCTGGTCGCCAGGCCCTCGAACATCGCGGTGTCGTCGGCGTGCACGGTGATCCCGCGATAGTGCTCCGGTACGGCGAGCTGCCCGAAGTCCTCGGCGGGCGTGTCGCCGGCCAGGATCGCGTCCAGGATGTCCTTCACGTCGTACCTCCAGGTCGGTGGAGCCGGGTGAAAGCGGAATCTACCGACGAGTATGCCTCTGACTGAAGGGTTCTGTGAGGCAGGTCGCAGTCGTTGAGACGACTGTCACTTTTCAGTCCACTGGGTTTAGTGGTCTTACCGGCGCGAAGGCCTTCGCTGTCAGTCGAGACGCGTGTGCAGCCGGATCTGGGTGCCGGTGGGACCGGACCGGAGCTGGACCAGGTCGCAGAGCTGGTTCGCCATCCAGACGCCGCGCCCGCCGAGCCCGTCGATCGGCGGCGGCATCCGGCCGACCAGCAGATCGTCGATCCGCCCCTGGTCGGCGATGTCGAGGATCAGCGCGCGGTCCTGGGTCCACAGCGACAACCGTCCCCGGCCGCCTCCGAACCGGATGCTGTTGGTGCAGACCTCGTGCAGCGCCAGTGTCAGATCGTCGGTCCGCTCTGCGCTCAAGCCCGCTTGGAGGGCGCGCTCACCTGCCCAGCGGCGTACCGCCGACAGTTGCGCGCGCCCGAAGTCGCGTAGCTCAGCCCCGGCCGGTACTACGGGCAGCGGCGTACCGAAGACTCCGCGCGCGACCTCGCTCCAGTCCTGCGAATCCGCCGTGGAACTATCGGCGGCGGGATGGCTGGTAGCCGGGTCGACGTCGGCGGAGAGGACCGTGGCGGAGTACGGGCAGCGCAGCCGGAACGGGCCGGAGTGCTGGAAGGCCACGTTGAGCAGTGATTCGTGCAACCTGGCCTCCGCGAACTCCGCCTCGGACCGGCCTGGATAGGCGGGCTCGCCGAGACCGCGGACCGGACGCCCGGGATGGTCGCTCAGCAACGTGGTCCACAGCCCGATGATTCGCGCCGGGTTGCGGCCCGCGGCGGTGATGTCGATGAAGGTGACCTGCTCGGCCAGCTCGCCGAGTTCGGTTCGCAGTAGGGCGATCCGGGCCGGCGGGAGCGCAGCGGCGGCCACTTCGCCCGCGATCAGGCCGTCGCGGAGGAACGGAGCTGCTCGGCCCACGAACTCATCGTCATCGGCGTAGACGAAGGCGTCGTGCGAGAAACCGGCTGGATCACCGTCCGTTGCGTCAGAGGCGCTGTCGATCAGCACGTCCACAGACTAGTCCCGAACGGGTCGTCCGGCGGCGTGGGACGCGGCTTCTCACTCACGGTCGCCGACGGTGACCGAGGGCGCTCATCGGGCCGGCTCGACCAACTCGACCAGGACGCCACCGCTAGAGCGCGGATGCAGGAAGTTGACCCGCGAACCGGCCGTGCCGCGACGCGGTTCGTCGTACAGGAGGACGGCGCCGCGCTCGCGCAGGGTGGCCGAGACGGCGTCCAGGTCGCGAACGCGGTACGCGAGCTGCTGGATGCCCGGGCCGCGAGCGGTCAGGAACTTGGCGATCGGGGAGTCGTCCGACAGCGGCGCGAGCAGCTGGATCGAGGAGCCGGAGTCGCCGACCGAGAGCATCGCCTCCCGGACCCCTTGCTCCTGGTTGATCTCCTCGTGCGCGACCGTCATGCCGAACGTCTCGGCGTAGAACCGGACGGCTTCGTCGAAGTCCGCGACCGCGATCCCGACGTGGTCGATCGCCTCGAAGAGGGTCTGCGTTCCGGTGGCGTCCATCTGCCCAGATTGGCCTAGTTCGGCGGTTGTTTCCAACGAGTGTGACCGGATCGACAACCCCGTACCAGTGTGCTCGCAGGTATCGTGAGAAGCATGTCTGACACCACTCGCAGCCCGCAGAACACAACTGTCATAGTCGCCGGTGCGCGGACGCCGATCGGCCGGCTGCTGGGTGGCCTGAAGGGCTTCACCGGCGCCGACCTCGGCGGCTTCGCGATCAAGGGCGCGCTCGAGAAGGCCGGTGTCGCGCCGGACCAGGTCGAGTACGTGATCATGGGCCAGGTGCTGCAGGCCGGGGCCGGCCAGATCGCCGCCCGCCAGGCCGCCGTCAAGGGCGGCATCCCGATGTCGGTGCCGGCGATCACCATCAACAAGGTCTGCCTGTCCGGCCTGAACGCGATCGCGATGGCCGACCAGCTGATCCGGGCCGGCGAGTACGACGTGGTGGTGGCCGGCGGGATGGAGTCGATGACGAACTCCCCGCACCTGCTGCCGAAGTCGCGCGAGGGCTACAAGTACGGCGACACCACGCTGGTCGACTCGATGGCCTTCGACGGCCTCTGGGACGCCTTCACCGATCAGGCGATGGGCGCGCTGACCGACCAGGCCAACGACACCGGACTGAAGCTCACCCGCGCGGAGCAGGACCAGTTCAGCGCGCGGTCGCACCAGCTGGCGGCGGAGAGCTGGAAGAACGGCGTCTTCGTCGACGAGGTGGTACCGGTCGAGGTGCCGCAGCGCAAGGGTGACCCGATCGTCTTCGACACCGACGAGGGTGTCCGCGGCGACACGTCGGTGGAGACGCTCGCGCGGTTGCGCCCGGCGTTCGGCAAGGACGGCACGATCACGGCCGGTTCGGCGTCCCAGATCTCCGACGGTGGCTGCGCGGTGGTCGTGATGAGCAAGGCGAAGGCCGAGGAGCTCGGACTGACCTGGCTGGCCGAGATCGGCGCGCACGGGTCGGTCGCCGGACCGGACTCGTCGCTGCAGAGCCAGCCGGCCAACGCGATCGTCAAGGCCTGCTCCAAGGAGGGCATCGAGCCGGCCGCGCTCGACCTGATCGAGATCAACGAGGCCTTCGCCGCGGTCGGTATCGCCAGCGCGCGGGAGCTGGACGTCGACCTGGACAAGGTCAACGTCAACGGCGGCGCCATCGCTCTTGGGCACCCGATCGGTATGTCCGGCGCCCGGCTCGTTCTGCACCTGGCTCTCGAACTGCAGCGCCGTGGCGGTGGCACCGGCGCCGCTGCCCTTTGCGGTGGCGGCGGCCAGGGCGATGCGCTGATCGTGCGCGTGCCGCAGCGAAGCTGACTCGGCGCCGGCCACCGGCAGCGGTAGCGTGGCCGCCCAGAAGACATCCCCGAGCGGTTAGAGATGCTGATGCCCCGACGGACTGCACCGGTTGCCGAGTTGGTCGAACGCGCCCGGGGTGGCGACTCACGGGCGGTCGCCCGGCTGATCTCGCTGGTGGAGGACGAGTCGCCGCTGTTACGCGAAGTGATGGCGGCGCTGGCTCCGCATGCCGGCCGGGCGCACATCATCGGCATCACCGGCTCGCCGGGTGTCGGCAAGTCGACCTCCACCTCGGCCCTCGTCACGGCGTACCGGGCGACGGGCAAGCGGGTCGGCGTACTGGCGGTGGATCCGTCGTCGCCGTTCTCCGGTGGGGCGCTGCTGGGCGATCGGGTGCGGATGCAGGACCACGCGACCGACGCGGGGGTCTTCATCCGGTCGATGGCCTCGCGCGGCCATCTGGGCGGCCTTGCCTGGACCACCCCGCAGGCGCTGCGGGTCCTCGACGCGGCCGGCTTCGACGTCGTTCTGGTCGAGACGGTCGGCGTCGGGCAGTCCGAGGTCGAGATCGCGGGGATGGCCGACACGACGATCATCCTGCTCGCGCCCGGGATGGGCGACGGCATCCAGGCCGCCAAGGCGGGCATCCTGGAAGTCGGCGACATCTACGTGGTGAACAAGGCCGACCGGGACGGCGTACAGAACGTCACCCGTGACCTGCGCGCGATGCTCGCCCTGGCCGAGCGCGGGCCGGACTCCTGGACCCCGCCGATCCTCAAGACGGTGGCGTCGCGCAACGAAGGCGTCGACGAGTTGGTCGCCGCGATCGAGGACCGGCTGACCTGGATGACCGGCAACGGCGTACTGACCGAGCGCCGGCGCAGCCGGGCCCGGGACGAGATCGAGGCGATCGCGATGACGGCCCTGCGGTCCCGCTTCGCCCACCTGCACGGTGACGCGCGGCTCGACGTACTGGCCGCGAAGGTCGCCGACGGCGACACCGACCCGTACGCCGCGGCCGACGAGCTGCTCGACGCGCTCTGATTCTAGCCTGTTCCGCGCGGGGTGAGCAGGATCACTCGGGCGGCTCGATGACACACTTGGCGACTCTCTGTCACATCCGAATCCGGGCAGGAAGTCCCCGGATCCGGGTGTTTGGGCTACCTTCGTCCCTGGGCGGCGCGCCGGTCGCTGCCGTGCCCCCTGATCCGTTACAGAATGGATCTTGAAGCTGGTGAGCATTGTGCGGTGGGCTGTGTTCAGTCAGTGACAGTTGGTGACTATCCGTGATACAAACACAGTCGACCGAGTTGGTTGCGAACGAGGAGTGGTGACATGCCGAAGAAGCTGCTGATCTGGCTGGTCATCGCCTTTGCGGCGTTCTATCTGTTCACACAGCCCGAGAACGCCGCAGATGCTGTAGGAGGTGCGTTCTCGGCCGTCGGCGATGCGTTCGGGAGCGTGATCACGTTCCTGTCCGCGCTGTTCAACTGAGCCTTCCGCCAAGTGTCCCGTGACGAGCCTTCGTGCGGGACACTTGGCTGTAGTACTCAGGTGATGGGCCACGGGGCCGACAGCGGGTGGACAGGGGAGTGAGCGGATGGCCGGATTAGGCCTCTTCAGGATCTTCGATCCGAAGGTCAGGCGCCATCTGATCTCGGACGAGGGCGAGGTCGTCATCGACGAGGTGCGGCACCACTGGGTGGTGTTCGCCGTGCCGATCGCCGAGGTGATCCTGGCCACCGCGCTGCTGGTGGCGATGCTGTGGCTGCCGCCGAAGGGTGCCGGCGCCGTCCTGGTGATCGTGCTGGTGCTGCTGGCCCACGCGTTCTGGAAGTTCTTGACCGAGCATCGCGACCGGTTCGTGGTGACGAACATGCGAGTGATGCGGATCCGCGGCGTCTTCTCGCAGACCGTCGCGACCACCCCGATCGCCCGAATTCTCGACATCACCCTGCAGAAGCCGCTGATCGGCCGGATGTTCGGCTACGGCCACTTCGTCTTCGAGTCGGCCGCCCAGGACCAGGGCTTCCGCGAGATCAGGTTCGTCAGCCGTCCCGACGACCGTGACCTGACCATCCAGCGCGTCATCCAGCGCACCGGCCTGCGCGCCTCCGCCAGCGTCGACGTCGTCCAGGGCGACGACGACGATTCCGACGACGACGGTACCGGCCCGGTCGGCATGAACACCGCGGCCGAGGTGAGCACCAGCACCACGACGGCCCCCACCCAGCACGCGACCACCACCCGCGTCGCCGGCACGTCCAGCAAGTCGATCTTCAACTCGGAACGCGCCAACTGGACCGACGACCCGGACCGCGACTAGCCCGCTGTACTTCCCGTACACACCGACAGGCAGTAGTCGATCTTCCGCTCCGTCCGCACGCTTGATCGACGGCTCTGCGGTGCGTTGAAGGCGACTACTGCCTGTCGTTGTGTACGCCAACCGCAGATCCCGCGCGACGCCGGGATCCAGCACTGCTACTCGGCTGTCTTCGACGAGGACACTCGGCACCTTCATCGCCGAGGTCAGCGACGCCCGGCAGCTCGATTTCGCCGACAACAGTTTCGACGTCGCGCTGCGGTTCGGTCCGCTGTATCACCTGCGGGAGAAGGCGGACCGGCTCACCGCACTCCGCGAGGCGGCTCGCGTCGTCACGCCACGCCAGCTCCTGGTGGCAGGTTTCCGGCCGGGCATTTCCACACCGCGGCAGAGCTTCAGGAAGAGTTCGACGCCGTCGGCATCACCGACGTCGAACTCCACGCGATCGAAGGCTCGGCGGGTTCGGCGCTGGAGCAGTTGCCGGCCGATGACGAACTACTCCAAGCGGCCCTCACCTTGGTACGCCGTACTGGTCACCTGGCCGGAGTTCGCGAGATGACCAACCACCTGATGGGTGTCGGCAGGGGTTAGGTGGTGCACTCCGCGACTCGGGCGCGGAACTCGAGTACTGCGGCGTCGTCGCCGGCTGACTGGTCCATGTTGAGGTCGCGGCGGCCCCAGAGCCAGAGGAGGAGTTCGTCGGGGTCGCCGAAGACCTCGGCGTCGACGTCGCCTTCGGCGGTTGGTACGACGGTTGCGCTGGTCGCGTCGAGGCGGGTGGTCCAGGAGCGGCCGGCGGAGGTGATCCGGATGGTCGCGTCGACCGGGTGCTTGGTGTCGCCTTCTTCCCACCAAGGGCCGCCGAGCATCAGGGTGAGCAGTTCGTCGATGCCGTCCAGGGCCAGTTCGCGGTCGACCGGGGTGACGACGTCATGGGCCAGTTCGGCGTCGACTCGGTGGACGACGGTCTCCAGTGCCATCCGGCGGAACCAGAAACCCGACGTCTGGTCCGACGGTGAGAAGGTCCAGGTCGGCCGGTCGGTGCCGGCCTCGGTCAGCGCGACGACGATCGCGGTGCGGGTCTCCTCGAACAGTTCGAGGGCGTCGCGCTCGTCGAGCCCGGCGGGCGGCCACGGCTCGGGGCGGGCTCCCAGCCGGAGGATCTCGATCTTGTGCAGATAGACCTGGGCGACGTGTCGGAGCAGTGACTCGACGGTCCACTCGGGGCAGCTCGGGACGACGGCCGGGAGGCCGAGCCGGCCGACCTCGGCGAGGCGGGCGGCGTCCCGCTGGAGGCAGGCGAGGTAGAAGGCAGCGTGTTCGGGCGGCAGAGACATGGAGGAAGGATGCCACCAACCGCCGACAGTTTCCCGGACCACACCGGGCCGAGCGGTTACCGTTGCGCCCATGGCGAGGAAGAGACCGTTGCCGTTCGACCCGATCGACGAGGCATCGCGGCAGTGGGGCCGCCGCTGGGGTGCCGTCGAGCAGATGCGCGCGGTCACCTCGCTGATGCGCGCCCAGCAGATCGTGATCGGCGAACTGGACGAGATCCTCAGGAAGCACGGCCTGACCTTCGCCCGGTTCGAGGCGCTCGTGCTGCTGACCTTCTCCCGGCGCGGCTCGCTGCCGCTGGGCAAGATGGGGGAGCGGCTGCAGGTGCACCCGACGTCCGTCACCTCGATCGTCCGCCGGCTGGAGACGGCCGGCCTGGTCACCCGTACGCCGCACCCCGACGACGGTCGCGCCATCCTCTGCGAGATCACCGCCGAGGGCCGCGAACTGGTCGAGCGGGCCACCGCCGACCTGGTCGCCGCCGACTTCGCGCTGCGGGGTCTCACCGACGCGCAGCTCGAGATGCTCTGGTCGGTCCTGCTGCCACTGCGCCGGACCGCGGGCGATTTCGCGCCCGAAGAGGACTGATCCGGGCGATCCGGTGCCGAACCTGTGCAAGACCTATGCGCCCGGTGGTCTTTAGTAGGACGTCCAAGTACTTTGGGGTGAGACGAACCCTGAGGAGGGCCTGATGGACGCGGAGCAGATCGCCGCCGGACAGCGCCGATGGCAGCAGCGGTACGACGCGTCGCGCCGCCGGGAAGCCGACTTCACCACGCTGTCGGGCGCCGAGGTCGAGCCGGTCTACGGCCCGCCCGAGGGGTACGACGACCCCCGGATGGAGCGGATCGGCTGGCCGGGCGAGTTCCCGTTCACCCGCGGCCTGCACGCCACCGGCTACCGCGGCCGCACCTGGACGATCCGCCAGTTCGCCGGCTTCGGCAACGCCGAGGACACCAACGCGCGGTACAAGATGATCCTCAAGTCCGGCGGTGGTGGCCTGTCGGTCGCCTTCGACATGCCGACCCTGATGGGCCGCGACTCCGACGACCCGAAGTCGCTCGGCGAGGTCGGGCACTGTGGCGTGGCGATCGACAGCGCGGCCGACATGGACCGGCTGTTCAAGGACATCCCGCTGCAGGACGTCACCACCTCGATGACGATCTCCGGCCCGGCCGTGCCGGCCTTCGTGATGTACCTGGTCGCCGCCGAGCGCCAGGGCGCCGACATCACCAAGCTGAACGGCACCCTGCAGACCGACATCTTCAAGGAGTACATCGCCCAGAAGGAGTGGCTCTTCCCGCCGGAGCCGCACCTGCGCCTGATCGGCGACCTGATGGAGTACTGCGCCACCAACATCCCGGCGTACAAGCCGTTGAGCGTCTCCGGCTACCACATCCGCGAGGCCGGTTCGACGGCCGCGCAGGAGCTTGCCTACACGCTCGCCGACGGCTTCGGGTACGTCGAACTCGGCTTGAGCCGGGGCCTCGACATCGACAAGTTCGCCTCCGGTCTGTCGTTCTTCTTCGACAGCCACCTGGACTTCTTCGAGGAGATCGCCAAGTTCCGCGCCAGCCGCCGGATCTGGGCCCGCTGGATGCGCGACGTCTACGGCGCGAAGACCGACAAGGCCCAGTGGCTGCGGTTCCACACCCAGACCGCGGGCGTATCGCTGACCGCCCAGCAGCCGACCCTCAACGTCGTCCGGACGGCGGTCGAGGCCCTCGCCGCGGTCCTCGGCGGCACCAACTCGCTGCACACCAACGCCCTGGACGAGACGCTCGCGCTGCCGACCGACCAGTCGGCCGAGATCGCGCTGCGGACCCAGTCGGTGCTGATGGAGGAGATCGGTGTCACCAACGTCGCCGACCCGCTCGGTGGTTCCTGGTACGTCGAGGCGCTGACCGACCAGATCGAGGCCGAGGCGGAGGAGATCTTCGCCCGGATCAAGGAGATGAGCCCGGACGGCACGATGACCGGCGGCATCCTGCGCGGGATCGAGGACGGCTGGTTCATGGCCGAGATCGCCGACGCGGCCTTCGAGTACCAGCAGAAGCTGGAGAAGGGCGAGAAGAAGATCGTCGGCGTGAACACCCAGACCGACACGGTGGCCGGCCGGCTGGAGATCCTCCGGGTCAGCCACGAGGTGGAGGTCGAGCAGTGCCGGGTGCTGGCGGCGCGCAAGACGCGACGCGACGAGGACCTGGTCCGACGTACGCTGTCGGCGCTGGTCGAGGCATCCCGAGGGACCGGCAGTCTGATCGAGCCCATGCTGGAGGCGGCGCGTGCGGAGGCCACGATGGGGGAGATCTGTCACGTTCTTCGGATCGAATGGGGCGAGTACCGAGAGCCCGCCCGCTTCTGAGGAAACGGCAGACCCCGACGGTACGGCGCCCGGCCGCGGCGGCGAGTCACCTCGCCGCTGGGGCAAACCCCAGGAGGGCGGCGGCCCGGCGTCGCCGGCCGACGGCCGTGGCGTGGTCGTGTGCGGTTCCGACCGGACGATGCTCCGGGTGGTCACCGAGCTGGTGAGCTCGGGCGAGCACGTGACGGCGATCGTCAATCCGGCGTCGCGGCACTTCGAGCGGATCGGCGAGCTCGGCGCCCAGGTGATCGGCGTACGGGTGGTGAGCGAGTCCGTCCTGCGCCGCGCCGGGATCGATGCCGGTGACCGCACCGCCTCCACTGCGCGGGCGCTGGTCCTGCTGGACACCGACGACGTCCGCAACCTGCACACCGCGCTGACCGCGCGCGACATGGACCCGAGCCTGCGGATCGTCATCCAGATGGTCAATCCCCGCCTCGGCGGGCAGTTGCACGAGCTGCTCGACGACTGCGTCGTCATCTCCGGGCCGTCGCTGGCAGCGCCCGCGTTCGTGGCCGACGCGCTGGAGGACGACGAGCTGATCTGGGTCGACATCGGTGGCCGGCGAATGGTCGCCGGTCCGGCCGACCGGATCAGCGACCCGCACCTGACTGTGCTGGCCGACACCACCTCGTCGGCGACCCCGGAGCTGCTGCCGGCCGACAGCGCCGACCCGGCCGGCGACATCGTGCTCGGCACCGGCGTACGGCGCCGGCGCGCGACCGCCGGCTCTCTGTGGCGGACCAAGGACGTCCGCCGGGCCGGCTGGCTGATGGCGACCCGCGACATCCTCGACCGGCGGGTCCGGACCATCGCCGCGGTGATGGCCGGCCTGGTCCTGGTCGGTACGGCGCTGACGCACTGGATCGCCCACATCGACTGGCTCCGCGCCCTCTACCTGGCAGCGGGCGCGGTCACCTCGGCCGGGATCGAGGACGACACGTTCTCCGACGCCAAGCCGTACGCCAAGGTCGCCGCGGTTGTGGTGCAGCTGACCGGCATCGTGCTGATGGCCCTGCTCACCGCCGTCATCGTCGACTCACTGATCGGCGCCCGGCTGTCGCGGGTGATCGGCGGGGTCCGAGGGCGACCTCGGAACCACGTCATCGTCTGCGGCCTCGGGACGGTGGGTGCCCGGGTGCTCGAGATCATGGTCGAGCGCGGGATCGCCGTGGTCGGGGTCGAACACGACGAGGACGCCCCCGGGGTGCAGACCGCGCACCGGTTGCGGATCCCGGTGATCATCGGCGACAGCAGCAACGAGGAGACGCTGCGGTCGGCCGGCGTCGAGCTGTGTCAGTCGATGCTCGCGCTCACCGACGGCGACATCACCAACCTCGAGTCCGCGATGGTGGCGCACGAACTGAACCCGGACGCCCGGATCACGATGCGGATGTTCGACCACGACCTGGCCCAGCGGGTCGAGCGGCAGCTCGGCCTCGGCCACAGCCGGTCGGTGTCGATGCTGGTCGCGCCCGCCATCGCCGCGGCCGTCTCGAACCGGCGCAGTCAGACGACCGTCCCGGCCGGCCGGCGCGTCCTGCTGCTGACGGAGGTCATCGTCGAGCGGGACTCGGTTGCGGTCGGCAAGCGTCTCGGTGAACTGGACGAAGAAGGCGGTCTGCGGGTGCTCGCCCGGTACGACGGCAGCGGCCCGTGGGACTGGTTGCCGGTTCCGCAGACGGGGGCCGCTGTCTCGCAGGCCTGGTACGAACAGACGGTGGAGCCGGGCACCCGGATCGCCGTCGCCGGCACCCGGAGCGGGCTGGCCAGACTGCTGCTGGCCACCCGCGCGCCACACCGTATCGGGCCGTCGGGGAGGATGGACCCATGAACGTAAGCAGTCAGCACGGAATGCGAGGACAGCGGTGAGCCAGCCGAACTTCTCCCGACCGGGAGCGATCGATCTGTCGTCCCTGCGCAAGCCGGCCGCACCGCGGCCCGGCAGCGCGCCCGGCGCCCCGGGCGGGCCCGGCAGAGCACCCGGTGGTCCGGCCGCCTCGGCCGGCGGCGCCTACGTGCTGAACGTGACCGAGCCGACCTTCCAGGCCGACGTGATCGAGCGCTCGCTCCAGGTTCCCGTCGTGGTCGAGTTCTGGTCACCGCGCTCGCCGGAGTCGCAGACCCTCAGCCCGACCCTGGTCCAGCTCTCCACCGAGTACGCCGGGAAGTTCCTGCTGGCCCGGATCGACATCGACGCGAACCCGCAGCTGGCCCAGGCGGTCGGCGTCCAGACGGTGCCGCTGGTGATCGCCGTACTGCGCGGTCAGGTCGTCCCGCTCTTCCAGGGTGCGGTCTCGGACGCCGAGGCCCGGCAGTACCTGGAGCAGCTGCTCACGGTTGCCGTGGCCAACGGAATCACCGGTCGCACGGACCCGGTCGGCCCGGCCGGCGACGCAGCGGCGGCACCGGCCGAGCCTGAGCCGGACCCGCGCTACGAGGCCGCCGAGGACGCGGTCGCCGCCGGTGATCTGGACGGCGCGATCGCGGCGTACGAGGCGTTGCTGAAGGAGACTCCGAACGACGCCGAGGCGAAGGCCGGGCTGTCCCGCGTCCAGCTGGTCAAGCGCACTCGCGACGTCCCGGCCGAGGTGCGCACGCGGGCCGCGGACAACCCCGAGGACGTCGAGGCGCAGCTGCTCGTCGCTGACGTGGACCTGATGGGCGGCCACGTCGACGACGCGTTCGCGCGCCTGATCAAGACGATCCAGGTGACCGCCGGCGATGACCGCAACACCGTTCGGCTGCACCTGCTGGAGCTGTTCGAGGTGGTCGGCGCCGACGACGAGCGAGTGATCAAGGCCCGCCGCCGGCTGATGGCCGCGCTCTTCTGATGCACCTGGAGCTCCCATAGGGAGTCGCCGTACCGCGTGCCTCTTACCAGGCCGCGCATGCGGACGCAGCGGGCGGTGTTCGGAGTGAGGTCGACGCTTCCGACACCGCCCGCTCCTGTTGTGGTGGAGTACACGTCACGCCAGGACGGGGAGCATGAGGTCAGGTGACCTCCGGGCCGGTGTAGTTGCCCAGGGCACGGAACCGCAGCCCGGGCTCGGCGTACTCCTCCAGGGCGTGAGCGGTCCAGCCGACGATGCGGGCGAGCGCGAACAAGGCCTCGCCCGCGTCGCGGTGGAAGCCGTAGGCCTGCATCAACGTCGCCAGCGCGAGGTCGCTGTTCGGGAAGCCGTTCACCTTCGCGGTGAGGTCGTGGACCCGGTCCATCACCGGCTCGCCGGCGAGTAGTCCGAACAGCACCTCGGCCCGCGGATCGCGCCGCTGGTAGATGCGATGGCCGAAGCCGGGCACGGAGTTGCCCGAGCGCAGTTCGTCGGAGAGCGCCTTGACGGGATCCTCCAGGGCACGGCCGAGGAACTGGTACGCCAGGGTGGTCGCGGCGCCGTGGTACTGGCCGTCGAGGGCGCCGAGGCCGGCCGACACGACGGAGTACAGGTTGGCTCGGGCACTGGCGGCGACCCGTGCTGCGATGGTCGATGCGGCGAGTCCGTGGTCGGCGAGCAGCACTAGGGCGGAGTTCAGCAGGTGTGGCCGCGCTGGCCGGGCTGACAGCTTCGGCCAGAGTCTCGCGGCGAAGCCGCCGTCGACCGTCTGCCCCGGCAGCGCGGTCACCAGCGCTCCGAGCAATTGCCGGGAGGTGGTGACGATCGAGTCGGGGGTCAGATCGAAGCGCAGTGGGTCTGCAGCGCCCAGGACTGCGACGGCGATTCGCAGCTGGTCGGCCATCCGGGCTCCGGGTGGCGCCACGGCCATTGCCTTGCGTGCCAGCTCCACCAGTTCCGGTGGTGCCGCGAACGGCTCGCTCGGCGCCAGGTCGCCGGTCCAGAGCAGTTCGGCGACAGACTCGAAGGTCTGTCCCGTCACCAGGTCGCGCACGGAGTGACCGCAGTAGTAGAGCTCGTCGTCGCGCAGTAGCGACAGGTGCGTCTCGATCCGCTCGATCGCGCCCGGATGGTCGACGCTGCGACCGGCGAGGCGCTCCACCTGGGCGGCGTCGAACAGGCTGCCTCGCCGTCCGCGCGCCCGGACGCTGGTGAGCTGGCCGCGGCTGACATAGGCGTAGACCGTCTCCGGCTTCACTTTCAGCCGCCGCGCCACCTCCGCGGTGGTCAGGTAATTCTCGTCACTCTGCTGCGCCATCGCGCGCTCCCCGCTGTACTCATGTTGACTGGATCAACATTGACAATAGTTGATTGGCGATCAAGTCTGAACTTCATGTCCATCACAGTCGAAGGTCCGATCGAAGTACCACCGGGGCTGCGCAACGTCATCGTCACGCAGACCCAGCTCGGAGACGTCCGAGGTGACGAGGGGTTCTACCACTACCGGCAGTACTCGGCGATCGAGCTGTCCCAGTCGAAGACGGTCGAGGATGTCTGGTTCCTGCTGTACGAAGGCCGGCTGCCCAGCACGGCCGAGCGTGCTGCCTTCAGTGCCGAGATCGCGCCGCTCCGCCCACTGCCGGCCGAAGTACGGGCTGTGCTTCCGGCGATCGCCGCTGCCGGCTCGTCCTTCAATCCACTGGCCGGTCTCCGTACTGCGCTGTCCCTGCTGGCCGCCGCCCGCGAACTGCCGCCGCTGTGGGACGCGGATCCGGCCCGGCGCAGGGCCGACGCGATGCTGGTCTGCGCCGTCACGCCGACGATCCTGGCCGCGCTGTACCGACTGCGCGAAGGACTGGAGCCGCTCGAGCCGCGCGCCGACCTGTCCACCGCCGCGAATTGGCTCTATCTGGTCACCGGCGAGGAGCCGACGCCGGCCAAGGCGAGCGCGATCGAGCACTACCTGATCTCGACCATCGACCATGGCTTCAACGCCTCGACCTTCACCGCCCGGGTGATCGCCTCGACCGGCGCCGATGTCGTGGCGGCGGTCGCCGGAGCCATCGGTGCTTTCTCCGGCCCGCTCCACGGGGGCGCTCCCGACCGGGCCCTCGCGAGCCTCGACGAGATCGGTACCCCGGACCGCATCGACGCCTGGGTCCGCGCGAAGGTCTCGGCCGGCGACCGGATCATGGGGTTCGGGCACGCCGTCTACCGCACCGAGGACCCTCGTTCCCTGATGCTCCGCGACCTCGCGCTCGCCCTCGGCGGAGACCTGGCCGACTTCGCCACCACGGTCGAGCGACGCATCGTCGAGGTGCTCGCCGAGCTCAAGCCCGGCCGCAACCTCTACGCCAACGTCGAGTTCTACGCCGGGGTGGTGATGTCGCTCTGCGACCTTCCGCGGGCCATGTTCACGCCGACGTTCGCGACCAGCCGGGTGATCGGCTGGACCGCCAACGTCCTGGAGCAGTCCGAGGACGCCAAGATCATCCGCCCTTCGGCTCGCTATGTCGGGCCACCGCCGGCCCGCGGCTAGCTAGCGGGTCTCGTCGACCAGTTGCCGGGCCGGCTTGAACCGCATGGTGCCGTCGTCGAGCCGGCCGTACCGCAGGGTGACCAGGTCTCGCGGGTAGTTCTGGCGCAGACGCCAGGGACCGTACGAGCCCTGGCGGGGGAGGATCGCGGCCGCCCGGCGGATGTAGCCGGAGGACAGGTCGACCACAGGCCGCGGCGGAGCGTCGTACTCGGCTCGGTCGATCTCCGGGACGCAGATGGCGGTGCCGGTCGCGTCGAGGTGGTTGAGGAGCCGGCAGACGTACTGCGAGGTCAGGTCGGAGCGGAGCGTCCAGGAGTTGTTGGTGTAGCCGATGCACCAGGCGAGGTTCGGTACGCCGCTCAGCATCATGCCCTTGTAGACGAAGGTGTCGTGCGGATCCACCCGGCGGCCGTCGACAGCCACCTCGATCTTGCCCAGTGCGACCATCTGCAGGCCGGTGGCCGTCACCACCAAGTCGGCGGGCAGTTCCTCGCCGGAGCGCAGCCGGATACCGGTGGGCGTGAAGGTGTCGATCTCGTCCGTCACCACCGACGCAGTACCGTCCCGTAGCGACTGGAAGAGGTCTGCGTCGGGCACCAGGCAGAGGCGCTGGTCCCATGGCTTGTACCGCGGCGTGAAGTGGGGGTCGGCCGGTACTGACTCGGGCAGCTCTTTGGCGACCGTGCTGTTGAGTAGCCAGGCCGCATGAGCCGGCCAGCGGCGGAAGGCGCCGTACACGGCGCTGCTGAAGGCGACGTTCTTCCCGCGGATGAGGTGGTGCGCCAACTGCTCCGGGAGGACGGCTCGCAGCTTGTCCGAGAAGGCGTCGGCCGCGGGGCGGGAGGCGACGTAGCTGGGGGAGCGCTGCAGCATCGTCACGTGAGCGGCAGTGGGAGCCATGGCCGGTACCAGGGTGACGGCGGTGGCGCCGCTGCCGATCACCACGACGCGTTTGCCGGTGTAGTCGAGATCGTCGGGCCAGTGCTGGGGATGCACGACCTGCCCCTGGAAGTCGTTGAGGCCCGGGAAGTCCACGACGTGCCCGCTGTCGTAGTTGTAGTAGCCGCTGCAGGCGTAGAGGAACGAGCAGGTGAAGGTGTCGGTGGCCGTCTCGACCGTCCACAGTGCGTCCTCGGACGACCAGGAAGCTCGCAGCACCTGCTGGTTGAACCGGATGTGCTTGTCGATCCCGTACGTCGTCGCTGTCTCGTGCAGGTAGTCCAGGATGGACGGGCCGTCGGCGATCGCCTTCGCGGCCTTCCAAGGGTGGAAGGGAAAGCCGAGCGTGAACATGTCGCTGTCGGACCGCACGCCGGGGTAGCGGAACAGGTCCCAGGTGCCGCCGAGGTTCTCGCGGCCCTCGAGGATCGCGTACGAGTGGCTGGGGGCCTGGGTCTGCAGGCGGTAGGCGGCGCCGATGCCGGACAGACCGGCGCCGACGATCAGCACGTCCAGGTGCACCACGGGTTCCTCCTGGGTTCCTGTTGAGTACATGGTCAACAGTAGGCGAAAAGTCGATCCTTGGTGTTGTCGATTCCGTCCGGCGTCGTTCGTCAGCAAGATGTCCACCAGAAACCCCTAGACGAGGGAGCCAGAGATGGCGCAGTACATGTTCATGCTGTTCGACAGCGAGGAGTGGTACGACAACGTCACGCCGGAGGTCTGGCAGGAGGCGATGCAGCTGCACAACGCCTTCGGTGAGGCGGTCGAGGCGGCGGGCGCGAGGATTCTCGGCGGCGAGGCGCTGGAGCGGTCGACCACGGCGAGCACCGTGCGGCAACCCGACGGCGATCCGATCGTCACCGACGGCCCGTTCATCGAGACCAAGGAGGCGCTCGGCGGCTTCTACCTGATCGAGTGCAAGGACCTCGACCAGGCGCTGGCCCTGGCCAAGCTCTGCCCATCGGGCTACGTGGAGATCCGCCCGGTGATGAACACGTCCGAGGAAGCGGCTCCGTCGGCCTGACCCCTGACCCCTGGCTCTGGGTGCGGGGTGCGGGGTGCGCCGTCGGCCACGCGACGGCGCACCCGCGCGGGACTTGGTAGGAAGGTGGCTCGAGGAGGAAGGTGATGGAGTGGGAGCGGGCGGGGCTACGGCGCGGGAGGTCGCGGGGCTGGTCGAGCGGGCGCATCGGGCGCACTGGTCGACGGTGCTGGCCTCGACCGTGCGGCTGACGCGGGATCTGGATCTGGCCGAGGACTGTGCGCAGGACGCGTTCGTGCAGGCGTTGCGGACGTGGCCCGACGAGACGCCCGCGAATCCGGCGGGCTGGCTGGTGACCGTCGCACGACGGTTGGCACTCGATCGGTTGCGCCGGGAGACGACGCTGCGGCGCAAGCTGCCGTTGCTGATCGAGGATCCGGCGTCACCAGGCGCCGGGGAGCAGCCGACCGATCCGTTGCGGCTGGTCTTCACCTGCTGCCACCCGGCGCTCGCGCGGGATTCACAGATCGCGCTGACGCTGCGGCTGATCTGTGGACTGACCACGCGGGAGGTCGCGGCCGGGCTGCTGATCAGCGAGGCGACGGCCGCGGCGCGGATCACCCGGGCGAAGAAGAAGATCGCCGCGGCCCGTATCCCGTACCGGATACCGGCCGACGACGAGCTGGCCGAGCGGCTGGACGTGGTGCTGACGGTGGTGCAACTCGTCTACACGGCGGGGCACGTGGCGGCCGGGCCGGAGCTGACTCGTGCGGATCTGACCGGGCGCGCGCTGGAGCTGGCGCACCTGCTGGTGCGCTTGATGCCGGCTGAGCCGGAGCCCAACGCGTTGCTCGCGTTGCTGCAGCTGACCCAAGCGCGCGGCGACGCCCGGGTCAGTGGCGACGGCGAGCTCGTGCTGCTCGCTGACCAGGACCGCCGGCGCTGGGACGTGAAGCTGCTCGCCGAGGGAGTGTCGCGGGCCACCGCCGCACTGCACCAAGGACAGGCCCGCTTCGCCCTGCAAGCCGCGGTCGCCGGACTGCACGTCACCGCGCCGTCGTGGGAGCAGACCGACTGGCATCAGGTCGTCCGCATGTACGACGCGATGCTGCTCAGCTGGCCGTCCCCGATCGTCGCTCTCAACCGCGCCGCCGCCCACAGCCTGGTCCCCGGCGCCGACCTGATGGCCGTCCTCGCCGAACTAGATGCCTTAAGCAACGAACAGGTGCTGAAGTCCTACGCCTATCTCCCCGCCACCCGCGCCGACGTGCTGGCCCGCCTCGGCCGCGCCGCCGAAGCCGTCCACGCGTACGACGAAGCCATCACCCTGACCGCCAACGAAACCGAACGCCGCTTTCTCACCCGCCGCCGCGACTCCCTCCCGTGACGCCGCTCGATCTACGGGGTTCGTGCTTGACTTGGGAGATGAGTTCGCCGGCCGATCAGCCCTTGCAGTTGGCGGTTGAGTACTTCGAGCGGCACGCCTCGGGAGCGGTGAGACTGCTCGGGCAGGGGATGGAAGGGGCGGTCTACGACCTGGGTGGTGGGCTGGTCGGGAAACTGTGGTTCGACCGGGCTGCCGACGAGATCGCGCCGCTGCAGGCTTTCCTGGTCGAGCTCGGTGAGCAGGAGTTGCCGTTCAGGACTCCGCGGATCACTCGCGTCGACAGCTTGGACGGCCACGCCGTCAGCGTCGAGAAGCGGCTGGGTGGTCGGCCGCTGCGCGACGTACTCGAGAGTGGTGCGTTGAGCGAGCGGGACGGGCTGGAGCTGTTCGTGGAGATGGTCGAAGCGCTGGGCCGCACCCGGGCCGGTGCGGCGACGAAGGCGTTGCCGCTGCTCGGTGAGGCGGCGGCGCCGGGGGAGTGGGGTGAGCGTCTCGCGGAGTTGGTGCGGCAGCGGGCGGTGCAGTCGTGCGAGTATCTCGCGACCGATGTCGAGAACTTCGAAGAGCTGCTCGCCCAGGTGCTCGCCGGGTTGTCCGCGATCCGGCTCGAACAGGCACAGATCGTGCACGGCGACATCTGCACGCCCAACGTCCTGGTCGACGACGACGTTCGGCTCGCGCTGCTCGACTGGGGCTTCTTCACCACCGCCGGCGACAACACCTTCGATGCCTCCACCGCGGCGGCCTTCTACGACATGTACAGCCCAGCGGCACGCACGGTGGACGACCTGCTCGTGCAGCGGTTCGAGGCGCTCGGCCACGACCGCGACCGCATGTACCTGTACCGAGCCGCCTACGCCATCGCCACGGCCACCATCTACAGCCCGACCGCGGCTGACGGCCACTACACCTGGTGCGTCGGCAACCTCAACCGGGCGGACATCAGAGCTGCGTTGTGATCGGGTGACCGTCGCGCAGATTGTGCAGGGCGTCGGGCGCCGCGAGGACGACGGGTAGCCGACGGGCGTTGAGCGGTGAGACGAGGCCGGCGAGCTCGTCGGCGGAGTACCAGGCGACGCCGAGAATCTCGAAGCCGTCGGGGGTCAGCGACTCCAGCAGCGACGGGTCGTGGACGCCGCCGTCGTACAGGATCTCGATGGCGTCGCCCCAGCCTTGCCAACGCGGGAGCCAGTCGATCGCGAGGACGCCGGCCAGCGGCAACTGGAAGCCGAGTTCTTCCTGCAGTTCGCGCAGGGCGCCGGTCGCCGGGTCCTCGTCCGGTTCGACGACGCCGCCGGGCAGTTCCAAGTCCTGCTTGTAGCTGACCTTGCAGAGCAGCACCCGGCCTTCGGTGTCGCGGACCACCACGTGGGCAATTACCCGCTTCTTCGGCAGCACCGAATCCATCAGTGCCGTCCACCCGGGCAAACTGTCGGCCCGCGGATCGTCCCGTCGCAGTCCGTAGACGGCCACGTCGCGGCGCTCGCCCTGGAGCACGGCCCCGCCGCGGAGCAACCCCTCACGCCGGAAGCCCGAGCGGATCGCCACTCGCACGGAAGCGCGGTTGTCGGGGTCGACCTCGGCCTGCAGCCGATCCAGCCCCAGCTCGCCGAAGGCGTAGACCGTCAGCATCCGTACTGCGCGCTGCGCGACCCCGCGGCCGCGATACGGCTTGTAGGTGGTCCAGGACACCTGGCCGACGCCAGGTGACACCCGGCGGATCTCGATCGTCCCGACCGGGCCGGTCTCACCCGCGAGCTCGATGACGAAGTTCACCACCGCGCGGTCGTCGGCGTACTGCGTCCGCCCGCGCTCGACGGCCTCGACCAGCCCGGACCTCGGCGGAAGGCCCGGGAACCCGAACCAGCGCGCCAGTTCGTCATCGGCGAGGTGGTGGGCGGCGTCGATGTCCTCGTCGCGCCACGGCCGGAGCGTGAGTTCGCCATCGGTCAGGGTCGGCTGAGGGGGTACGTCAGGCACGGCGGTCACTCCGCGAACGCTACCCGTCCGCGGTGACC
This sequence comes from Kribbella sp. CA-293567, assembly GCF_027627575.1. Classification (NCBI taxonomy): domain Bacteria; kingdom Bacillati; phylum Actinomycetota; class Actinomycetes; order Propionibacteriales; family Kribbellaceae; genus Kribbella; species Kribbella sp. CA-293567. Next base: position 2,464,886 of record NZ_CP114065.1, read on the forward strand.
GGGCGACCAGCGGTCCGAAACGGCCGAAATCCCGACGCAGCGTGGCCGCCGGATCGACGGAGAGTATCGCCGAAAACTTTCTCAAAAAAATTCGGCCGACAGGCTAACTTTTTCGGCTCCCTGCACGTCTATCACTATGAAAGCGGGTGAGAGTGCGTCGGGGCGGACGCGGGCTCACCCGCTTTCGACTTGTCAGCCGTCGTACCGGAACCAGACCGTGCTCAGCGGCGGAACCGAGATCTCCGCGCTGGCCGCCATCCCGTGCCACGCCTGGCCGTCGGCCTCGACGCCGCCGAAGTTGCCGACCCCGGAGCCGCCGTAGACCTCGGCATCGGTGTTGACCAGCTCCTGCCAGTGACCGGAGAACGGCAGACCGATCCGGTACCCGTGGTGCGGCACCGCCGAGAAGTTGGTGACACAGGCCAGCGTCGGCTGACCCTCGTCGCCGAACCGGACGAAGGAGAAGACGTTGTTGCTGGCGTCGTTGGCGTCGATCCAGGAGAACTTGTCCGGCGCGTGGTCGCTACCCCACAGCGCCTTGGTGTCCTTGTAGTTCAGGTTCAGGTCCTTGACCAGCTGCTGCAGCCCGCGGTGGTCGGAGTGATCCAGCAGCCACCAGTCGAGCTCGCCCTTCTCCGACCACTCCGACTCCTGGCCGAACTCGCAGCCCATGAAGAGCAGTTGCTTGCCCGGGTGCGCCCACTGCATCGCCAGGAAGGCCCGCACGTTGGCGAGCTGCTGCCACCGGTCGCCGGGCATCTTGCGCAGCAGCGAGCCCTTGCCGTGCACGACCTCGTCGTGGGAGATCGGCAGCACGAAGTTCTCGGAGTACGCGTACATCATCGAGAAGGTCAGTTCGCTGTGGTGGTACTGCCGGTAGATCGGCTCGTGCTCGAGATAGCTGAGCGAGTCGTTCATCCAGCCCATGTTCCACTTGAAGCCGAAGCCGAGCCCGCCCAGATGCGTCGCGCGGGTGACGCCCGGCCAGGAGGTCGACTCCTCGGCGACGGTGATGACGCCCGGCACCCGCTTGTAGAGGGTCGCGTTCATCTCCTGCAGGAACGAGACGGCTTCGAGGTTCTCGCGGCCGCCGTACTGGTTCGGCACCCACTGGCCCTCCTCGCGGGAGTAGTCCAGGTAGAGCATCGAGGCGACGGCGTCCACGCGCAGGCCGTCGATGTGGAACTCCTCGGCCCAGTAGACCGCGTTCGCGACCAGGAAGTTGCGGACCTGCGGGCGGCCGAAGTCGAACACCAGCGTGCCCCAGTCGGGCTGCTCGCCACGGCGCGGGTCCGGGTGCTCGTAGAGCGCGGTGCCGTCGAACTTGGCCAGCGCCCAGGCGTCCTTCGGGAAGTGCGCCGGCACCCAGTCGACCAGTACGCCGATGTTTGCCTGGTGCAACGAATCGACCAGGTAGCGGAAGTCGTCGGGGTCACCGAACCGCGAGGTCGGCGCGAAGTACGAGGTGACCTGGTAGCCCCAGGAGCCACCGAACGGGTGCTCCATCACCGGCATCAGCTCGACGTGGGTGAAGCCCATCTCACGCACGTAGCCGACCAGTTCGTCGGCGAGCTCGCGGTACGACTTGCCCTTGCGCCACGAGCCCAGGTGCACTTCGTAGACGCTCATCGGCTCGGCGTAGGCCTGCGAGGCGGCGCGGTGCTCGAGCCAGGCCGCGTCCTGCCACTCGTAGGTGGACTCGTGCACGACCGACGCGTTGGCCGGCGGCACCTCGGCCAGGTTGGCCATCGGGTCGGCCTTTTGCCGCCAGACACCGTCGCGGCCACAGATGTCGAACTTGTACCGGGTGCCGGGGCCCACGCCGGGAACGAACAGCTCCCAGACCCCGGAGGAACCCATCGTGCGCATCGGGTGCGCGCGGCCGTCCCAGAAGTTGAAGTCGGCGGTCAGCCGGATGCCCTGCGCGTTCGGCGCCCAGACGGCGAACGACGTACCGGTGATGGATCCGCCCGGACCGTCGTAGTGGCGCACGTGCGCACCGAGCACGGTCCACAGCTGCTCGTGCCGGCCCTCGCCGATCAGATGCAGATCCATCTCACCGAGGGACGGCAGGTAGCGGTACGGATCGTCGATCTCGAGCGCGGGGCCGTCGGTGTAGGTCACTTCGAGCCGGTAGTCGGGCACCTTGTCGACATCGAGTACGCCGACCCAGACACCGCCGAACTCGTGCTCCAGCTCAACACTCGCGTTGTCGAACAACGCGGTCACGGTGATGGCGAACGGACGCAGTACGCGCAACGTCACCATCCCGTCGCCGAGGTGCGGCCCGAGCACCTGGTGCGGATCGTGGTACGTGCCGGCGACGATCCGCTCGATCACCCCACGCTCGACCGGAACGGCCTTGCCGAGAACGGATCCGGGCACTGCCACCGGCTCCGGTTCCGGCTGGAAAGTACTGCCCTGTGCGGGCTCGAACGCGTCGACGTGCGTGGTCTCGGCCTCCTGCCGCGGAGTGTCGGCGGCCGCCGGCAGCGGCTCGCTCACAGTCTCCGGGTCCGGCTTACCCACCTGGTCGCTCTTGCTCGAATCCATACACCCCATCCTGCCCGATCGAAGCCACAACTACTGCACCCGTACCCGCATCTCCATCGTGTACACGGGTGCCGCGCGTCGAGCCTCTCGGGCAGCTACTGTCCGCTGCTCAGTTGAGCGGCCGCGGCCAGCGGAATCGGCAACCAGTGGGGCCGGTTGCGGGCTTCGTAGAGCGTCTCGTAGATGACCTTGTCGGCCAGGAAGGCGCTCAGCAGCACGTTCTGGTCGCGCGGGTCGGTGCCGGCGACCTCCGCGTAACCGTCGCAGAACGCGCGACGGTTGCGGTTCGCCCACTCGGCGGCCCGGTAGGCGATCTGCTGGTCGCCCGGGTGATCGGCGAGCAGCGAGCGGGCCGCGTAGTCGAACGACCGGAGCATTCCGGCGATGTCCTTGATCGGGGTGTCCAGCGCACGCCGCTCCACCAGCGACTTGGCCGGCTCACCCTCGAAGTCGATCAGCTTCCAGCCCTCGATCGTGCGCAGTACCTGACCGAGGTGGAAGTCGCCGTGGATCCGCTGCACCGGCACCGGTACGCCGGTGGCCGCGAGGGCGTCGAACGCACGCGTCAGACCCGGCCCGAACTCGCCGAGCTCGGGCACCGCCTTGATCGCCTTGTCGAGCCGGCGGCGCATCGCGTCGGCGTGCTCGACCATCTGGGCGGGCTCCCAGACGTCCGTGCCGAGAGCCTTGGCCAGCTCGGCATGCACCTGCGCGGTCGCGGCGCCGAGCCGGTGCGACTCACCCGCGAAGTCGCCACCGACCTCCTCGGCGTGCAGGTCGGCTTCGGCGTACAGGTCCCGGACCGAGGTGGTCGCGTACGACCAGCCGTCGGTCGAGTTGTTCTCGAACGCCGTGATCATCGCCAGATCACCGGAGTCGGTGCCACCACCGGCGCGGGGCCAGGAACCGCGCGCCCAGCCGAGCACGCCCGGGACCAGCTCCGAGCCGGCCTCGGTGAGCGCCGACTCGATCTCGACCCCGGGATTGCTCCCGGGCTCGAGCCGGCGGAACACCTTCAGCAGCGCCGCGTCGCCGAAGACCACCGAGGTGTTGCTCTGTTCGACCGTCAGGACGAGCGACCGCGCGTCGTCCGGTACGACGACGGTGCGTTCCGGTGCGTGCACCGGGTGGAACTCCAGACCGTCCAGCCGGCGCCCATGGGTGAGGGCGTCCAGCCAGTACGGCGTGGCCTCCTTGTCGTGCAGCGCGTCGTACACCCAGACCCTCGTGTCATCGAGGTCCTGCTCCTCCCAGTCACCGATCAGGGCGTGGCCGAGGTTGTCGGCCGGTGCCTGGTGGTAGCTGAGCGGGAGCTGGTAAACCCGGATCGCGTTCTCCGCGCCGGGCGGCCCGGCGCAGTAGACGAATCCGATCCGGACCGCGGGCCAGACGCCCTCGTCGGACAGCCAGGTGGAGGTGGCCATCGCATCGACGTGGACGTCATGTCCCTTCTCGCCGAACCATCGCTGATTCGTGCAGAAGGACTGGACCTGGTCCAGATGGGAAGTCACGAAGAGCTCTCCTCACGATCAGCAGCCTTGTTGACCGGCAGACGGAACCAGTAGAAACCGTGCGCGCCCAGGGTGAGCAGGTACGGCAGCTCACCGATGGTCGGGAAGTGCACCCCGCCGAGCAGCTCGACCGGTTCCACGCCCTGCCACTGCCGTAGATCCAGCTCGATCGGCTGCGGGAAGCGTGACAGGTTGTTCACGCACAGCACGACGTCGTCACCGAACTCCCGGATGTACGACAGCACGCTCGGGTTGGAACCGCCTAGGTCTGTGAAAGTACCCATCCCGAAACATGGGTGCTGCTTGCGGGTCTGGATCATCCGCCGGGTCCAGTGCAGCAGCGACGAGGCGTTCTCCATCTCGGCCTCGACGTTCACCGCCTGGAAGCCGTAGACCGGATCCATGATCACCGGCAGGCTGAGCTTGCCCGGCGTGGCGGTCGAGAACGACGCGTTGCGGTCCGGGGACCACTGCATCGGGGTCCGGACACCGTCGCGGTCACCGAGCCAGATGTTGTCGCCCATGCCGATCTCGTCGCCGTAGTACAGGATCGGCGAGCCGGGCAGCGACAGCAGCATCGCGGTGAACAGCTCCATCCGGTTCACGTCGTTGTCGAGCAACGGCGCGAGCCGGCGGCGGATGCCGATGTTGGCCTTCATCCGCGGGTCCTGGGCGTACTCGCCCCACATGTAGTCGCGCTCTTCGTCGGTCACCATCTCGAGCGTGAGCTCGTCGTGGTTGCGCAGGAAGATGCCCCACTGACAGGTGTCGGGGATCTGCGGGGTCTGGGCCAGGATCTCCGAGATCGGGAACCGCGACTCGCGGCGTACTCCCATGAAGATCCGCGGCATCACCGGGAAGTGGAAGGCCATCTGGCACTCGTCGCCACCGGACTCGCGGTCGCCGAAGTACTCGACCACGTCACCCGGCCACTGGTTCGCCTCGCAGAGCATGACGCGATCGGTGTAGTTCGCGTCCACCTCCTTGCGGACCCGCTTCAGGAACTCGTGCGTCCTGGGCAGGTTCTCGCAGTTGGTGCCCTCCTCCTCGAACAGGTACGGCACCGCGTCCAGCCGGAAACCGTCGACGCCGAGGTCCAGCCAGAACTTCAGCGCCTCGATCATCGCGTCGCCGACGGCGGGGTTCTCGAAGTTCAGGTCGGGCTGGTTGGAGTAGAACCGGTGCCAGAAGTACTGCTGGCGGACCGGGTCCCAGGTCCAGTTGGACACCTCGGTGTCCACGAAGATGATCCGGGCGTCGGCGTACGCCGTGTCGGTGTCCGACCAGACGTAGAAGTCGCCGTACGGGCCGTCGGGGTTGTTGCGGGACTCCTGGAACCAGGGGTGCTGGTCGGAGGTGTGGTTCATCACGAAGTCGACGATCACGCGCATCCCGCGCTCGTGCGCCGCGTCCATGAACGTGGCGAAGTCGGCGATCGTGCCGACCTCGGGCATCACGCCGGTGTAGTCGGAGATGTCGTAACCGCCGTCACGCAGAGGTGAGGGGTAGAACGGCGGTAGCCACAGACAATCCACGCCGAGCCACTCGAGGTAGTCGAGTTTCTCGGTCAGGCCTTGCAGGTCGCCGATGCCGTCGGCGTTCGAGTCCTTGAAGGACCGCACGAGGACTTCGTAGAAGACGGCCCGCTTGAACCACAGCGGGTCACTCTTCGTCAGTCCGTGGTGCTGCTCCGGCAGCATGTCGGTCACGCTCACCTCCATCGGGTGTCATCCCCTCGGTCCAAACCTAGCGGTACTTCGGGGTTGCGCCACCGGGTCGATCCGGCGACGCGCGGGCGGACACTTTTTTCGGCGGACACTGCTTTCCCTTACCCGTCCAGCGGGTTTCCAAAAGGAGGAGGCGGTGCCGCCGGAGGTGTCCGGTGATGTGTAACGACGCCGTGGAAGGGCGGTCCGGGCCGACGTTCTGCTCAGTGTGACGGCCGTTTGCCAGTACAAGCAAATGGGGGCCGGATCGCGCTATTCCTGCGTTGAACCGTGACCTGGAACGCGTTGCTTTCCAGGGTTTCGGTCGTTATTTTTCTCCGCTCGCGCGTCAGTCCCGGGGGCGGGTCGATTTGCGCGGTTTACGGACGTATTTGGTGAACCCGGCGCGCTCGGCGTCCGCCTCGGTCCGGAACCAGACCTCGGCCTTCGTCCGGCCGTAGTACGGCGAATCCGGCGTGTGGAACAGCATCGACTGAGCGTTCCCCTTGATGGTGAACCCGTCCGGCGGGCCCTGATGAGCCACCGCGTCCGCCGAGCCCTCGCCGTACTTCCCGGGGGGCACGGCACTCGCCTGTACGTCGGGCGTCGGGTCGTGGTCGTCGAAGAGGGTCGGTTCTCCGGCGTCCATTCGTACGGAGAACGCCGGCTGAGCTTGCGCGGAGGTTTTCGCCGCAGTGCCGGCCGTCGTCGGCTCGCCACTCGCCTGCGGCTCGGACATCGCGGTGCTGGGGGAGTGGGTGGTCGCCGTCGCGCTGGGCTCGTCACTCGCCTGCGGCTCGGACTTCGGAGCGGTGGGCTCGCCACTCGCCTTCGGCTCGGACATCGAAGTTGCATTGCTGGTGAGCTCGTCACTCGCCTGTGGCTCGGACTTCGCGCTGGCTTTGGCGGTGCGCTCCTCGGTCGCCTTCGGCTCGGACTTCGCACTGGTGCTTGCGGTGGGCTCGCCACTCGCCTGCGGCTCGGACTTCGGAGCGGTGGGCTCGCCACTCGCCTGCGGCTCGGACTTCGCGCTGGCAGTCGCGGTGGGCTCGCCGCTCGCCTTCGGCTCGGACATCGCGGTCGCGTTCGCGTTTGCGGTGGGCACGCCACTTCGCTTCGGCTCGGACCTCGGAGCTGCGTTCGCGGCGGGTTCGCCGTTCACCTGCGCCTCAGCGTCCGACTCCGGCTCCGGCTCCGGCTCAGCGTCCGGCTCCGGCTCTTTGTCCGGCTCCGACACCGGGGCGGGCTCCGGTAGCGGCTCCGGGTCTCGGCCGGTCTCTTCCTCTGATGGCTGCGGTGACGGCGGGGGAGCGAACTCCGGCTCGTGCAGCGTGTGGTCGAAGGGTTCTACCCGGTCGAAGTGCGCCGGAGCGGAGGAGCCGGGGCCGGTGGCGACGCCTGCGCCGACGAGGGTTTTCTCTTCGGCGGGAGCTGCGGCCGTGGCGGGGGCCGGGGGGCGGCGGTTGAGGAGGAACCAGGTGAGGATGGCGCCGATCAGGAAGGCGAGGAGGGTCCAGGGCCAGTTGTTGCGGAGGAGGTAGGCCATCAGCGGGGACCTCTCGGGCCGGCGGGCAGGGTGCGGTAGAGCAGCCAGGCGGCGGCGCTGCCGAGGACGAACGCGGCGAGCAGCAGGAACCAGACCTGCGCGATCAGCCAACTCATGTTTCCCCTAGTGAAGAACTCGGATCTCGACCCGGCGGTTGGCGATCCGGCCGGCGGACGTGGTGTTGGGCGCCACCGGACGGGTCTCCCCGTAGCCGCGGCTGGTGATCCGCCCGGCGGCGACGCCGAGCTGGACGAGCGTGGCCTTGACGGCGTCCGCGCGCTGCTGCGAGAGCGGCAGGCTGGTGGCGGCGCTGCCGAGGTTGTCGGTGTGGCCGCCGACCTCGATGTCGAAGGTGGCGCAACTCTTGAGCAGGACCGCGGCGCGCGCCACCGAGGGCCTGGAGACCTCGTTCACGATCGCGGTGCCGGACAGGAAGACGATCCTGTTCTCCATCGTCAACCGGGCGAGCCGCGCCTCGAAGGTCTGGCACGCCTGACTGACCGGCGGCTTGGCGATCACCGGCACCTGCAGTTCGTTCGCGATCACGGCACCCGGTACGGCGGCAGCTGCCGCGCGGGCGGCCGTCCCCTTCGTGGCCTGGTCGGCGACCTTGCCGGTCAACGTCACCTTGGCGCCGTCGTACTTGACCGACGCGTCACCGGTCGCCGTCGACAGCGCCTGCAGGAGCGCGGTCAAAGCCGTCGGGTTCGGCACGCCGGTCTTCTCGTCGACACTGATTTGGTCGACGAACTCGCTTCCCTCCGCGAGCAGCGCCCGCACCTCGCCGACCAGCTTCTCCTTGGCTGCCTGGTCGCGCACGACGGCGCTGAGAGTGATCGAGTCGTCGGTCCGGCTCAACTCGAACGGAGCCGCGTCCGCACCGGCCGGCGGCGTCGACAGCTCGGCGCTCGGCGTACCGACGGGCTCTTCGGCCGTACCGGTCGAGGGCGCACTGGTCGGATTCGCGCCGGCCGGCTCCACGCCGCCGTCGGTCTGCGCGGTGCGCACCCCGTCGACGGCCGCGACGACCTTCCGTGCCTCGGTCGCGTCGGCCCCGGCCGGTACGACGACCGTCGCGTCCCGCCCGGAGAAATCGACCTGTACGCCGGTGATGCCGCGCGCGTCCAGCGCCGCCAGCGATCTCTGCCGCAGATCGTCCTCGGTCGGCCCTGCCTTGATCCCGATCACCAGCGCGGTGATCAGCACCGGGACGAGTACGGCCGCGAGCAGCCAGGCGAAACCGGACCGCCGGACGAGTCTCGTACTCGTCGAGGCGGCCGCAGCGGGATCGTCCGAGGATCCGGGCACTGTTCCTCCGTCGAGAGCGGCCAAAGGTGACCGTGCGCGAGGAGACTACTCCGTACCGCGCGCAGCACGTATACCACCCCGCAAAAGCTTTACGCGATCCTCCGGCCCGGGGTCGTGATCGGCGCGATCATATTTATTCGGATTCCTCCTTTTCTTAACTCCCCGTACTGGGTATGGTGCGCTCAGTCCCTCTTCCGCCCCCCTTGGAGGAACACCATGAGAGTTCGACCCCTGCCCACCCTGATCGCCGCGATGGCGATGATGGCCACCGGTGTCGTGCCGGCCGCCGTCGCCGCGCAGCCCCGGGAGTCCTCCCCGGCGCCGGTCCCGGCGTCCGCGGCGGCTCCCGCCCTGGACACCGGCCGCACGGTTGCCGCCGGCAAGAAGGTCGTCGGCTACTTCACCGAGTGGGGTGTCTACGACCGCAACTACCACGTCAAGAACATCAAGACGAGCGGGTCGGCCGCCAAGCTGACCCACATCGTCTATGCCTTCGGCAACACCACCGGCGGCCGCTGCTCGATGGGCGACTCGTACGCCGCCTACGACAAGGCGTACGACGCCGCCGGCTCCGTCGACGGCGTCGCCGACACCTGGGACACCGGCGCGCTGCGCGGCAACTTCAACCAGCTGCGCAAGCTCAAGCGCGAGTTCCCGAACATCAAGGTGGTCTGGTCGTTCGGCGGCTGGACCTGGTCCGGCGGCTTCACCGAGGCGGCCAGGAACCCGGCCGCGTTCGCGAACTCCTGCCACGCCCTGGTCGAGGACCCGCGCTGGGCCGACGTCTTCGACGGCATCGACGTGGACTGGGAGTACCCCAACGCCTGCGGTCTGAGCTGCGACACCTCCGGCCCGAACGCGTTCAACAACGTCGTCTCCGCACTGCGCACCAAGTTCGGCTCGTCCGCCCTGGTCACCGCGGCGATCACGGCCGACGGCACCAACGGCGGCAAGATCGACGCCACCAACTACGCCACGGCCGCGCAGAAGCTCGACTGGATCATGCCGATGACGTACGACTACTTCGGCGCCTTCAACGCCCAGGGCCCGACGGCTCCGCACTCGCCGCTGAACAACTACGCCGGCATCCCGCAGGCCGGGTTCCACAGCGACGGCGCGATCCAGAAGCTCAAGTCCAAGGGCATCCCGTCCTCGAAGATCCTGCTCGGCATCGGCTTCTACGGCCGCGGCTGGACCGGTGTCACCCAGGCCGCACCGGGTGGTCGCGCCACCGGCGCCGCACCGGGCAAGTACGAGGCCGGGATCGAGGACTACAAGCTGATCTCGACCCGTTGCCCGGCCACCGGAACCGTCGGCGGTACGGCGTACGCGTTCTGCAACGGCCAGTGGTGGGGCTACGACACGCCTGCGACGATCCGCAGCAAGATGCAGTACGCCAACACCCAGGGCCTCGGCGGCGCCTTCTTCTGGGAGCTGTCCGGGGACACCGGCAACGGCACGCTGATCACGGCGGTCAAGACCGTCGGGTGACCCAAGACCTCGCCTGAACCAGTAGGCGATCCCGGCGTCCGGGGTACTCCGCACCGTCCTGCGGAGACCCCGGACGCTTTACTGTGCGCGACTTTCCGGGCCGTTCCGTGGCGCTGTGTAGAACGTTCATGTCCTGACTCGGACAGGTCGCATATGTGCCAGCCGCGGGTGCGGGGAATCCCTTGACTTAACCCTCGCGGTTCGCCGTACTGGTCCCTGCGTCTGACCCCGGCAAGCGTTTGAACGGAGGGGCTCCATGGAGAGGCTGCCGGATTCGTCCTTGATCATCGGAGTGGCCACGTCGGCGGCCGAGCGGGTCCAGCTCGTCCAGGTGCTGGGAAGCGCCGACGCGCTGCTGCTCGTGTCCAGTGCCGAGCAGGCCCGCGCCTTCCTGGACCAGACCACGATGGTGGATGCCGCGCCCGTCGTACTGACTCCGGCGGTGCTGCCGACGGCGACCGGGGCAGCGACGATGGCTGCCCAGATCGAGGCAGCGTTGCCCACTTCCGGGCGGGCTACTCCGAACCATCCGGCTCAGCTCGCCGTTGCCGCGGCCGATACCGCGACCGTGGGCGGCCTGCGCCTGGACGAGGACCGCCGGGTGGTCAGCTGGAAGGACCGCGAGATGCGGCTGACCCGGCTGGAGCACGACTTCCTGGTCTGCCTGGCGACGGAACCGGGCAAGGTGTGGACCTATCAGCGCCTGCACCACGCGGTCTGGGGCAACGAGCATCTCGGCCACGGCTCGCACATCCACTCGGTGGTCAAACGCCTCCGCCAGAAGCTCGCCAGCCTCGAGGCGACGGTGACGATCCACGCCGTCCGGGGAGTCGGGTTCCACCTGTTGCCGGCCGCCTGAGATTTCCGAGTGACCAAACGGCGATCCGCGCGTTAGTCGTATATGGCTGAGCCCGTGGTGTCGGAGGTTTTCGGGGTAGTGCTCCCGACGTTCGATCTGCGCGAGCTGGTGCGCCGGATCGCCCTCCGCCTGGAGGTGGACGAGGACACCGCTTCGCTGCTCGTGGACCGCCAACAGGACCAAATTGCTGAAGACCTCGAGCTGGAAACGGCCTGAGGCAGCAAAAGAACTGCCCCCACCCGGTGAACCGGGTGGGGGCAGTTTTCTTTGCCTGACCGCTACTTGCGGTTCAGCTGACTACTTGGTCGCCTTCAGAGCGAAGTCCTCGACGACGGTCTCGCCGTTGATCAGCCTGGTCGACCGGGTCTGCGGACGGTAGCCGTCCTTGGCCGCGATCAACGTCAGCGGGTTGTTGCGACGGTCCAGCCAGTAGGCGTAGCCGCCGTCCTTGTCGGTGATGAAGGTGTACGACTGGGACCACGAGTCGACCTGGACCGTGGCACCGGCCAGCGGGGCGGTGGTGCCCGAGGTGGAGACCCCGGTGACCGTTCCGGCCAGCTTGCTCCACGCGGTCGGCGGCGTGACAGTGAGCTTCACGTCGACCGGATCCACGCTGTACGGAGTGTTCTCGCCGATGGTGACCGCGGCCGAGTAGGTACCCGGCTGGTCGACAGCGGCGTTCAGTGCCACCTTCACGGTGACGGACGCCCCCGGGGCCAGGGTGGCCTCGGTCTTGTCCAGGCTCAGCCAGCTGACGTCGGCCGACGACTCGGAGCAGTTGTCGAGGCCCGGCAGGACCTCGCCCTCCACCGTCGGGGTGAAGCCACCGGACGAACCGCCGACCCGGTAGAAGCCACAAGCCGCACCACCGCGGTAGCGGGGCTGGTTGGCGTTCGGCAGAGCGGCCCAGGAGCCGGCCGCCGGGTCGAAAGCGAACCCGGCGTTGGTGACGGCACCGGCCTGGACGCCGCCGACGACCATCAGCTTGCCACCGGCGACGGCGAAGGACGCCGCCCAGTGGTCGGCCGGGGAGTCGGGGAGAGCGGTCCAGGAGTTGCCGGCCGGGTCGTAGACGTAGCTGGACTTCTGGGCAACCGAGCCGTCGTTGCCACCGGAGCAGTAGAGCTTGCCGTCGATCGCGCCACAGGACGCGAACGCTACCGACTTCGGGTAGTTGGCAAGAGTCGCCCAGGTGTTGGCCGCCGCGTCGTAAGCGACCACGGTGTTGGACATCGGGGTGCAGGCAGCAGTGGTGCAGCCACCGACGGCGTACAGCTTGCCGTCGAGAACGGCCTGTCCGGCGGCCGCACGCGGAGCCGGGTTGTTGGCCACTGCGGACCAGGCGTTGGCGGCCGGGTCGTAGGACCAGGTCGCGGCGTCCGGACCACTCGCACCCCAGCCGGAGCTGACGACGAGCTTTCCACCCACGGCGCCGACGGTGACGGCGTTACGGGCGCCCGGCAGCGGGGCGATCGCGGTCCAGGCCAGGGTGGCCGGGTCGTACACGTAGCTGTTGGCCGTCGAAGCGGAGCCGTTGCCGCCACCGATCGAGTAGATCTTGCCGTCCAGGTTGACCACCCGGTTGTCCATCACGACCGCCGGGAGGGTGGCGATGTCGGTCCACGGAGCCGCCAGCGGGTTGCGGGCGACCGGCGTACCGGGCATCTTGCCGGACTGCTTGTTCGCGAACGACGTCCCGACCTGGAGCCGCTGCAGCGGCGCGCCGGTGCTGTTCAGCACCTGCGACTTGGTCGTCTTGGTGCCGTTGGCGTTCTGCAGCGTGAAGCCGCCGTCGCGCTCGCCGAACTTCAGGTCGACGTCCGCGCCGCCGGTGTTGGTGACGACGAACGACTTGGTGACCTTGCCGCCGAGGCGGAGGCTGGCGTCGATCGCACTCGGGGCGACCGAGATCCGGCCGGCCTTGAGGGTGAAGTCGGCCTGGGTGACCCAGTCCGCCTCGACGTCGACGGTGGCCTGCGAGCTGGTGTAGTTGCTCGCCTTGGCGGTGTAGCCGTGCGGGCCGTCGTCCGCGGAGTACAGCCAGTAGAAGCCATCGGCCAGGCCGGTGTCCTCAGGGGTCGCCACGGTGGTCGCGGTCTCGCTGGGCTTGTCGTCACGGGTGACGACGGCGCCGTTCACGAAGCCGTTGGTGTTGGCGTCCTTGACGTTGCCGACGACCAGACCGCCGCCGGTCGGCTCACAGGTGACCGTGGTGCCGATGAGCACGCTGTCGACCTCCCACCACCACTCGTACGAGGCGAGGGAGTAGTGGAAGCGAACCTGGACGGCGGACTTGCCGGCCGCCTGCGGGATCGCGATCTCCTTGACGCCGCGGGCATCCGCGGACTGGGTGAGCACGGTGGTCCAGGTGGTTCCGCCGTCGACGGACAGGTCCACGTCGGCCTTCTCACCGGCGAGGTAGTTGAAGTCCTGGTTGAACTGGATCTTCGGAGCGGTGACCGCGCTCAGGTCGACCACCGGGCTGACCAGCGAGGTGTCCTGCGCGCCGCCGGAGCCGTACTTGTCGCTGTCGACGATCGCGAAGCCGCCGGCCGCGCCGGTCAGGTTGCCGCGGTTGCCGACATCGGTGAACTTCCAGGTCTGGCCGTTGTTCTTGTTGTCGACGACGGTCCAGCCGCTCGGGGCCGCCTGGCTGTCGAAGGTCTCGTAGAGGCCGTCGGAGCCGTTGCGGTAGCCGGGAGCGGTGAGGCAGGCGTCGGAACGGACCGGCACGGCCACGTTCTTGGTCAGGTTGCCCGCGCCGACGGTGATCGGCTGGCTGACCGTGGTGTAACCGGGGATCTGCGACTCGACCTTCAGCGTGTACGTCGCGCTGGAGGGCACCTTGAAGGAGTAGCGGCCGTTGGTCGGGGTGGTGTAGTCGAACACGCCACCGGGACCCTCGACGCTGACCTTCGCGTACAGCGGCCAGCCGTGGCCGGAGCCGTCCGTGACGGTGCCACCGACGCTGACGGTCGGAGCGGCCGCCAGGGTGAAGTTCTTCGTCGTGGTGGTGTTCACCGCGACGGTCGCGGTACCGGTCTGGCCGACGTAGCCGAAAGCGGCCACGGCGAGCGAGTAGTCACCCGCGGCGAGAACGGCGGAGTAGTTGCCATCGGCAGAGGTGGTGACGACCTTGTCGGCCACACCGGCCTGCTTGATCGTCACGGAGGCTCCGGCGATCGCGGTGCCGCCGGTGGCGGTGACCTTGCCGGCCAGCGTGCCGGTGTCGCCGACAGGAGCGGCGTTCAGCAGGGCGAGGGCGTCGAGCCGGCCCTGGCCGAACACGTTGTTGTTCGCGTCGGTGCCACCGCACTGCGCGTTCGGGGCGTCGATCGCGGTGCCGTTGAGCAGCGCGCGGGTGGCCGCGATGTCGCCCTTCAGCGTCGGGGCGCCGGCCCACAGCAGCGCGATGACGCCCGCGAGGTGCGGAGCCGACATCGAGGTGCCGTTGAAGCTCGCGTAGCCGTTGCCGGGAACGCTGGAGCGGACGTTGACGCCCGGGCCGGAGATGTTCGGCTTGATGGTGCCGTTCTGCCCGGCACCACGGCCGGAGAACGACGCGATGTTGTTGTTGATGTCGTAGGCGCCGACCGAGTAGTTGCTGGTCGAGCTTCCGGGGGAGCCGCTGGTGTTACAGGCGGAGCCGCTGTTGCCGTTCGAGAAGACACCGAAGATGCCGGACGCGGTCCAGGCGAGGGTGACGTCCTCCATGAACGGGTCGTTGGACGGCTGCGTGCTGCCCCACGAGTTGTTGACGACGTTGGGCCGCTTGCTCGCGTCGGGGTTGGCCCCGGCGAGGTTGGTCGGCTCCAGCATCCACTGACCGGACTCGATCAGTGCCGCGTCGCTCGGGCAGCAGCCGTTCGCGGCGATCCACTTGACGGCCGGCGCGACGCCGACCTGGTTGGCGGCGCCGTCGTCACCGGCCATGGTGCCCATCGTGTGGGTGCCGTGGCCGTTGGTGTCACAGGGTGCGCCCGAGCAGGTGCCGGCGGCGTCGAACCAGTTGTAGTTGTGGTCGAAGGTGCCGTTCGCCTGCTTGCCGCGGTACTGGTTCACCAGCGCCGGGTGGTCGTACTGGACGCCGGTGTCGATGTTGGCGACCGTGATGCCGGCCCCCTTGTCGCCGTACTGCGCCCAGACCTGGTCAGCCTTGACGTTGGCGATGCCCCACTCGACGGCGTTGATCTCGTTCTGCTGGGTGCCCTTGGTGGTCTCCGGTACCTCGTACTTGACCGGGTTGTAGACGCCCTCGACCTCAGCGTGGTTCGCGATGCTCTGGGCCATCTCGAGCGAGCCGCCCTTGACGACGATCGCGTTGGTGGCCCAGTAGCTCTTGTACGACGCGCGCGACGCGTCCAGTTCGGCCTTGACCTTCGCCTGGCTCTCCGCGGCGGTCTTGCGCAGCGCGGCGGCGACCGCCGTACCGCGCTTGTTCCAGTCCGCGATGGCGCTGGCCTGCGTCAGGTCGGCCTTGTCGCTGAACCGGACCCAGAAGTCGGTCACCTCTTTGGCGTCCTGGCCTTCCAGCTTCGAGAGCAGGTCAGGCTTGATCTTGGAGGCCGGCGCGGCGGTGGCGCCGCTCGGCTTGGTGGGTGGTGCCGCCTGGGCCAGACCGGCAGCCGCCAGTCCGGTGGAGACGACGGCCACTGCCGCCAGAGCGCTCACCAGCGATCTGGCGAGCCCCCTCTTCCGTTGATATGACATCTCTGCAGCCCCTCACTTGTACGACCCCGAGTCGACTCCCCCGAGTCATGGTGCAGAGGTGCATGGCGTCGCAGCGGTCAGGGTGGTGAACCGGTTCTGCGAACGCTCCGTGCCCCCCAGGTCGCCACGTGTTACGCGGCAAGCCTGAGGAGGACCTTATGTGTCATGAGAACGTTTCAACAAGCACAGTTGGTGAGCAAGATGTGACGCACGGTCGGCTGGTTCGAGGCAAGTTTCGCCAAAATTTGTCAATGCGTTGACGATTAAAGGCACGGGTTGACATTGTCACCAGATGGTCACCGCCCGTGTCCCCGCCCCGAACGACGGCGTCCTCGATCTGACCGGCTCCGCCCAAGCCCCGTTTCCGCTGCTGATCGCGGTGGCGGCGTCGCTGGAGGAGCGGGTCCGGCTCGCAGAACTCGTCGACGACGTCGCTCCGCTGCTGCTCGTCTCCAGCCTGGACGAGCTGCGCAAGCTGCTCACGCCCGCGCAGCCCACGCCTCCGGTCCCGCCGGAGCATCCCGATCCGACCGATCCGCCCCAGCCGCCGGAGCCGGAGGCGGTGACCGAACCGCCGGCCCGCACGGTGCCGGGGCGGCGTACCGGACGTGACGGCCCGGAGGCCGACGTGCTGACCATCGATTCGGCCCGGTCAGTGGCCAAGTGGCGTGATCGTGAGGTTCCGCTGACGGACCTGGAGCACGATCTGCTCACCTGGCTGATGACGGAGCCGTTGCGGGTGTGGACCTACGAGGCGTTGCACCAGGCGGTCTGGCGCAACCGGCACCTCCGCGGTACCGCGGACGTGCACTCGCTGGTGAAGCGAGTACGCCGCAAGCTCGACGAACTCGGCACGACGGTCACCATCGACGCCGTCCGAGGCACCGGCTTCCGGCTCACCGACCACCAGAACCCAGCAGTCACGGGGCTACGCGCCGGCTGACTCGTCGTCGGCGGTGTGCAGCCACTTCCACCAGTTGGCGAGAACCAGCCCGGAGACGACACCGAGTCCGAGGTACAGCTGACGGTCGGCGCTGTTCCACTCACCGGCGGTCGGCAGCAACTGCAGGATCGAGACGAGGACGAAGCCGCCGGCGGCGATGAACAGTCTCGGTGCGAGGTCGCGCGGGCTGTACCACTGCCACAGCAGCCCGATCGCGACACCGGCCAGACCCAGACCGCCGAACCAGAGTTGCTCAGTTCGCTGAATCGTCTCGGTCTGCCCCGGCAGGTGGACACTCACCGCGGTGGAGGCGGCGACGGGCAGGATCCAGCCGGTCTTGAGCCGTCTTTCGGGTGAGACCTTGGCCAGCACCGACATCATTGCCCCCAGCTTGCTCGTGTGGGGGCAATGATGTCAGTCGATCAGGCCTGGCCGCGGCGTACGGCGAGGATGTGGCAGGGGTCGCCGTTCGGGTCGAGCTTGACGTAGTTCTGCTGACCCCAGCGCCAGGTGGAGCCGGTGATCTCGTCGTACACGGTGAAGGTGTCCTCGGGGCGCATGCCGAGCGCGGCCATGTCGAGGTGCACCAGTGACTCGCGCACCGAGTGCGGGTCGGTGTTGACCACGACGATCACCGTGTCGCTGTGACCGTCCGGTCCGGTGACGCGCTTGGAGAAGCACATGATCTGCTCGTCGTCGACCTTGTGCAGGCTGAGGTTGCGCAGTTGCTGCAGCGACGGGTGCCGGCGGCGGATGTTATTCAGCAGCGTCAGGTACGGCGCGAGCGTGCGGTTCTCCGCCGCGGCGGCCTCCCAGTCGCGCGGGCGGAACTGGAACTTCTCGGTGTCCAGGTACTCCTCGGAACCCGGCCGCAGCGCGACGTGCTCGTACAGCTCGAAGCCCGCGTAGACGCCCCAGGCCGGCGACGAGGTGGCCGCGATCGCCGCGCGGATCTTGAACGCGCCCGGACCGCCGTACTGCAGGTAGGCGGTCAGGATGTCCGGGGTGTTGACGAAGAAGTTCGGCCGCAGGAAGTGGCCGGTCTCCTGGGTCAGCTCCTCCAGGTACTCCTCCAGCTCCCACTTCTCGTTGCGCCAGGTGAAGTAGGTGTACGACTGGTGGAAGCCGACCTTGGCCAGCTCCTGCATCATCGGCCGCCGGGTGAAGGCCTCGGACAGGAAGATCACGTCCGGGTCGGTCTTCCGGATCTCGCCGAGGATCCACTCCCAGAAGTTGACCGGCTTGGTGTGCGGGTTGTCGACCCGGAACACGGTGACGCCGTGCGAGATCCACAGCTTCAGCACCCGCAGGATCTCGGCGTAGATGCCCTCGGGATCGTTGTCGAAGTTGATCGGGTAGATGTCCTGGTACTTCTTCGGCGGGTTCTCGGCGTACGCGATCGAGCCGTCGACGCGGACGTTGAACCACTTCGGGTGCTCGGTCACCCAGGGGTGGTCCGGCGAGGCCTGCAGGGCGAAGTCGATCGCGACCTCCAGGCCGAGCTCGCGGGCCCGGGCGACGAACGCGTCGAAGTCCTCGAAGGTGCCCAGCTCGGGGTGGATCGCGTCGTGCCCGCCGTCGGCCGAGCCGATCGCCCAGGGCGAACCCGGGTCGCCCGGCTTCGGGTCGAGGGTGTTGTTCGGGCCCTTGCGGTAGGACATCCCGATCGGGTGGATCGGCGGCACGTAGAGCACGTCGAAGCCCATCGCGGCGACCGCGTCGAGCCGCTTGGCCGCGGTCTTGAAGGTACCGGAGATCCACTCCTGCTTCTCTTCGTCGTACCGCGCGCCCTCGGACCGCGGGAAGAACTCGTACCAGCTGCCGTACAGGGCGAGCCGGCGATCGACCCAGACCGGGTACGTCTCCGACGAGGTGATCAGCTCGCGGACGGGGTAACGGCCGAGCGCGGCCCGGACCTGCGGCGAGATGCCGGCGGCCAGGCGTGCCTCGGCCGGCAGCGCGCCGTTGGCCAGCGCCTGCGCGGCATCACTCAGGGTGGACCGGTCCACCCGGACCGCAGGCGGTACGCCGGCGGCCGCGCGGTCGAAGAAGGCCGCGCCCTCGGCGAACATCAGGTCGACGTCGATCCCGGCCGGGATCTTGATCTCGGCGTTGTGCCGCCAGGTGCCGTACGGGTCGCTCCAGCCCTCGACCGCGAAGGTCCAGGCGCCCTGCTCCTGCAGGGTGACGTCGACGGTCCAGCGGTCGCTGCCCTGCCCGACCGGCGTCATCAGCATCCGTCTGGTCTGTCCCGTCGGCGACGTCAGTACGACGTTCGCGTTCACCGCGTCGTGGCCCTCGCGGAACACGGTGGCCGCGATGGTGAAGGTCTCGCCCACCGACGACTTGGCCGGATACGCTCCGGCGTCGACGGTCGGGGTGACGTCGGTGATCGGGATGCGCCCAGTCATGGAGTTAACGAACCTTCGCTTTCCGCTTTGGCAGGAACAGGGAAGTACAGCACTGACGTTATCGGTTCCCACTACCGCGACGCGCCATGCGGGCATCACGGTTTGAATCAAAGTCTGGATAGCTTGCTCACTTGCTGATACGGACTGAACCTCACCGGTGAGTGGTCTGGTCCTGCAAGATCTTGCTCGCGTTGCAAGATCGATGCATCCCGGGGGTGCCGTCGGCGCTCCGGGCCGGTACGGTGTCCCGGTGCGAGCGATACGACGATTCTCCGTCCGCCCTGTCCTGCCCGAGCCCCTGACCGGTCTCGGCACCCTGGTGAACAACCTGCGCTGGGTCTGGCACCCGGAGACGCAAGACGTCTTCGAGGCCGTCGACCCGCAACTGTGGCGCAGTACCGGTGGTGACCCGGTCAGGCTCCTCGGTGAGGTACCGGCGGCCCGGCTCGACGAGCTGGCGAACGACCAAGCCTTCCTGCGACGGCTCGAGCTGGCCGTCAGCGAGCTGAACGGCTACGTGACCGACGACCGGTGGTTCCAGGCCGAGGCCGGTTCGCCGATCACCTCGGTGGCCTACTTCTCGCCGGAGTTCGGCATCACCCACGTGCTGCCGCAGTACTCCGGTGGTCTGGGCATCCTGGCCGGTGACCACCTGAAGGCCGCGAGCGACCTCGGCGTACCGCTGATCGGCGTCGGACTGCTCTACCGGCACGGGTACTTCGGGCAGTCGCTGAACCGCGAGGGCTGGCAGCAGGAGCGCTACCCGCTGGTCGATCCCGACGGGCTGCCGATCAGCCTGCTCCGGGACGGCCCGGACGCCAGCTCCGCGCCGGCCACCATCAGCGTGACGCTGCCCGGCGGCCGCACGCTGTCCGCGCAGATCTGGGTCGCCCAGGTCGGCCGGGTGCCGCTGCTGATGCTGGACGCCGACATGGAGGACAACGAGCCCGCCGAGCGCGAGGTCACCGACCGGCTGTACGGCGGCACGACCGAGCACCGCCTGCTGCAGGAGCTGCTGCTGGGTGTCGGTGGCGTCCGCGCCGTCCGCGAGTTCTGCCGGGTCACCGGCCACGCGGCGCCGGAGGTCTTCCACACCAACGAGGGGCACGCCGGTTTCCTCGGCGTCGAGCGGATCCGCGAGCTCGCCACCGACCAGGGCCTCGACTTCGACACCGCGCTCGAGGTGGCCCGTGGCGGCACCGTCTTCACCACCCACACGCCGGTGCCGGCCGGGATCGACCGGTTCCCGGTCGAGCTGATCCAGCAGCACTTCTCGCCGGACGTGTTCGGCGACGGCGTACCGATCGACCGGATCCTCGCGCTCGGCGCCGAGGACTTCGAGAACGGCGACCCGTCGGTCTTCAACATGGCGATCATGGGGCTGCGGCTGGCCCAGCGCGCCAACGGCGTCTCCAGGCTGCACGGTGTGGTCAGCCGTGGAATGTTCGCCGGCCTGTGGCCGAGCTTCGACCCGACCGACGTACCGATCACCTCGATCACCAACGGCGTCCACGCGCCGACCTGGGTGGCGCGCGAGATCCACCAGCTGACCTACGCCAGCACCGACACCGCGGTCGACGGCGAGGGCATCTTCGAGGGTCTGGACAAGACCACCGACGCGCAGATCTGGGAGACCAAGCGGATCCTGCGGCAGCGCTTCATCGACGACACCCGCGCCCGGGTGCACGCGTCCTGGGTGAACCGGGGCGCCTCGGAGGCCGAACTGGGCTGGGTCGACTCGATCCTCGACCCGGACGTGCTGACGATGGGCTTCGCGCGCCGCGTTCCGTCGTACAAGCGGCTGACGCTGATGCTGCGCGACCCCGCCCGGCTGAAGGCGATGCTGCTGCACCCCGAGCGGCCGATCCAGATCGTGATCGCGGGCAAGTCGCACCCGGCCGACGAGGGCGGCAAGAAGCTGATCCAGGAGATGGTGCGCTTCGCCGACGACCCCGAGGTCCGGCACCGGATCGTCTTCGTGCCCGACTACGACATCGCGCTCGCGCAGCCGATGTACCCGGGCTGCGACGTCTGGCTGAACAACCCGCTGCGCCCGTACGAGGCGTGCGGCACGTCGGGGATGAAGGCGGCGCTGAACGGCGCGCTCAACCTCTCCATCCGCGACGGCTGGTGGGACGAGTGGTACGACGACGAGTTCGGCTGGTCGATCCCGTCGGCCGAGGGCGTCGAGGACACCGACCGCCGCGACGATCTCGAGGCGCACGCGCTCTACGACCTGATCGAGAAGCAGGTCGCGCCGCGCTTCTACGACGGTGAGGTCCCGGGCCGCTGGATCGAGATGCTGCGGCACACGATCAAGGAGCTCGGCCCGAAGGTGCTCGCCACCCGGATGGTCCGCGACTACGTCCAGCAGCTGTACGTGCCGGCCGCCGAGTCGTCGCGCAAGCTCAACTCGACGTACGAGGGTGCCCGCGAGCTGGCCGGCTGGAAGAAGAAGGTCCGCGCGGCCTGGTCCGCGATCCGCGTCGACCACGTGGAACTGCAGGGCCTCGGCGACGTACCGCAGCTCGGCACCACCGTCGGCATCCGCGCGTTCGTGACGCTCGGCGGCCTGGCCCCGGAGGACATCGACGTCGAGGCGCTGCACGGCCGGGTGAACTCGGAGGACGAGATCACCGAGCCGGCCCGGGTGTCGCTGTCACTGGCCGAGACGTACGAAGGCAACCGCCACCGGTACGAGGGCGAGCTGAAGCTGGACCGCACCGGACCGTTCGGCTACACCGTCCGCGTCCTGCCGAACCACGCAATGCTGGCCAGCCCGGCCGAACTCGGCCTCGCCGCCGGCCCGTCCGACCCGGAAGACCCGGAATCCGCCGACCTGCCAGCCGGGTCCGAGTTCTGAGTCTCTGACCGATTGCGGGCCCCGCCTACCTCACTAGGCGGGGCCCGCGTCTTTTCTCCCGCGCCTGCAGCACGCTCGCTCCTGCGTCGCTCACTTGCTGCTCAGCTCCCACCCACCCCGGGCGCGGGCTCCTTCGTCGCCTGCTTGGAAAAGCGGAGTAGTTGCGTGAGGCAAGTAATTGGTAGAAGGTTTGCTGGTGCTGTCTCGCGTCTGGTGAAGTACCCCGCGCCTGCAGCACGCTCGCTCCTGCGTCGCTCACTCGCTGCTCAGCTCCCACCCACCCCGCGCGCAGGCTCCTGCGTCGCCTGCTTGGAAAAAGCGAAGTGGTCGCGGGGCCGCGTCATCGGCGGATGCAACTCACGCTGATGCCTACGCTCGCTCCTTCGTCGCTCACTCGGCGTTCAGCTCCCACCACCCCGGGGCGCCGGCTCCTTCGTCGCCTGCTTACCGAAGGCGAAGTGGTTGCTTGAGGCAAGTGATTGGCAGGAGGTTCCTGGTGCTGTCTCGCGTCGGGTGATCTATCCCGCGCCTGCACCTCGCTCGCTCCTGCGTCGCTCACTCTCAGCTCTCAACCACCCGCGCGGTGACGAGATCGAGGTCCGCGGCGGTCGGGGTGCCGGCTCCTTCGTCGCCTGCGCGCCAAGCGAAGTGGTCGCCGCGCCGCCTAACCGTCGAATACAACCCCCGCCGGCGCTACTCCGTAGCCTTCGGATGCCCAGTCCCCGCCCACTTGATCCAAACCGTCTTCTTCTCGGCATCAACGACGTACCAGATCCGTCCCCCCGCAGTCACCTCGTACTGCCACTGCTCGAACCCTCCGACCGTCCCGAGCGCACCCTTCAATCGGTGCTGGCGGGACGTGGTCGGAAACGGGATCGGATCGGTCCGGATCACCTCGTACGCCGTCCAGAGGTTGGCGCCGGCCTGCTGGACCAACTCGTCCCAGCCCTTGGCTGCATCTGTGGTGGCGAATCGGAGCAGCCAGCAACCGGGCTGAGCCGGTGGTGCGACTCGATCGCCTTTCTTGCCTGGACTCACAACACTTCACCGGGAGCCGGAACTGCTCCGCCGTCCTCGATGACCTCCGATCGCAGAACTGCCAGCAGATCGGGATCGGCATAGACCTGGGCGGTGTTCCGCCACTCGGTGATGAGTTGGAGGACGGGCGCCGGTGTGTCGAGGTCCTCGCTGGCGTCCCAGACCGCGATGAGTTCTCGCGCGAACTCGATCCGATCCGTGTCGGGCAGGAACCGGAGCCACGGGAACACCTGCGGCAGGAGGTCGAGGAGGTGGCTCGACCGTACGACGGGGTCGCTCAGGATCGCTCGCAGCAGGCGGGTCGCGACCTGCAGCAGTTGGTCGTCCTGAGCTGACCGGGCGGCGGTGGTCAGGATGAGGTCGTCCTCGCTGCCACGGCGGTGCACCCGCAGGGCGCGGCGCCGACTCGACTTCAGCTTCTCGACGGTCTCGGTCGGGCGCTGGAGCAAATCGGTGAACGTCACTTCCTGCATCTCTGGCATACCTCAAAGGTAGATGCTAGGTCGCGGGAGCACAATCTCGGACCGACGAACCAGCGACCTCAGCCAAACTCAACGGGAGCCGGCCCTGCGGGCGCCGAGGTCTGCGGACTTCGGGCGGCGCCACCACGTCAGTCCTCCGGAGACGCACGTGAAAATGACGCCTGGCAGAAGGCGGTGGTGAGCCACACGTTGACCGCGCCGAGTCGACGGCCTTCGTGTAGGGAGCGTTCCGTCGCCGGGCTCTGGAACGCGTAGCCCATCACCAAGTACAAGCCCTCGTCACCATCGCCGTCACACCCCGCAACGGGCGATGGCCCGCTAGGTTCCTTCATCTCCGCAGTCACGGCAAGTCGTCGAGCACCCGCACGCCGCAGTACGCCGTACCAGCGTGCCGGTGACGGACCCGTGGCTCAGGTGAGGCCGTCGAGCCGGAGGGGAGCGCCGTCGTTGTAGCGCTCGGCGATGACATCCGGGCCCTTGGTGATGAGCTGGGCGAGGTTGGCGGCGTGGCCGTGGCCGAGGCCGTGGTCCGTCTTCAGCCAGGCGATGATCTCGCCGGCCTTGGCGGTGGTCAGGTTCTTCTCGCCGGCCAGCCGGATGAACTCGCGGGGGGTGATCCCGGTCTGCTTCTCCGCGTTGTCCAGGTAGGTCTGGAAGCCGCTCATGATGTCTCCTTCTCGCCTCGCCGAGGACCGGCCGATCCGGCGCCTCGACACTGCGTCGAACCGGACCCGCACAGATCGACACGGGCTCCAGAATTTTCCGAGAAGATTGGCGCTACGGCCGGTCGAGGGTGCGGGTCATCCAGATCGAGTTGCCCCGTACCGCGTCCTCGGTGACGCGCTCGCTGCGGTGGAAGCCGAGTTTCTCGAGAACGCGGAAGGACGGGGCGTTCCATTCCCGGACCGTCGCCCAGAGCCGTTGCCGTCCGGTGCGAGCCGCGGCTTCGAGCACCGCCGCGGCGGCTTCGGTGGCGTAACCGTTGCCGTGGGCGCGTTGCGCCAGCTCGTACGCGATCTCCGGTTCTTCGAAGGAGGCCTGGCCGACGGTCAGTCCGCAGTACCCGAGAAACTCGCCGGTGGCCCGCAGTTCGATCGGCAGCAGGCCGAGTCCGGGCGCTGCCGCGAGCGGATTGTCGAGCAGCCGGCCACGGATCTCCTCGACGGTCGGGCGGCCCTCGGCATCGATTCGCCGGACGGCTCGTGGGTCCCGCTCGAGCCACAACCCGCGGTAGTCGTCGGCGTCCGCCGGCACCCAGCGCCGCAGGCGGAGTCGCTCGGTCACCAGTTCGGCCGGCAGATCCTCGTAGGTCCCCACCCGGCCCAAATTATCCCGGAGCCGACGGGACGCCGATGCGGGATTTGTCGCGTGGGAGGATCCGGAGGATGAGGCGCAGCGAGCTACCGCTGGTCGGGCTGGCCGCTCTGGGTGGCGTCGGCCTGGCGGTCCAGGCCCGGCTCAACGGAGATCTGGGTGCCAGTCTCGGCGACGGCATCGTCGCCTCGATGATCTCCACCGGCACCGGCATCCTCTTGCTGCTCGCCATCGTTCCGACCTCGCGCGGCGGTCGCCGGGCTCTTCGCCAGCTCCGCGAAGCTCTCCGAGTTCAGGGCCTGCGTTGGTGGCAGTGTCTGGGCGGCGTCAGCGGAGCGCTCTACGTCGTCAGTCAGGGCGTCAGTGTTTCGTCCCTGGGCGTCGGCATCTTCGTGGTCGCGGTAGTCGGCGGTACGTCGGCCGGCAGCCTCGCGGTCGATCGCGTCGGCCTCGGCCCGGGCGGACCCCTCCCGATCACCGCCCGCCGTGTGACAGGCGCGACGACCGGAGTCGTCGCGATCGCGATCGCCGGTCAGGATCAGTTGACCGGCGACAGCTCACTGTGGTTGCTGGCTTTGCCGGTGGCAGCAGGCCTGGCGCTGTCCGTGCAGTCCGCGCTCAACGCAAGGGTCGGCGCCATCGCCGGCTCACCTTGGGCCGCGGCTCTGGTCAACTTCGTCGTCGCCGGTTGCACTCTCTGCATCGCCCTGCCGATCGAGATCCTGATCCGAGGCGGCGGTCCACCGGGCCGCCTCCCGGCAGAGCCCTGGCTGTACTGCGGTGGCTTCATCGGCGTCGCCATCATCGCCATCGCCACCACCGTCGTACGCCGGCTCGGGGTGCTCGTCTTCGGGCTGGTCAGCATCGTCGGCCAGCTCCTGGGCGCGGTGCTTCTCGACGTCTTCGGCGCCCATCGCCCGCCGGTCACCACCTGGCTGGCCATCGCTCTCACCCTCGGCGCGGTCGCCGTCACGATGCTCCCGGTCAAGCCTCAACCACCGCGCGCCGGCTGAGATCCACCGTCACCGGAGGATCGCCGGCGGGGGAGAGTTGCACGATCGTCCTGCCCGGGCGCAGCCGGGGATCCGCGGCGTACCGAGCAGCCAGTACGCCGCCCGCCTCCGCATCACCGTTGTCATAGGCAACCAGGAGCGTCGCGATCTCGTCGATCAGTTCGAGGTGCTCCGGATCGTCACCGAGCTGGTCCGACATCGCGCCCCACAGGTCCCACAGCAGCAGCTCGTCGCCTTGCAGATGCGCCAGCTGGAACACCACGTAGTTGCGGATGAACCAGCCACCCCGCAACGGCAGCGACGGATCGACCCCGAAGTCGCCGCCGTCCAGAGAACCGTCCCGGTAGCCCAGCCACACCTCCGCGGCCGACCGGAACCACCCAGGCTCCAGGTCCTGTGGATCGAACGCCCACGACGGCCCCGGTTCGAGTCCCGGATCCACCAGCACCCAGCGCCGGCCGTTCCAGTACTCCAGGACGACGTGGTCGTGGTTGAACCCGGGGCCGAAGTACGACGCGAAGCCGACCCTGCTGCGGGCCGGCACACCTCGCTGCCGCAGCGCGGAGATCGTCAGCAACGCGTAGTCGCGACAACACCCCACGATCCGGTCGGACGGCTCGCGCGGCGCGGTCAGCGGGGTTCCGTTGCGCCGCTGGTCGGTGGTCAGCATCGCCTCGACCCAGCGGTGGTTGATCTCCTCGTACCGGTCACCGGTGAACGCGATGCCGCCGCCGCGATAGTGGATCAGCAGGTTGCGGACCGCCGCGGTCAGTGCCGGGACGTCGGCCGGCAGCGCGTCGAGCAGAGCCGCATGGGCCCCGGGGTCGCTGTAGACGGTTTGGGACGTGTGGTTCATCGAGCAGGTCCTTCGATCGGCTGGGCGATGTCGACGGCCAGGTCGCTCCCGGCCGCGTACTGGAACTCGGGGTGGTAGATCTCGCGGACCGGCCCGGTCGTCGGCTGCCCACGGCCGCGGACCCAGTCGTCGACCAGGTCATAGGCGAGCATGATGCGGGGATAGGCGCACTCGTCCTTGGAGATCACGCAGTACGCCTCGACGTGCGCGGGCTCGACCCGGATCGCGATCGGGCCGGCCGGCTCGACCGGCCCGGTGAACGGCACGCAGATCTCGACGGTCGCCTCGCTCTCCGGCGTGACCGCGCCGTGGAAGAGCACCCACGAGCTCCCTGGCGTCGCGGCACCGGACCGGCCGAGGTGTGCCTGGATCTCGATCAGCGACGACACCATCACGCCGATCAGGGTCCGCTGGTCGGCGTCCGCGCGGATCGACGCGATCTTCGTCGCGGGGACCTCGCGGATGCGGACGGGCCGTGGCGTCAGTTCCAGGCTGCCCGGCCGCAGCAGCCGGTTCCGCAGGTACTCCAGTGTCGCCTTCCGCGCTTCGTTGGTCGCCTGCTCGGCCGCCCACCAGCGGTCCAGCCGGATCAGGCCCTCGGCGTCCGGCCCGGCCAGCACCTCGGTGATCGTGCGCAGCGGCATGTCGAGCTGGCGCATCACGCTGATCCGGCGAGCGCGTTCGAGCTGGCCGACGGAGTACTGGCGGTAGCCCGTGACGGGGTCGACCCGAGCCGGGGCGAGCAGCCCCGATACGTCGTACAGGCGGAGTGCCTTGATCGACAGCCCGGCGCGGCGGCCGAACTCGCTGATCGTCAGCTCGCCCTCAACATCCTGCGTCATGGGGCTCAGTGAACACCCCGCCCCTGGGGCCGAGGGAAGTCTTCGGCAAACTCTTGCATTCATGACGCTAACGATATATCTTTAGTGTCATGAACAATATCGAGGAGGACTCCATGTACACCCCCGACGAACGAGAAGGCCGCCGACGCGGTCACCGCCATCCCCGCCGCGGAGAGTCGCGGATGGGGGAAGGCATGCCGATGCACCGCGGTCGCGGCAGCAGGGGCTCGGAGCGCGGCTCACGCCGTGGCCGGGCGCCCCGCGGCGACGTCCGGTCGGCCGTCCTGATGCTGCTCGCCGAGGAGCCGATGCACGGCTACCAGCTGATGCAGGCCATCGCCGATCGCAGCGGCGGACGCTGGACCCCCAGCCCCGGCGCGATCTACCCGACCATCAACCAGCTCGAGGACGAGGGCCTGGTCAGTGTGACCGCCGAGGCCGGGCGCAAGCTCGTCACCCTGACCGACGCCGGCAACGAGTACGTCGAAGGTCGTCGCGAGACATCGGCCGATCCCTTTGCCGGGTTCGCGAACGCCGAACCCGCGGTGGACCTGCGCGGAGTACTCGAAGAGCTGCACGGCGCCGCCCGGCAGGTCGCCCGCAGTGGCTCGGAGGAGCAGCGCACGGCGGCAGTCAAAATCCTGGCGGACGCCCGCCGCTCGCTCTACCTGCTGCTGGCGGACGGTCCGCGAAGCCCCGAGGCCTGAGTGCTTCGAGCGAGAGTTGCCGGTAGCGCGGCCAGCAAGGCGTTGGCCAGCGGCTGGTAGCCCCGGTCGTTCGGATGGAACAGGTCCGGCGCGAGCTTTCCGCGCCACGGCGGCCGGACATGCCGGGACAGCTCGGCCACCGGCAGGCCGCGTTCGGCGGCCGCACGGTGGATCGTGCGATTGATCCCGGCGACGTACGGCGTGCAGAGCCCGCCGATCGCCCAGAACCTGTCCGGCAGCAGCAGGTCCATGACGACGGACGACGACGGCAGTCGCTGGATCAGGGCGCGGAGATTGCCGTGCACCTTCTTCGGTGCGGTGCCGAGGATGTCGTTGCTGCCGATCCCGCAGGTGACCAGGTCCGGTTCCACGCCCAGGGCGTCGAGCCGCGAGAGCTGATCGTGCAGGACATGAGCTGCTTGGGCGCCGGCGCGGGAGAGATTCAGGATGCGCCACGGACGATCGGAGCGGTGGTTCAGCGCGTCCGCCACCTGGCCGACGTACCCGTGCAGTGGTGAGGTCGCACCCAGGCCTTGCGCGGTCGAGTCTCCCAGCACCACCCAGAGCGGGCCGTCGCCTATCAGGGCCGTCTCGTTCTGACGGTCCCAGTACTCCGCGAAAGTGCGCGCCTGGACATCGACGACGGCGACGCCGTCACACCACCTGCGGAAGGCGCGACGCGACGTCGTCCGCTCGGCGTCGCCCCAGCGCACCACCAGTTGGTGCAGGACGCCGATCGGCGTCGTGTGGTCGTGCGCACTGCGCTCGTAGTGCCGCTCGGCCGTTCCCAGCAAAGCCATCCAGGCCCCCTCCGCACGTCACCCCATTGCCGGAACACAGAAGGTGTCCCGGACGTGAACAGCTGGTGACGAGTGAAGGTACCCGACGAAGATGAACGACTTTAGTGCGCCGTGTCGGACGTTCCGTTGCGCTACCGGCGCCCAGGCACGCACCTCGCGGCAGCGCAGAAACAGCCACGATGGAAGAGCATCGAGGCCGCTCCTGCCCCACCACGAGGCACGCACCTGAACACCGCTATCGCTAACGCAACGTCCGACACGGCGCACTAGAGCGCGCGAAGCAGCACCAGGCAGCGTGGTGCGAGCGGGACGACGGCGTTGGCTCCGACCTCGGTCGCGCCGCTGCCGCTGGTGTCCAGCACCACCTCGTAGGCCGGGGCCCACGACTCGTCCGGTACGACGACGTCGCGGGTCTCGGCCGTCGCGTTGAGCGCGAGCAGGAACGACGCGTCCACCGGAATGTTGCCTTCGGCATCGGTTCCGCGCAGCGCGTCGCCGGCCAGGAACATGCCGATCGTGCGCAGGTTCCCGTCGTGCCAGTCGGACTCGGTCATCTCGCCGCCGTGCGGGGCGATCCACGACAGGTCCTTGCGGCCGCCGGGCACCACGGGCCGGCCGGAGAAGTAGTGCCACTGCCGCAGGGTCGGGTGCGCCGCCCGCAGCGCCAGCAGCTTCTTCGTCAACGCGAGATGCTCCGGCCACTGCGAGGGCAGCGACCAGTCGAACCACGACGTCTCGTTGTCCTGGCAGTACGCGTTGTTGTTGCCGTGCTGGGTCCGCCCGCACTCGTCGCCCGCGGTGATCATCGGTACGCCGGTCGACAGCACCAGCGTCGCCATCAGGTTCGCCATCTGCCGTTTGCGCAGCGCGATCACCCCCGGATCGCCGGTCTCGCCCTCGACCCCGCAGTTCCAGGAGCGGTTGTCGTCGGTCCCGTCCCGGTTGTCCTCGCGGTTGGCCTCGTTGTGCTTGTGGTCGTAGGAGACCAGGTCGCGCAGGGTGAAACCGTCGTGCGCGGTGACGAAGTTGATCGACGCGTACGGGTAGCGCCCGTCGTCGCCGTACAGGTCGCTCGAACCGGACAGCCGGTAGGCGAGATCCTGGACGCCGTACGACGAAGTGCGCCAGATGTCCCGAACACTGTCGCGGTACTTGCCGTTCCACTCCGACCACGGCGTCCCGAAGTTGCCCACCTGGTAGCCGAAGTTGCCGACGTCCCACGGCTCGGAGATCAGCTTGACCCGCTCGAGCACCGGATCGGCAGCGACCTCGGCGAGGAACGGATGCCCGGCCGTGTCGACCTCGTGCCGCTCGTTGCGGATCAGCGTCACCGCGAGGTCGAACCGGAAGCCGTCGACCCCCATCTCCTCCACCCAGTACCGCAGCGAGTCCATCACCAGCCGGCGAACCTGCGGGTGCGAGGTGTCGACCGAGTTGCCCGTCCCGGTGACGTCGTACATCGCGCCGCCCTGGGTCAGCCGGTAGTACGCGCGGTTGTCGAGGCCGCGGAAGCTCAGGGTCGGCCCGTCGAAGCCACCCTCGGCGGTGTGGTTGTAGACGACGTCGAGGATCACCTCGATGCCCGCGGCATGGAACGCCGCCACCATCGCCTTGAACTCCGCGACCTGCTCACCGAGCGACCCCGACGACGAGAACGGTGCGTGCGGCGCGAAGTAGTTGAGCGAGTTGTAGCCCCAGTAGTTGGGGACGCCCCGGGCGGCGATCGCGGGCTCGGTCAGGAAGTGGTGGATCGGCAGCAGTTCCACCGAGGTCACGCCGAGCTCGAGCAGGTACTCGATCACCGACGGGTGCGCCAGACCGGCGTACGTGCCGCGCTGGTGCTCCGGTACGTCGGGGTGCAGCTTGGTGAAGCCCTTCGTGTGCAGCTCGTAGATCACCGTCTCGGCCCAGGGCACCGGCCGGCTGATCGGTGGCGGCGGCTCCGACGCGGCGACCACCACTCCGACCGGGACGTGCCCGGCCGAGTCGCCGTCGGAGGAGTCGTAGATCAGCGGGCTGCTGAAATCGAGTGCGCCGTCGACCGCGCGGGCGTACGGATCGAGCAGCAGCTTCGCCGGGTTGAACCGCAGGCCGTGGGACGGATCGAACGGCCCGTGTACGCGATAGCCGTACCGCTGCCCGTGTCCCACTCCGCCGACGAAGCCGGTCCAGTACTCACCGGTGTGCGCGAGATCGAGGTTCCGCTGACTCCCGTCGCCGGCGATCAGCGTCAGCTCGACCCGCTCGGCCGCGGGCGCCCAGACGGTGAACGTGGTGCCGTCGGGCTGGACCACCGCGCCTAACCGGAGGTCCGGATCGTGCGAGGGGCCGAGCACATTCGGGGCGGCGGTGGCTTCGGTCACCGGCACATTGTGCCCATGACCGGTCCACCCTCGCCTCCTGGGCGTCGAAACCTGATAGAAACGTAGCAAGCGTTACTAAGTAACCGGAACGGTGCCGCTCTAGTGAAGGACATCCATGGCTGACTCTGACCAGACGGTCGGGCTGATCGGCGCGGGCAACATCGCGCGCGTTCACGTCGAGGCCTGGCAGGCGCTCGGCGTGAGGGTGCTCGTGCACTCGACCGCCGGCGCCGGGGAGCTCGCGGCGAAGTACGGGCTGGAGGTGGCGCCGACGCTCGACGGACTGCTCGCCGAGGTGGACTTCGTCGACATCGTGACGCCGTCGGCGACCCACAAGGAGATCGCGCTGGCGGCGATCAAGGCGGGCCGGGACGTGATCTGCGAGAAGCCGCTCACGCTCACCGCGAGCGACTCGCACGAACTGTCCGCCGCGGCGGCCGCTGCCGGCGTACGGGTGTATCCGGCGCATGTGGTGCGGTACTTCCCCGAGTACGTCGCCGCGCACGCCGCCGTCGTCGCGGGCAAGATCGGCCAGGTCGCCGTCGCCCGGTTCTTCCGTCAGGCGTCGTCACCGGCCGGTGCCGGCTGGTACCGCGAGGTGGCACGCTCCGGCGGCGTCATCATGGATCTGATGGTGCACGACCTCGACCAGGCCCGCTGGATCTGCGGCGAGGTCACCAGCGTGTACGCCGTCCAGAGTCCGCCGACGGTCGATGGGATCAGCCCGGTCAACGTGGCGGCTCACGTCACGCTGACCCACGAGGGTGGTGCGATCAGCAACCTGCGCGCGACCTGGGGAGCGACCGGCACGCCGTTCAAGACCGGATTCTCGATCGCCGGGTCGGCCGGGGTGCTCGAGTACACCTCGGACAAGGACACCGGGTACGCCGAGGAACTGCAGGGGGAGGGCGGCAAAGGAGACCTGCTGATCCCCTCGTCGACCTTGTACGAAAGTCCGTACCTGACGCAGTTGCGTGAGTTCGCCGCTGCTCTGAAGACCGGTGACGAGCCGCGAGTGGTGGCCGCCGACGGTGCGGCCGCGGTCTATCTCGCCGAGGCCGCTCGTGAGTCCATGGCGACTGGTCGCTCTGTCGACATGACTGTGTTCAACCCGGCGGGAGTGTCCTGATGACCCTGAAAGTTGCGATCGCCTCCTTTGCCCACACCCACGCTTCGTCGTACGCGCGTCTGCTCGGTTCCTTGCCCGGCGTCGAGGTGCTCTCGGCCGATCCTGACGGTGCGAACGCCCCCGACGCGGGTCCTCGCGGCGCTTCCTTCGCGGACGAGCTCGGCGTGCCCTACGTCGACTCGTACGACGAACTGTTTGCCTGGGGCCCGGATGCGGTGGTGGTGACGTCGGAGAACGCTCTGCATCGTGGGCTGGTCGAGCGGTCGGCCGCAGCCGGCGCGCATGTGCTGTGTGAGAAGCCGCTGGCGACCGAGGTGGCCGACGGCGAGGCGATGCTGGCGGCGTGCGAGGCGGCCGGGGTGATCCTGATGACGGCGTACCCGGTGCGGTTCGCGCCGTCGTACGGGCGGTTGCGGGCGTCGGTCGAGGCAGGCCGGCTCGGCGAGGTCTTCGCGGTCCTCGGCACCAACAACGGGAAGATCCCCTACGCCCAGCGGCAGTGGTTCACCGACGCGGAACTGGCCGGCGGGGGAGCGCTGGTCGACCACACGGTGCACTGCGCCGACCTCATCGACGGGCTGACCGGTGGCGTCGAAGCTGCCCGGGTGCATGCGGTGGCCAACCACGTGCTGCACCAGGACAAGGGGGTCTCGGTGGAGACCGGCGGCCTGGTGACGATCACCTACGAGAACGGGCTGCTGGCAACGATCGACTGCTCCTGGAGTGTGCCGGACAACGGCCCGACCTGGGGTGGCGTGACGCTGCAGGTGACCGGAACGCACGGCTCGGTGGAGATCGCGCCGTTCCAGTCGCATGTCGGCGGCACGGACGCTGCTGGTGAGGTTTTTCTCCCGGTCGGCGGGGATCTCGACGCCATGATGCTGGCCGAGTTCCTCACCGCGGTACGGGCCTCCGGTCCTGCCGTCCCCGGCACGCCGCCCGCCGTCGTCCCGCAGCCGGACGGTGCCGTCGGCCTCCGGACCCTGAAGATCGTCGACGCGGCCCGCCGGTCGGTGGTCTCCGGTCAGCCGGTGGATCTGTAGCTCCGGTCCCCGGACCGCCATCACAGACCAAGCACCTGCTCACTTGCCGTGAGCGCCGACTTCCACGCTCAGCAGGTGCCGCAGTCGGGTGTTGGAGACGGTTTGGTCTGTGGTGGCGGTCCGGTAGTGCGGGGATCTCGGCGGGTCCGGTACCGTGCCGGGGATGTGACTGGCGGGTAGTACCACGACTTGAGGAGCTGGAGATGGGCGAGTTCGTCAACCTGACCGTGGCCGACGGGGTCGGCACGATCCGGCTGGACCGGCCGAAGATGAACGCGCTCAACGTCCAGGTCCAGGACGAGATCCACGCGGCCGCGCTGGCCGCCACCGCTGACGACGCCGTCCGGGCCGTCGTCATCTACGGCGGCGAGCGGGTCTTCGCGGCCGGCGCCGACATCAAGGAAATGGCGGACATGTCGTACGCCGACATGGTCCGCCGCTCCGGTCCGCTGCAGGCGGCGCTGACCGCGGTCGCCGCGATCCCGAAGCCGACCGTCGCTGCCATCACCGGCTACGCGCTCGGCGGTGGCTGTGAGCTGGCGCTCTGTGCCGACTACCGGATCGCCGCCGACGACGCGAAGCTCGGCCAGCCCGAGATCCTGCTCGGCGTGATCCCCGGCGCGGGGGGCACCCAGCGGCTGTCCCGGCTGGTCGGACCGTCCAAGGCGAAGGACCTCATCTACACCGGTCGCTTCGTCGACGCGGCCGAGTCGCTGCAGATCGGGCTTGTCGACAAGGTCGTGCCCGCGGCCGAGGTCTACGAGGCCGCGGTGGCGTGGGCCGGTCAGTTCTCCCGTGGCGCCTCGCTGGCTCTGCGGGCGGCCAAGGAAGCCATCGACGCGGGCCTCGGCGTCGACCTGCACACCGGGCTGGAGATCGAGCGGCAGCAGTTCGCCGCGCTCTTCGCCACCGAGGACCGCTCCATCGGAATGAAGTCTTTTGTCGAGAACGGCCCCGGAAAAGCAGCGTTCAAGGGCCTTTAGGAGATATCGAATGACCACGTCTGCGTCCAAGCCCGCCGCCACCGCCGAAGAGGTCGAGGCGGCGTGGAACGACAACAAGCTCGCCCAGGTGCTCTACCACGACTGGGAAGCCTCCACCTATGACGAGAAGTGGTCGATCTCGTACGACGAACGCTGCGTCGAGTACGCCCGTGACCGGTTCACCGACGTGGCCGGCACCGACGGCCGGCCGTACGGCAAGTCGCTCGAGATCGGCGCCGGCACCGGCTTCTTCACGCTGAACCTGAAGCTGGCCGGCGTCCTGGCCGAGGCGCACGTCACCGACCTGTCGCCGGGCATGGTCGAGGCGGCCAAGCGCAACGCGGACACCCTCGGCTTCGCGATCGAGGGCAAGGTCGCCGACGCGGAGAAGCTGCCGTACGACGACGACACCTTCGACCTGGTGATCGGGCACGCGGTGATCCACCACATCCCGGACGTCGAGCTGGCGTTCCGCGAGATGCTGCGGGTGCTCAAGCCGGGCGGCCGGTTCGTGATCTGCGGCGAGCCGACCCGGTACGGCGACTTCGTGGCGCGACGGCTGTCGCGGCTGACCTGGTGGGCGACCACCAACGTCACCAAGATCCCCGCCCTGACCGGTTGGCGCCGGCCGCAGTCCGAGCTGGACGAGTCGTCGCGTGCCGCCGCGCTGGAGGCCGTGGTCGATCTGCACACGTTCGACCCGGACACGCTGGCGCGGATGGCCGAGCGAGCGGGCGCGGTCGAGGTCAAGACGGTGACCGAAGAGCTGCTGGCGGCCTGGGTCGGGTGGCCGATCCGGACGTTCGAGGCCGCCGTACCGGAGGAGAAGCTCGGGTTCGGCTGGCGGATGTTCGCGTACAAGTCGTGGCTGCAGTTGTCGAAGGTCGACAAGGTGCTGTCGCAGGTCGTGCCCGACGAGCTCTACTACAACGTGTCGATCACAGGTGTCGCCGAGTAGCGGTGTACATACTGGACGGATGCGGTTGCTGACGGCGGCGAATCTGCGCTGGGTGGTGCGCCACCGGGCGTGGACGCCGTACTACCTGAAGCGGTACTGGCGGTTCGCCTGGTTCAAGCTGCGGCACCCGCAGGTGGTGACCGAGGGATTCGTCTTCCTGGGCAAGAAGCTGGAGATCGTCGCCCGCCCGGGGCACGGCCGGCTGATCCTCGGCAAGTGGGTGCACCTGGGCGACGACACCCGGCTGCGCGCGCACGAGGGCACGCTGCGGATCGGCGACAAGGTCGTCTTCGCCCGCGACGTCACGGTGAACTGCTACCTGGACATCGAGATCGGTGCCTCCACGCTGATCGCCGACACCACCTACATCTGCGACTTCGACCACCGGACCGAGGACCTCGACCTGCCGATCAAGGACCAGGGCCTGGTCAAGTCCCCGGTCCGGATCGGCCCCGACTGCTGGCTGGCCACCAAGGTGACGGTCACCCGCGGCACCGACATCGGCCGCGGCGCGGTGATCGGCGCCAACAGCGTTGCCCGAGGCAACATCCCGCCGTACTCCGTGGCGGTCGGCATCCCCGCCGTCGTGGTCCGCAACCGCGTCGACCGCTACCAGGCCGACGCCGACCGTCGCACCTACCTGGCGGAGCTGGCCCGCAGCAACGAAGAAACCACCGCCCGCCTCAAGTCCGGCAAGCCGCCCACCTCAGCCACCGTGACGGACCCCGCCGCGATCCGGCCGACCCCGCCCACGCCCCCGTCTCCTCCGGTGCGACAACCAGCAACGCCGCCGCCGGGTAACACCGCCGGAACAACTGGTGGCAAAGCAGATGACACCAGAGGGTTCTCAAGTTACTCACCAGTCGGGCACTATGTCCCCGAGGCCGTCGAAGAGGAGAAGCAGCGTGGCTGACCAGACCGGCCCGGCGCGGTCGCTGGACCAGGCGGCCGCCGACGGCTCCCTCGCCGACGCGCGGCACCGGGCGGTCGATCCGGTGCCGATCGTGGTGGCGGATGTGACGGACGGTGCGGATCTGGCTACGTTGGACACAGCGGACGGTGAACCGCCCGCACCGATCTGGAGGGTGCGACGCAAGTTGTCGCCGCGCCCGGTCCCGGGCAACCGACGCAGGAAACCGCCGGCGCAGGCACCGGTGGCGGACGAGGAACCGACCCTGGCTGAGGAGATGGACGACGTGGCTACTCATCCCGACAAGGCGGCCGAGACCGCCGGCGCGGAGAAGGCGGTGACACCGCAGGACGTGCGGGCTGAGGACACCTCGACGCCCGCGGCCACCGGTGCCCGGAGTACGACCGCAACGGCGACCAAGTCGGCGAAGCCGAAGACAGCGGCCGAGATCGTCGCCGAGCAGAAGGCCCGCGAGAAGGCCGCCGCCGAGGCCAAGCAGGACGAGACCACGGTGACGAAGCCGGTCGCCCGTCAGCCTGCCGCGCCCAGTACGGCGGCCACGGCCGGCTCCACCGCTCCGAAGCAGCCGGTCGCCAAGCCGGCTGCCGCCACGGCGAAGAAGCCTGTTTCCTCTTCGGGGGCCGACAAGGGCAAGGCCGCGCTGTCCGCGGTCGGCTCGGGCGTCAAGCGCTTCCGGAACCTGCTCGCCTCGCTGATCTGGCTGATCGCCGTCATCGCTGCCGCGGTGCTCGCGCTGGGAGCGCTGTTCACCGCTCTCGACCAGGCGAACCAGAGCAACGAGATCGTGAAGTGGGTGCTGGAGCGCGGCCACGACCTGGTCGGCCCGTTCAAGGATCTGTTCCGGTTGGAGACGGCCAAGAACACCCTGCTGGTCAACTGGGGGATCGCGGCGCTGGTCTACCTGGTGATCGGCAAGCTCGCCGAGCGTTTCGTCCGGCCGTGAGGTCCCGTACTACGTGAGCCGGGCGCGGGCGACGACGACGAGGTCGAGACTGTCCTCGAGGTCGCCCGCCCGGATCACGAAGTCCTGGTGATCGGTTCCCGTCACCAGGTCGATCAGCTCGGCTGACCAGGTGGTGTGGTCCGACGCCAGTTGCGCGTCCACGCAGGAGCCGTGCTGCTGCTCCCAGGCGGTCAGCCTCTCGCCGTGCCACAGCCCGAAGGTCTCGACGAGCTCGAGGTCGGCCTCGACCAGTTCGGTGAACTCCGGTCCGGTGAGTTCCCTGGTGTGGTACCAGTTGCCGCTCGGAAAGGTCAGCCGGTTGGGCGTGGACAGCACGACCAGGGCGCCCGGCCGGGCGATCCGCGCGCACTCGGTGACGAAGCGCGGCTGCTCCCAGAGGTGCTCGATCGTCTGCAGCGAGACGAGCAGCCCGAAGGTGTCGTCGGCGAACCCGGTCCGGACGAGATTGCCCTGCACCAGATTGATCTGTGGATAAGCCTTCGCGACGTGCCGAAGCGTCGTACCTTCATAGTCGAGGCCGAAGACCTGCCCAGCCCCCGCCCGGCGCAGCAGGTCCGCGCCGTACCCCTCGCCGCAGCCGGCGTCGAGGACCCGGCCGGTGTCGGAACCCAGTAGTTCGGAACCAAGCCAATTCGCCGTGATCCAGCGGTAGGCGGCCTCGTGGCGGGCGAACCAGTAGTTCTCGTGCCAGATCCCGGGGGCTGTTCTCTCACCGGTCAGCGGTAACGTCTCGGTCACCCGGTCAGACTAGGTGGTGCGGTGGGTGCGCGCGTTGGGCGTCCGCCGGACTGTGATGGGACTCGCACGCGTCATATGTTTCTCGCGAGTAACATCCGTGGCAGGCTGGGAGAGACCGTTAACCAGAAGGGGTCCCACACGCTATGAAGATCGTCGTCTGCGCGAAGTTCGTGCCGGATGCCACGGCCGACCGCCGTTTCCGCTCCGAGGACAACACGGTGGATCGCGCCGGGGTCGACGGATTGCTGTCCGAACTGGACGAGTACGCCGTCGAGACCGCGCTCACCGTGAAGGAAGCCGGCGACGGTGAGGTCACCATCCTCACGGTCGGGCCGGAGCAAGCCGCCGACGCCATCAAGAAGGGCCTGCAGATGGGCGCCGACGCCGGCGTCCACGTGCACGACGACGGCATCCACGGCTCGGACGCCGTGGCGACCTCGCTGATCCTGGCCAAGGCGCTGAGCAAGCTCGAGGCCGACCTGATCGTGTTCGGGATGGCCTCCACCGACGGCTCGATGGGCGTCGTCCCGGCGATGGTGTCGGAGCGGCTCGGCCTGCCGGGAGTCACGCTCGGCTCCTCGGTGACCGTCGACGGCAACACCGTCACGATCCGCCGCGACGGCGACACCGCCAGCGACACGGTGGAGGGCACGCTGCCGTTGGTGCTGAGCGTCAGCGACCAGTCCGGCGAGCCGCGGTACCCGTCGTTCAAGGGCATCATGGCCGCGAAGAAGAAGCCGGTCGAGACCTGGTCGCTGGCCGACCTGGAGATCTCGCCCGACCAGGTCGGCATCGCGTCGGCATGGACCGAGGTCATCCAGGTGACCGAGCGCCCGGCGCGTACGGCCGGCACGATCGTCACCGACGAGGACGGCAGCGGTGCTGCCCAGCTCGTCGAGTTCCTGTCCACCAACAAGTTCCTCTGAGGAGCGAGCAGACATGCCGAACGTTCTCGTTCTCGTTGACCACACCGGTGGAAAGGTCCGCAAGACGACCGCGGAACTCCTCACCATCGCGCGCCGCCTCGGCGAGCCCGTCGCCGTCTACATCGGCGAAGGCGTCCAGGAGGCGCTGCCGGCCCTCGGTCAGTACGGCGCGACCAAGGTGATCGCGCTGACCGACCCCGAGCTCTCGCAGTACCTGGTGGCCCCGAAGGCCGAGGCGCTGGCGCAGGTCGCGGCCAAGATCGAGCCCAGCGCGATCCTGATCTCGTCGAACGCCGAGGGCAAGGAGATCGCCGCCCGGCTCGCGGTCAAGCTCGAGTCGGGCCTGATCACCGACGCCGTGGACGTCCAGGCCGATGACAGCAACAGCCCGGTCACCACCCAGTCCGTGTTCGCCGGCAACTACTCGGTGCAGGCCAAGTTCACCCAGGGCACGCCGATCATCACGGTCAAGCCGAACGCGGCGGCCCCGGAAGCCGCCGAGACCAGCCCGGAGGTGGAGGAGTTCGACGTCACCATCTCCGACGCCGCCAAGGCCGCCCGGATCACCGACTCCAAGCCCCGTGAGGCCACCGGCCGCCCGGAGCTCACCGAGGCCGCGATCATCGTTTCCGGCGGCCGCGGCACCGGCGGCGACTTCGCCCCGATCGAAGCCTTCGCCGACTCCCTCGGCGCAGCCGTCGGCGCCTCTCGCGCCGCGGTCGACTCGGGGTGGTACCCGCACGCCTACCAGGTCGGCCAGACCGGCAAGACGGTCTCACCGCAGCTCTACATCGCCGCGGGGATCTCCGGCGCCATCCAGCACCGGGCCGGGATGCAGACCTCGAAGACCATCATTGCCATCAACAAGGACGAAGAGGCCCCCATCTTCGAACTCGTCGACTTCGGCGTGGTCGGTGACCTTCACAAGGTCCTGCCGACCACCACCGAAGAGGTCACCAAGCGCAAGTCCTAGCTCCGCCGGTACCACCCTCGGCCCGGCCCGCGCACCAGCAGGCCGGGCCGAGGTCTGTCTCCTGCTCCGGTCTCCCGCTCCGGCAGTCAGCTGCCGGACAGGTACGTCGAGACGATGGTGATCGCCACCGCGAGAATCAGCGTGTTGAACAGGAACGCGAGCACGCCGTGCACCAGCACCTGGCGGCGCATGCGGCTCCGGGTGACGGTGACGTCGGTGGTGCCGAAGGTGGTGCCGACCGAGACCGCGAAGTAGGCGAAGTCCACCACCCCGGGTTCCTGGTCGCCGGGGAAGTCGAGCCCGCCCTCCTCGACGTACAGGCTGAGGTAGCTGATCGCGAAGCCGGTCTGCAGGGTCAGCCAGCAGCTGATGACGGAGATGACGCAGAGCCAGACCACGAGAGTCGGTGGAGCACCGAGGTCACGGGCTTGTGGCAGCGTGAGAACCGTGGTGACCAACGCCAGCACAGCGGCGGCCTGGGAGAGCTGCTCCGGCGAT
The DNA here is from genome assembly GCF_027627575.1 of Kribbella sp. CA-293567. Taxonomy (NCBI): domain Bacteria; kingdom Bacillati; phylum Actinomycetota; class Actinomycetes; order Propionibacteriales; family Kribbellaceae; genus Kribbella; species Kribbella sp. CA-293567. The sequence continues at coordinate 2,505,345 of NZ_CP114065.1, forward strand.
GAGACGAACAACCGGTCCGTCAGTTTGCGGCGTCGTGACGGGAGTGCCATAGCTCTCAGGGCGACCGGATCGCGGTTCCGGTACGCCAGCCAGGTCAGCAGCAGATAGCAGACGGTGTAGGCGTCCCAGGCGGCGATGGTTCTCACCATCGTGTCTCCCGGCATCAGCACAGCAATCAGTACGGCGAGCGGGATCGCCAAGGTCTGACGTACCGACTCACGAGTCCACCAAGGCATGGTCGCCGACCCTAGCGCAGACGTCGGCCGGGCAGGAAAGCGCGATCACTCGTACGTCGTTCCCGCCGGCTCGCCGGCCCGGTCCGCGGCGGCAGGCTACCGCTCGGGCGGTGCGGTCGCGACGGTCGGGCGACGGGGTGGGTTCACGACGCGGAGCTGGAGCATCGCGGCGAAGCGGGCCTCCGGGTCGTCGAGGTCCAGGGCGCCTACCTCGGCGAGGCGGCGGAGACGGTAGCGGAAGGTGTTGGGGTGCACGTAGACGGCGCCCGCCGCGGCGATCACGTCACCGAACGCGTCCAGCCAGGCCCGCAAGGTCTCCACCAGGTTGGAGTTGTGCTCGCGGTCGTAGCTGATCAAGCGGGCGATCGGGCCGGTCGGCTGGTCGCCGCGCGCCTCGATCAGGTCGCGCAGTTCGAGCAGCAGCGACTCGACGTGGACGTCCGCCAGCCTCGCGATACGTTGGGAGCCGCGGCCGGTTCGCAGTACGCGCAGGGCCCGGTCGGCGCCGGCGCGGGCGTGCGGCAGGCGAGCAGTCTCCTGGACGACGGGTCCGACACCGATCGTCGCCGAGACCCGATCACCGATCCGGTCGAGAAAGTCCTTGGCGATCCGTACCGCGATCTCCTCCCCGTCCGAGCGATCGGCGCGGACCGGGACCAGGCCATAGGCGATGTCACCGACCAGCGCCGCGGCAGAGCGGGGGTGGACGGCGCCCAAGTGCATGGCGAACGCATCCGCCAGGCGCTGACGCTCGGTCGCCAGCCCTGCCTCTCCGGCGAGAGTGTCGGACCCCGGGGCGGCTCCCGGGCCGGAGTGATGCGGAGAGGTCAGCATCGACACGGCCAGTACGACGACCGGCTGGTCGGCCAGGCCGAGGCGGTCAAGTGCATCGCGTGCGCCGGCACCGCCTTCGAGCGCGGTACTGACCAGGTCCGCGCGGAGCCGGCGTTCGACGTCGGCGCCGGCCCGGATGCGCAGCATGTGCAGGGCGACCAACTTGGCCGCGTCACAGAGTGCCTGCGTGCGTTCCTCGCTGAGGGGCTCACGGACGGCGGCCCAGATCGAGCCGAGGATCTCGTCACCGGCGCGGACGGCGACAGCGACCCGGGGGATGGTGAACTCCTTCGAGGTGATCGGCAGCGGTGGCACGTGCACCGGCCGGTCGCTGCGGTAGAGCTCACGGAACACCCCGCGTTCGCTGAGCAGGCGTGAATAGCGCTGCGGTACCTGCCGGCCGAGGACTGTCTCCACACGGGCGACATCGGCCTCATCCTGACGGCCGGAGAAGGCGAGAACGCGCGAACTGCGGTCCTCGATCGTGACCGGGGCATCCAGCAGGGCAGCCGCCGCATTGGCCAGGGCGAAGAGGTCTCCCGATGGCATGCCGCCGAGCGTCTCCGGCTCGGCGATGCCCACGTCCCCTTCGGCCAGCAGAGAGCGGAGAAGCACTGCCAGCTGGTCCCAGGAGGCGCCGCGAGTCAGGCCCAGCAGTGCGACGCCGGACTCGGCGACAGCCTCGGTGATCGAGGTGTGAGCCGCGATCGGCGAACGAACCACGAGCCCGGCGGCCTGCTGACGGCCGAGGTCGCGCAACACCCAGGAGATCAGCGAGGGCTCCTGCAGACCGACGCCCAGGACCAGAGCGTGGCGGGGGAGCACCGGTTCGTCCAGCGGATCGTGAGTCACGACTCCGCCGATCTCCAGCGGCACGTCCGGATCGCCGTGGACGAGCTCCAGCAAGGTGGCGCCCAGGTCGTCGAGGACACGGCCGAGACTTGCGCGAGGTCGGTTCGTCACGGAAGGCAGCACCTCTCCGAAGTTAGGAGCCGGAGGTCCAGCCTAGTTCGTCCGGCCACACAAGATCCGCACCCCGAATAGTCCGCTCCGACAAGTCCGAGAGCAGAGCGGAGGCGGGCGTGTACACAACGACAGGCAGTGGTGCCCGATCCGGGGCTTCGGCCAGTCGGCTCAGGCGGGGGTCGCCCTACCCAAGGCGACTTCTGCCTGTCGTTGTGTCCGGAACGACTAGAGCGGGATCCACTCGGTTGACGTGGTGACGGCGGCCAGCTCGTCCGGGAGCGGATCGACCCCGATGCCAGGAGCGGTGGGGACCGGCAGGTGGCCGTCCTGGAGAGTGAACGGCGCGGTGATGTCGGTCGCGTAGTACCGGCTCGAGCCGGAGGTGTCGCCGGGAAGAGTGAAGCCGGGCAGGGCAGCCAGAGCGACGTTGGCGGCGCGGCCGAGACCGGTTTCGAGCATGCCGCCGCACCAGACCGGGATACCGTGCGCGACGCAGACGTCGTGGATCCGGCGGGACTCCAGATAGCCGCCGACCCGGCCGGGCTTCACATTGACGATCGAGCAGGCGCCGAGGGTGATCGCCGCGGCGGCGGCGCGCGCCGAGGTGATCGACTCGTCCAGGCAGACCGGCGTCTTGAGCTGGCGCGCCAGCTCCGCGTGCCCGAGCACGTCCTCCTCGTCGAGGGGTTGCTCGATCAACAGCAGCTCGAAGGGATCGAGCCGCGCCAGGTGCCGCGCGTCCGACACCGAGTACGCCGTGTTGGCGTCCACCTGGAGCAGCACGTCGCCGAACCGCTCCCGCACGGCGGCGACCGGTTCGACATCCCAGCCCGGCTGGATCTTCAGCTTGATCCGCAGATAGCCCTCGTCGAGATACCCCTCGACGGCGTCCAGCAGCTCGCCGATCGAGTCCATGATGCCGACCGACACCCCGCACGGCACGCGGTCGTGCACAGCCCCGAGCTCCCGGGCCAACGGTCGTCCCTCGGCCCGCAGTTCGGCATCCAGTACTGCGGTCTCCACCGCCGCCTTCGCCATCCGATGCCCGTGGAACTTGGCCAACGCCGGTGCCACCCCGACGGCGGTCAGCCCTTCCACCGCGGCCAGGGCCGGCACGAAGAACCGCCGGACCACGTCGACCGCACCGTCCACGTACTCCGAGGAGTACAGCGGCCCGGTCATCGCGACGCACTCACCCCAGCCCTCCGCCTCGTTGCTGACCACCCGCACCAGCAGCGCGTCCCGGGTCGTCTCGGTCCCGAACGAGGTCCGGAACGGAGACACCAAGGGCAACGAGATCCGGCGTAGCTCGACTCCGGTCAGCTTCATCACAGCAGTCCCTCTCCAGTTTGTTCGAGCACGTACCAGCCGGCCCGGTCGAAGCCGGTCACCCGGGCACCGTCGGCCATCAACCCACCCAGCACTTCCCGCAACGCCACCCGCCACTCCTTGCCGGCCGCCGGATCGCTCTGCCGCAACCCCTCCACATCAGCCGGTACGGCGACCAGCAGCGTCCCGCCGGCCGAAGCGGAGGCTCCCAGGACGGGCCGCCCGTCGTCCCCGCACGCCAGCGCCACCGTTGCTTGAGGCAACGAAAGCGCAGGGCCCGTGGACGTGATCGACCGGGCGCCCGCCGCGGCGACCTCCGGGGCGTTGAGCTGCCAGCGGATCAGCAGGCGGTCGGAGTCGTCGCCGTTGTTGATGCCGTCGTGCATGAACCCGTAGAAGTTGGTCAGGTACTCGGTCGGACGCGCGGCGAGTTTCGCCAGGTTGAAGTAGGCGTTGCGCCGGATCAACGGATCGAACGTCCACGAGATCGTCGTGACACCGCGCTGCAAAGCCCACGCCCGCTGGTGCAGTTTGAGCGCGAACCCGACGTTGCGCCCGCGCGCCGCCCCGGACACCCCGGCCACGTGGCTGTGCATCGCCACCTCGGCCGGCGCCCCGAAGAACCCCATGCACGCACCGACCAGTTCGTCCCCGTCGTACGCGCCGGCGACGTAGTTGCCCGCTTTCGACAACGCCCGCAGCAGTTCCGTGGTGATCGGTGGGTTCTTCGGGTCCGGCCGCCAGATCGCGTCGTACAGGCGGTAGACCTCGTCGAGCTCGGCCAGCTCCCACAGCTCCCGGATCTGTACGCCGGCCGACTCGGCCGCCGCCAGGCCGTCCCGGGTGGCGTCCTCGAGCCGCGCACCGAAGGCGATGTCGGGGATGCTCATGGCGTGTCCAGCAGGTCGGCGATCAGCGCTGTCAGCAAGGCCGTCCGCGGCGCGATCTCGGCCACCACGACATGTTCGTCGTCGGCGTGAGCGCCACCACCGACGGCCCCCAGACCGTCCAGGGTCGGAGTACCGACGCCGGCCGTGAAGTTCCCGTCGGAGGCACCTCCGACCGAGATCTCGCGCAACGGCGCCAGCCCGAGGGAGTCGGCCAGCGACGAAGCCCGCCGGTAGAGCTCCTCGGACATCTTCCGCTCCAGCGGCGGCCGGTTCGGCCCACCGACGATCTCCAGCGACGCCCCGGCCAGCACCGGTTGCAGCGAGTGCATCGCAGCATCCACCCGGAGTTGTTCGGCCACGGTGCGAGCCCGCGCATCGACCATGAAGCTGCCTTCGGCGGGCACGGTGTTCCGCGTCGTACCGGAGGTCAGGGCGGTGGGCGTCACGCTCGTTCCCACCGACGCGTCGCCCAGCCGGCTGACCGCGAGAATCTGGTGCGCGGCCTCGATGCTGGCGTTCACCCCGAGCTCGGGCTCGAGCCCGGCATGCGAGGCGCGCCCGGCGATCCGGACCTCGTAGGTGGAGACGCCCTTGCGCTCGAGCTTCAAGGCGCCTTCCGCCGAAGCCTCCAGCACCAGCGCGGCCACACATCCGGCCGCCTCTTCCTCGATCAACGCTCGCGACGACGGCGACCCCAGCTCCTCGTCACCGGTCACCAGCACCGTGACGCCGGCCGCCGAGGGCAGCGCGGCCACCGCATGGAACGCCATCACCAGGCCGGTCTTCATGTCGAAGCACCCCGGCCCCCGCAGGACGCCGTCCTCGATCGCGAACGGATGCGTGGCCAGCGAACCGACCGGCCAGACCGTGTCGTGGTGCCCGACGACCAGCACCCGCGACGGACCGTCGCCGAGCCGCCAGCGCAGATGCGTCCGCCCGTCGATCACCACGTACTCCGGTGCGGTGCCGAGCCGCTCGGTCCCCAGTCGCCCGACCAGTTCGGCGCTCGCGGCCACCGCGGCGAGATCCGCCGACGGCGACTCGTGCGTCACCAGGGTCTCCAGGTCGCGCAGCATCGACGGCAACGCCGCTTGCATCCGCTCGACGAGTTCAGTCATCAGCCCACCTTCGGTGTCGCGCGAACCCCACAGTGCAAGTACTTCTCACCAGTGGGCAGAGAGTAGAACGTCACCGGGATCCAGGTCAGCGAGCCCGGCGGCCGCATCACGAAGAGATCGCCGCTCCCGTCGACCGGGACCAGCGGGAACTCCTGCGACGGTTCCGGCATCAGTTCCGCGAGCGGCCCGGTCACCGTCGTCCGCAGGACGGCGTCGCCGTCGCGGACGAAGATCTCCTGAAGCGTCGCGGCCCGCTCGTAGCGACCGACGTGCAAGGTCGGCTCGACCACCGGCGGCTCGGCGGGCGGGGTCAACGACGACGGCATCTCGAGGCCGGCCAGGTCGCGGAAGATCTCGCGGTACAGCTCCTCGTACAGGTCACGTGAATTCCCGCCGTTGGTCAGCAGCGTCACCGCCAGTTTCTCGGCAGGCAGGACCCGCAGGAAAGCGGCCTGGCCGATCGTGTTGCCGTCGTGCCCGATCAGCCGCTGCCCGTCCCAGCCGAACCGGATCCAGCCCAGCCCCCACGAGTCGCCGAGCGAGTACTTGTCCGGCAGTTCCGCGTGCTGCTCGGCCATCAGCTCCACGGTCTCCTGGCGGAGCACCTGGGTGCCGTCCGGCGCCACGCCGCCCTTCAGGTGCAGGCGTGCGAAGGCCAGCGCGTCGGCCGCGGTGGAGACGATCAGGCCGGCTGGTCCGAGCGACCGCGGCAGGCCCCAGACCGGTGCCTTCGTCAGCTCGTCCGGGCTCTCGCCGACGTGCCCGACCGCCGCCCGGTGCAGCAGCGCCTCCTCAGGCAGGGTCACCGTGTGCCCGAGCCCCAGCGGCTTGATGAGTCGCTCACGCAGGGCCTCGTCCCAGGTCTTGCCCGTGAGCTTCTCGATCACCCGGCCGGCCAGCGAGAAGCCGGAGTTGCAGTACGACCAGGTGACGCCGAGCGGATGGTTCTGCCCGACCTCGGCCAGCCCGTCGACGTACTTCTCCAGACAGTCGTCACCCCGCCCGGTGTCGGTGAACACGTCCCCGTCGATCCCGCTGGTGTGGGTGAGCAGGTGCCGCATCGTCACCTGCTTGGCGACATCGGGGTCACCCAGCCGTAGCTCCGGCAGCACCTCGACGAGCGGTGCGTCCAGTTCGAGCAACCCCTCGTCGACCAGTTGCATCGCCAGCGTCGCGGTCCAGACCTTCGACATCGAACCGATCTGGAACAGCGAGTCGGTGGTCACCTCGACGCCGGTCTCCTTGAGCAGTACGCCGGTCGCGGCCTCGACCAGTTCCTCGTCCACGCCGTCCTGCAGGCGCAGGATGCCCAGCGTCGCCCCCGGTACGCCGTGCTTGGCCGCGAGGGTGGTGAGGCGACGCTGCCAGTGCGCCGCGTCGATGCGGGCCCGCCGCGGACCGTTCGCGTCACCGGCGTACTGCTCGACCCAGTCGACGATGCGGCGGTTGAAGTCGAGGCGGTGCGACGGCCTGCCCTCGACGATGAAGAGGTGACTCGCCTCCGGGTAGAGCACCAGTTGCGTCGGTACGCCCTGCTCCCGCAGCGCCGTGTGCCACTGCTGGGCCTGCCCGACCGGGCAACGGACATCCGCGTCGCCGTGCAGCACCAGGGTCGGCGTCTTCACCTGGTCGACCTGGCTGAAGGGCGACATGGCGCTGAAGTCGCCGGGGCCGTTCAGCTCGTACGCGCTCAGGTAGTGCCCGCTGTCCGACGTACCGGCCATGCTGGCCAGGTCGCTGACCACACCACCGGTGACCGCTGCCGCGAACCTGTCGTCGCGACTGGTCAGGTAGCAGGTCATGAAGCCGCCGTAGCTGTATCCTGCCACGGCCAGCCGCTGCGGATCGGCGATGCCCTCGGCAACCAGTTCGTCGAGCGGTTCGAGGAAGTCCTTCGCGTCCGCCGTGCCCCAGCCGCCGAGCGCCGCGTTGTAGAAGGCCTCGCCGTAGCCGTCGCTGCCGCGCGGGTTCATCAGCAGCACGATCCAGCCGCGTGCCGCCAGCTCCTGATGGTAGAAGTGCACCTCGTCGGCCACCGCGTTCCACGCGTTGTGCGGACCTCCGTGGATGTCCAGCAGCAGCGGCTGCGGCCCGGTCACGGCGGGATCGCGGATCACGTACCCCGCCACGACGGTCCCGTCGGAGACGGTGAACTCCCGCTCCTCCCGGGCAAAGTGCTCCACGTCGCCCAGCTTCTCGCCGTACGCCGTCAGGGTGGTCGCCTCGCCGGATGCCAGGTCGAGCGTGGCGATCTCGCCGTACGACGTCTGGGTCGTCAGCACGAGTGCCGCGGTACCACCGGCGACAGTGAGGCCGGAGACGTTCTGTCCCGGCTCGCCCAGCAGCTGCTTCGGCGTGCCACCGTCGACGGGGACGGAGTACAGGTGACTGCAGCCCCGGTCGCGGACGGCGAACAACACAGCGCGGCCGTCATCGGTCAGTGCAGGCAACGCTCCCGGGTACGCCGGTCCGCCAGGCACCACATTGCGGTCGAGGGACTCTCCGAGGTTCAGTACGTCGCCGTTGCCGAGCCACAGCCGCAGCAGCGCAGCATGTCCCACCGGCCCAGCCGGGTTGCCGACGACCACCAGAGCGTCGCCGTCCGCCGTCCAGGTGACCGGACCGACCAGACCCTCAGCCAGGCCGGCCAACTGCGGTTCGGCCTTCTCATCGGTCGCATCCAGCACGTACGCCGGTGCGGTGGGGTTGAGGTCGGTGTCGGCAGCAGTGGCGGCTCCGAAGGCCAACTTGCTTCCGTCCGGCGACCAGGCGGGATCACCGGCGTGCCAGTCGCCCTCAGTGGCCTGCCGGCACTTCTTGGTCCCGACCTCCAGCAGATGCACGTGATTGCGCATGGTCCGCAGCCAGCCCGCGCCATCGGCCTGGTAGTCCAGTCGCTCGGTGACGATCGGCGAATCGCTGCTGGAGTCGGCGATGTCCACCGGGGCGCTGAAGGCGATCCGGCTTCCGTCAGGACTCCACCGCGGCGTACCAGCACCGAGCGGCAGCGTCGTGAACTGTTCAGGCTCGCCGCCACCGATCGGAAGCACCCAGAGCTGCGCCGGTCCGTCCTTGGCGCGCAGGAACGCCAACTGGCTTCCATCCGGCGACCAGACAGGCGACAGGTCGCTCTCGCCTCGGGTGAGCTGCTGCGGCTCGCCGCCGGACGTCGGCACTCGCCACAGGCTGCGCATAGTGCGGTCGCCCTCCAGATCCGTGGTGCGCAGGACGTAGGCGACCTGGGTGCCGTCCGGCGAGAGCGCGGGCTGCTCCGGTACTGCGAGCTCGGTCAGGTCTTCGATGCGCGGACGTCGGGTCACGGGGAGGTCCTCCTTGGACAGGGCGTTCATTGGCTGCGCCGGGGTACGGCGGCGAGAAGTTCTTGGGTGTAGGCGTGTTGCGGGTCGCCGAGGATCTGCTCGGCCGGACCGAACTCCACGATCCGCCCGAGGTACATCACGGCGATCAGGTCGCTCACGTAACGCACCACGGCCAGGTTGTGCGAGATGAACAGCATCGACAGCTTCAGCTCACGTTGCAGCGAGCGGACCAGGTTGAGCACCGAGCCCTGGATCGAGACGTCCAGCGCGGAGGTGATCTCGTCGGCGATGAGCACGTCGGGACGCCCGGCCAGCGCTCGCGCGATGGCGACTCGCTGCCGCTGGCCGCCGGACAACGCGCCCGGATAGTCGGTCGCGCGTCCGCTGTCGAGCCCGACCAGCTCGAGCAGCCGCTGAACCTCCTCGCGCCGCTGCTCGGCCGGGCCGTCGGAGCGGGGGACCGCCTCGGCGATCGAGTCGCCGATCGTCATCCGCGGGTCGAGCGACGAGTACGGGTCCTGGAACACCATCTGCAGAGGACGCGGGGCGCCGGCCCGCTGACGCCGTACGCCGGTCAGCGGCCGGCCGTCCAGCAGGATCTGACCCGAGCAGGGCTCGGCCAGCCCGACCGCGGCCCTGGCCAGCGTCGACTTACCGGACCCCGACTCGCCGACCAGCCCGACCACCTGGCCCGACGGAACCGTCAGGTCGACCGCGTCGACGGCGGTCATCGCGCGGCTGCCGGTCCCGAACCGGACCGTCACCTGGTCGAAGCGCAGTTCGCTCATCGCCGTCCCGTCCGAATCGACTCGTGGCCCAGGTACCGAGCTTGCCAGGCGACCGTGCCCTGCGGGTTCCAGCAGGCCACCTCGTGCGCCGGCCCGTGGCTGGTCAGCTCCGGATCATCGGTCCGGCAGCGGTCCGAGGCGAACTCACAGCGAGCCGCGAAAGCACAGCCGGACGGGAGTTGCGACGGATCCACCGGCCGGCCTGGGATCACCGCGAGCGGCTCGTCGAGCGGGGTGTCGAGATCCGGCACGGCGGCCAGCAGAGCTCGCGTGTAGGGATGACGCGCGCCGGTTGTGAGGTCAGCGGCCGGCAGGTCCTCGACGATGCGTCCGGCGTACATCACCAGGACGCGGTCGCAGACCTGCGCGACGACGGTGATGTCGTGACTGATCAGCAGCACGGCGACCTCGTTCTCGGTCCGGATCTTCTCCAGCAGGTCGAGCACCTGGCGCTGCACCGTGACGTCGAGCGCGGTGGTCGGCTCGTCGGCGACGATCAACGCCGGCGTTCCCATCAGGCCCATCCCGATCATCGCGCGCTGCCGCATCCCACCCGAGAACTCGTGCGGGTACTGCTTGGCCCGCCGCTCGGGGGTCGGGATCCGGACCGCGCGCAACCGGTCGACGGCCCGGTTCATCGCCTGCCGCCGGGACATCCCCTGGTGCTCGCGGGCGCCCTCGGCCAACTGCGCGCCGATCCGCATCGTCGGGTTGAACGAGGTCATCGGGTCCTGGAAGACCATCGCGAACGACGTACCCAGCAGCCGCCGCCGCGCGTCCGCGGTACTGCGGCCGGCGACCTGTCCGAGCAGCGGTGCGCCGAGGAAGGACAGTTCTGACGCGTGCACCTGGCCGGGCGGCTCGATCAGTTGGGCGACCGCGAGGGCGGTCAGGCTCTTGCCCGACCCGGACTCGCCGACCACGCCGACGATCTCGCCCTTGTGCAGGGTGAAGCTGATCCCGCGAACCGGTGTGACCGGCCCGGGGAAGGTGACTCGCAGATCCCTGACGACCAGTACCGCATCGTCGTCGACGGGCGCCGCGGGCATGGTCTCCGGCGGAGCCACCACCCGGGCGCCCTTCAGAATCGGTACGCCGAACCCCTTGGCCACCGCCTCGCCGAAGAGGTTGAAGGCCAGCCCGGCGATCACCACCGCGACACCGGGCGCGAGAGCGGCGGCCGGATGCACATAGATGCTGTTGAGGCTCTCGCCCATCAACCGCCCCCAGTCGTACGCCGGTGGCTGCACGCCCAGGCCCAGGAACGACAACCCGGCGAAGGCGAGCAGCGCGCCGCCGGCCCCGATCGTCGCGTTCACCACCAGCGGTTCGGCGATGTTCGGCAGCACGTGCCGCACCAGCATCCGGAACCGGCCGACCCCGGCGATCCGCGCGGCGGAGACGAAGTCCCGCTCCGCGATCCCGGCGACCAGTGTCTGCGCCAGCCGCGCGAACGACGGCGCGCCCGCGAAGCCGATCGCCAGCACCGCGCCCTTCGCGCCGACTCCGAAGATGACCGCGAAGAACAGCGCGAGCAGCAGTCCGGGGAACGCGACCGCGATGTCCACCATCGCGGTCGTCAGCCGGCCCGCCCGCCGGCCGAGCAGCATCGGAGCGCAGCCCAGCGCGAGTCCCGTGACGACGGCGATGGCGGTCGCGGTCAGGGCGAGCAGGATCGACGTCCGGGAGGCGACGAGGACCCGGTAGAAGATGTCGCGGCCGAGGTTGTCGGTGCCGAGCCAGTGCTCGGCCGACGTGCCTTCCAGCAGGTGCTCGGTGTCGATCGCGTTGGCCTGGTCGGACCAGAGCATGGGGGCGAGCAACGCGAGGAGGAGTACTGCGAGCAGGAGCACCCCGGCGCCCGCGCCGACCGGCGTACGGAGTACTGCCATCCAGCGGGCCCGCATCAGCTGTCCCTGATCGTGGAGCGCGGGTCCAGCAGAGCGAGGATCACGTCGACCGCCAGGTTGACCAGCAGGACGCCGGCGCCGTACACGAGCACTACGCCCTGCACGAGTGGGTAGTCCTTGGCCAGGATCGAGGAGACGATCGTGCTGCCCAGCCCGGGCCAGCCGAAGACGTTCTCCACCAGCACTGTCCCGGCGACCATGCCGCCGAGTAGTAGACCGCCAAGGGTGATGGTGGCGGTCACTGCGTTCGGGAGCGCGTGCCGCAGGTAAATGGCTGCCGCAGGAAGCCGCTTGGCTCGTGCGGTGCGTAGGTAATCCGTCTGCAGTACTGCGAGGAGTTCCACCCGGCAGATGCGAGCAAGGACCGCCGCAGGGCCGATAGCCAGCGAGATCATCGGCAGCACGTACGACGCAGCAGTGCCGCGGCCTGCGACCGGGAACCACTGGAGCTTCACTGCGAAGACGTAGACGAGCCCTACTGCCAGCAGGAACTCCGGGATCGCGGCCAGGACTATCGACGACGAAGTGAAGGTCAGTTCGGTGCGCGGCCGGCGCCCGGCCCGGGTCAGGACACCGAGGACCAGGCCGACCGGCAGCGCGATGAGCATCGCCAGCAGGAAAGCGCCGACGGCCAGCTGGAGCGTCGCGGGCAACCGGTCCTGGATCACGTCCGACACCGGGAGACCGGTGGTGATCGACGTACCGAGGTTGCCGGTGAAGAGGTGCTGCAGGAAGTGCAGGTACTGCAGCCACAGCGGGTCGTTGAGGCCGAGTGACTCACGCTGCGCGTCGACCAGGCTCTGTGCCGCCGCTGGTCCCAGTGCGGCCCGGACCGGGTCGCCGGGGATCAGGTGAATCATCAGGAAGGCGGCACTGACCAGCACCAGCACAGAGCCGACCAGCCGCCCGAACCGGCGGGCCGCGAACCGCACCCACGGGTGGGTGGTGAAGTTCGCGGCCGCGCCGGGTGCGCTGACCGTCGCGGTCACCGGCTCACCCCAGCATCCGGATGGAGGCAGGGGAGACGCCGTCACTGAGCTCGAAGGTGGCGCCCTTGGCGAAGACCGGCACGGTCGAGTTGGCGAACGGCACCACGTTGACCTGCTCGAACAGCGCCCGCTCACCGGCCGCCCAGTCGGCACACCCGTCGGCTCCGGCGATCGAGGCCGCCTTCTTGACCGCGGCGTCGTACGCCGGGTTCTTGATCGACGAGAAGTTGCTGCCGTTCGGCGGTCCGGTCCCGGACAGGAAGCTGACCAGCTGACTGGGCAGGCTGACCGTCAGCGGGATCAGGCCGGCGTGCCAGGTGCCCTGACCGGCCAGGATGACCGTGCTGACCTCGGCGGTGGAGACGGCCTTCAGGGAAACGCCGATCCCGAGGTCGGTCCAGGACTTCTGCAGCAGTTCTCCGGCGGACTGCATCGTCGGACCGAGGTTGGTCGGGTAGTAGAAGACCAGCGAGAGCTTGGCACCGTCCTTCTCCCGGATGCCGCCGGCACCGGGTTTCCAGCCGGCCGCGTCGAGACCGGCCTTGGCGGCCGCCAGGTCGAAACCGGGCAGGTTGCCGGTGACCGTGTCGTCGTTGCAGGGTCCGGTGCCGGGGACGACCAGGCTGGTGGTCGGCGAACCGGCGCCACCGGTGATCACCTTGCCGAGCTGAGCCAGGTCGAGGCCCTGCGTCAGCGCCCGGCGTACGGCGAGGTCCGCGGTAGGAAGACCGGCCTTCTGGTTGAACCAAAGCTCGCCCAGCGGCGAACCGGCACTGCGGGAGAACAGCTTCTGCGCCTCCAGCCGTTTCCGGTCGGGGCCGGCGACCGGCGCGATGTTGACCTCGCCGGACAGCAGCAGGTTCGACGTGGTGGTCTCGTTGGCGAGGACCCTCAGCACCACCTTGTCCGGCAGCCCGGCCTGGTCGGCCTTGAAGTCACCCGGCCCCCACGCGTACTCCTTGCGGCGGGTCAGCGTGTAGTGGTCACCCGGAACAGCCTCGGTGACCTTGAACATGCCGGTGCCGTCCGAGCCCTGCTTGAGCAGGCCGCGGTCCTTCATGCCCTTGGCGCAGACGATGTGCAGGCCGCCGACGTTGCGCACCAGGAAGGCGTCGGGCGCGGCCGCCGTCACGGTCACCGTGCCGGCCGCGTCGTCACCGGTGGCCTTGGCGCCGGGCGGCACGAAGACCCCGATCCGGGTCGACTTGCTGGCCGGATCGCCGACGAAGTTGATGTTCTCCGCGATCGTGCTCGCCGTCAGCGGCGTACCGTCCAGGCAGGTGATGCCCTTGCGCAGCGTGTACTTCGCGGTGGTGGTCGTGCCCTCCCACTTCTCGGCGAGGCCGGCGACCTGCTGACCCTTCGCGTCGATGTTGAGCAGCGAGTCGTAGAGGAACTTGTCCACCTGCATGGTGATCGACAGGGAGGTGAACTGCGGGTCCAGGTTGCCGGGGTCGCCGCTGAGCGCCATCGTCAGCGTCTGGCCCTCCACCGGCTTGCCGGCGGCGGTCGTCTCGCCGCCGGAACTGCAACCGGACAGGACCAGCCCGGTGACCAGCGCGCCGGCCACCGCAACGGTGAATGCGGATCTCATGGTGCCTCCAGGAAGCTGGATCGTTGCTGCGGGGTCGGATCAGGCTGCGGCGCGGCGGATGGCCCGGCCGTTGAACAGGTAGAGCGCGCGGCCGCTGCCGTCGTCGCCGAGGAAGACCTGCGGCATGTTCACGCCGTTCTCGGTGACCAGGGCGATCAGGCTCTGCTCGTCGCGGCCGACCAGCTCGACCGGATCGGGCGCGGGACCGAGCTCGGCGAACATCCCCTTCGGCGTCTGGTCCAGCCAGACCTTGCCCTCGTCGTCCTGCCGGACGGTGAAGTCGGCGACGTCGCAGCTGTAGGTGCCGAGGAACCGGTCCGTGTTCATCGGCACCGGCTCGGCCGGGGGAGTGGGCAGGGCCGGCAGGTCGAGGCCGGCGAGCTCCTCGACCAGGTGGCCCATGACCGCCTTGTAGAGCTCGATCGCGTCGCCGCCGTTGGTCAGCACGGTGACCGCCAGACCGTGCTCGGGCACGATCCGCAGGAAGGCGCTCTGCCCGATGGTTCCGCCGTCGTGGCCGATCACGGTGGTGCCGTCCCAGTCGAAGATCTCCCAGCCGAGCCCCCACGCGTCACCCATCAGGCCGAGCGAGGGCAGCTTGACCTGAGGCTCCTGCATCGCCTTCACCGCGGCCGGGCTCAGCACCGCGGTACCGTCTGCCGCTGTGCCCGAGTCGAGGTGCATCTTGGCGAAGGCCAGCAGGTCTCGTGGCCGCATCGCCAGCATGGCGCCCGCGGGTGCCATCCCGCGGGTCATCCCCCAGAACGGCGCCGGCACCGGGGCCGCGTCGGGAGTAGGCCGGAGGTGACCGACCGCGGCACGGTGCAGGATCGCCTCGTACGGGTCGGTGGCCGAGTGGGTCAGGCCGAGCGGGGTCAGCAGGTGGTCGCGCAGCGCGGTGTCGAACGGCTTCTCCCGCAGTACCTCGATCAGCCGGCCCAGCATCGCGAAGGCCGCGTTGTTGTAGGAGAACATCTCGCCCGGGCCGAACAGCTGGCCGACCTCGTTGAGCGAGGCGGCGAACTTCTCGACGGCGTCGTCGCCCTTGCCCGTCTCGTTGAAGATGTCGCCCTCGAAACCGGACGTGTGGCTGAGCAGCTGGCGCACGGTGATGACGGCGGCCGCGGCCTCGTCGCCGATCTTGAACTCCGGCAGGTAGTCGCGCAGCGGCCGGTCGAGATCGACCTTGCCCTCGTCGACCAGTTGCAGGACCAGCGTCGTGGTCCAGACCTTGGTGATCGAGCCGATCTGGAAGACGCTGTCAGGAGTCGCCTCGACAGCGGTCGCGGTGCTCAGTACGCCGGCCGCGTGGTCGATCACCTCGCCGCCGAACAGCACGCCGACCGCCGTACCGGGGACCTGGTGCTCGGCGAGCAACGCCGGGAGCCGGTCTTGGAGCCACGTCTGGATTTCGTTCAGGGTCGCCATGTGCCGACGCTAGGACCGCCGGGACGCCCAGTATTCGTCGCCGGCGACAACCGCCCGGGGCGTTTTCGTCCGGGCGAACGAGGTGTCAGGATCGGGGGATGGAGCAAAGGCACTGGTACGGCGAGGGCCTCGACCCCGACGAGCTCGCCTTCCAGCGCCTGTACGGGCCGGTCGAACCGGCTTCCCGGCAGGAGGCGGCCGAGTTCTTCGGCGGTCTCGGCCTGGACTGGTGGATCGCGGGCGGCTGGGCGGTGGAGGCGTTCACCGGGGTTTCACGGCCGCATGACGATCTGGACGTGTCGTTCTGGCGCAAGCACGTGCCGGAACTGGTGCGGTACGCCGATGGCCGGTACCACGTGTGGTCGGTGGGGAGCCGGATGCTCTCGCCGCTGCCGGTCGACGAGCCGGTACTGCCCGAGACCGCCGATCAGGTGTGGCTGCGCGAGCACGCGCTGGCGCCGTGGAAGTACGACGTGGTGCTCAACCCGGATCGCGACGGGCGCTGGGTGTTCCGTCGCGACCCGTCGCTGGACTACGCGCTCGACGAGGTGACCTGGGTCGCCGACGACGGGATCCGGTACCTGAACCCCGAGATGGCGGTCGCCTACAAGGCCCGGCTGGATCGGCCCAAGGACCGCCAGGACCTGGCCGCCGTCCTCCCGCTGCTCTCCGCCGCGAAACGCACCTGGCTCGCCGACATGGTGCACCACCTGCACCCCGGCCACGGCTGGCTTGCCCAGATCAACGGCGGCTGAACGGGAACATCCGCCGAGGACTTACTCTTGAGGGTGTTATGACCTCTTCCGGCCGTCGTACGGTCTACCTCGATCACGCTGCGACGACTCCGATGCTGCCCGTGGCGATCGAGGCGATGGCCGCGCACCTCGGGCGGACCGGCAACGCCTCGTCGCTGCACGGGTCGGGGCGCGCCGCCCGCCGGACCGTCGAGGAGTCCCGCGAGACGATCGCCGAGGCGCTGGGGGCCCAGCCGAGCGAGGTGGTCTTCACCTCCGGCGGCACGGAGGCCGACAACCTCGCGCTGAAGGGCCTGTGGTGGGCCCGGCTGGCCGAGGATCCGCGCCGCCGCCGGATCCTGCTGAGCGGCATCGAGCACCACGCGGTCCTCGATCCGGCCGTCTGGCTCGCCGAGCACGAGGGGGCCGAGCTCGAGTGGCTGCCCGTCGACGAACTGGGTCGCGTCCGACCCGAAGCCGTCCAGCAGGCGATCGAGTCGGACCCCGCGTCCGTGTCCTTCGTCACGCTGATGATGGCCAACAACGAGGTCGGCACGCTGCAACCGGTCCAGGCGATCGCCGCGCTGGCGAAGGAGCACGCGATCCCGGTGCACACCGACGCCGTCCAGGCGGTCGGGCAGGTGCCGGTGAACTTCGCCGAGCTGGGGGTCGACGCGATGACCGTGTCGGGACACAAGGTCGGCGGGCCGTACGGGATCGGCACCCTGGTGGTCCGCAAGGAGACCAAGCTGGTGCCGATCGTGCATGGCGGCGGCCAGGAGCGCGACGTCCGTTCGGGCACGCTGGACACGCCGGCGACGGCCGGGTTCGCGGTCGCGGTGGCCCATGCGGTGGAGCACCAGGCCGAGCACGGTGAGCGGCTCACGGCCCTGCGCGACGCCCTGATCGAGGGCATCACCGGTACCGCGCCCGGCGCGATGCTGTCGGGCGACCCGGTCGGCCGTTTGCCCGGTAACGCACACTTGTCGTTCAAGGACTGCGAGGGCGACTCGCTGCTCCTGTTGCTGGACGCGCGCGGGATCGAGGTCTCCACCGGATCGGCCTGCAACGCCGGGGTCGCCGAGCCGAGCCACGTCCTGCTGGCGATGGGGTACGACGACCAGCGGGCTCGCGGGTCGTTGCGCTTCACCCTGGGGCACACGTCGACACGGGCCGACGTGGACGCCGTACTGGACACCATCGGGCCCGTCGTCGAGCGGGCGATGTCCGCCGGACTGCAGAACGTGGGAAGGAACAACTGATGCGGGTACTCGCAGCCATGTCCGGCGGGGTGGACTCCGCCGTCGCGGCGGCGCGGATGGCCGAGGCCGGTCACGACGTGGTCGGGGTGCACCTGGCGCTGAGCCGTAACCCGCAGTCGTACCGCACCGGCGCTCGCGGCTGCTGCACGGTCGAGGACTCCCGCGACGCGCGCCGCGCCGCCGACGTGATCGGCATCCCGTTCTACGTCTGGGACCTGGCCGAGCGGTTCCACGCCGACGTGGTCGAGCCGTTCGTCGCGGAGTACGCCGCCGGCCGGACGCCGAATCCCTGCCTGCGCTGCAACGAGAAGGTCAAGTTCAGCGCGGTGCTCGAGCGGGCCCTGGCGCTCGACTTCGATGCCGTTGCCACCGGCCACTACGCGCAGATCGTCGAGACCGCGGCCGGCCGCGAGCTGCACCGCGCGGTCGACCCGGCCAAGGACCAGTCCTACGTGCTCGGCGTCCTCACCCAGCAGCAGCTCCAGCACGCGTTCTTCCCGCTCGGCGACACCCCGAAGACCGAGATCCGGGCCGAGGCCGAGCGCCGCGGCCTGTCGGTGGCCGCCAAGCCGGACAGCCACGACATCTGCTTCATTGCCGATGGCAACACTCCGGGCTTCCTCAGTCAGCAGCTGGGCGAGTCGCCGGGTGACATCGTCGACGCCCAGGGCAACAAACTGGGCGAGCACAGGGGCACCCACGGTTTCACCGTCGGCCAGCGCAAGGGCCTCAAGATCGGTACGCCGGCCGCCGACGGCAAGCCGCGTTTCGTCCTCGACATCAGCCCGGTCGACCGCACCGTCACGGTCGGCTCCCGCGCCGAGCTGGCCGTCGAGCGCCTGACCGCCTCACAGCCCCGCTGGTGCGGCCCGGCCCCGACCGAGACGATGCACGTGAAGGCCCAGTTGCGCGCGCACGGCGAGGAGATCGCGGTGACCGCGCGGGTGCGGGACGGCCAGGTGCTCGTCGAGTTCGACGAGCCCGCCGACGCGGTCGCCCCGGGCCAGGCAGTCGTCCTGTACGACGGCACGCGCGTGATCGGTTCGGCGACCATCGACACGGTCGAGCGCGTCACCCAGAAGGTGTGACCCCTTGACTCCTTTCGGTCCCGCCGCGACCACCGCGATGGGCTCGCTGCCCGGCGAGGACGTGCGCGAGTGGACGAAGTACCTGCTGGACGCTGTCACCATCCCGTTCCTGCCGGAGCTTCCTGGCCGCCCGTACGGTGACATGCTGAGCCGGGCCGGTGGCGTCGTGACCTCCCTGGCGATGGACCTGCAGCCGGCCGGCTGGCGGCTCACGGGCGGCAACGACCCGCGGTCGAGCCTGGACCAGCGAAGGGCCAGGTCCCTGCTCCTCCAAGACCTGGACGTGCTGGAGGAGTTGGCCGACGGCTACAGCGGTCCCCTGAAGCTTCAGGTGACCGGGCCTTGGACACTCGCTGCGACCGTCGAGTTGCCGCGCGGTGACAAGGTGCTGGCCGACCACGGTGCCCGGCGGGATCTGGCCGAGGCTTTGGCCTATGGGCTGCAGGACCAGGTCGCAGACCTGCGCAAGCGGGTGCCGGGGGCGGAGCTCGTAGTACAGCTCGACGAGCCGGGGCTGCCCGCAGTACTGGCTGGTGCTGTTCCGACTGCCAGTGGGTGGGGCAAGCATCGCTCTGTCGACGGGCCTGGCGCAGTGGACCTGCTGAGCCGGGTGATCGAGGCTGTGTCTCCTGCGCTCACCGTGGTGCACTGCTGCGCGGCACGGCCGCCCATCGAGGTCTTCCGCAAGGCAGGGGCCGGGGGAGTGGCTGTCGACCTGGCACTGCTCACGGATGCTGCCTGGGAGCAGATCGCCTTTGCTGTGGAGGACGACGTCACGCTGTATGCGGGCGTGGTACCGACCACCGGCGAGGTGCCCAAGCCGGAACGGGCCGCCGAGCTGCTGACCCGTCGCTGGAACGAGATCGGCCTGACCCGCAAGGACCTCGTCGACGTCGTGATCACCCCGGCGTGCGGTCTCGCGGGCTCTCCGTCACCGTCGGACGCCCGTGCCCGGCTCGAACTTCTCAGTCGGGTCGCGGATGTCGTGGGAGACACCGCAGAAGCCTGAAAACGTCGGTGGCTGCCGGTAAGTTTTGCTCATGAGTACGGAACTCCCCGAGACGACTGCCGCCGACCAGCCTGCCGCGCCGCCCGAGGTGCGGGAGCGGCACGCCGCGCTGAGCCGGGAGATCGAGGAGCACCGGTTCCGTTACTACATGGCCACCTCGACCATCTCCGACGCCGACTTCGACGCGCTGATGCACGAGCTGCAGGCGATCGAGGAGCAGTACGCCGAGCTCCGCACGCCCGACTCGCCCACCCAGAAGGTGGGAGTGCCGATCTCGACCCTGTTCACCGCGGTCGAGCACCCGCAACGGATGGAGAGCCTCGCCAACGCCTTCTCCGCCGAACAGATGGAGGCCTGGGCCAAGCGGCTGGAGCGCGAGGTCACCGTCCAGCAGATCCACCACAGCGGCTTCCTGTGCGAGCTGAAGGTGGACGGACTGGCCCTCGACCTGGTCTACGAGAACGGCCGGCTGGTCAGCGGCGCCACCCGCGGCGACGGCCGCACCGGTGAGGACATCACGCTGAACGCCCGCACCATCGACTCCATCCCCAACGAGCTGGCGACCGACGACCCACCGGCCTTCCTGGAGGTCCGCGGCGAGGTCTACTTCCGGGTCGAGGACTTCACCGAGCTGAACGCCCAGCTCGTCGAGGCCGGCAAGGACCCGTTCTCCAACCCGCGCAACAGTGCCGCCGGATCCCTGCGCCAGAAGGATCCCCGGGTCTCCGCGAGCCGTCCGCTGCGGTTCGTCGTGCACGGCATCGGCAAGGTCGAAGGACTTCGCATCGACCGGCTCTCCGAGGCCTACCAGCTGCTCAGGGAGTGGGGTCTGCCGGTCAGCGACCGGGCCCGCCGGGTCGAGACGCTGGCGGAGGTGAACGAGTTCATCGCCTACTACGGCGAGAACCGGCACTCCGTGGACCACGAGATCGACGGCGTCGTGGTCAAGGTGGACGAGGTCGACCTGCAACGCGCGCTCGGCTCGACGTCGAGCGCCCCGCGGTGGGCGATCGCGTACAAGTACCCACCGGAAGAGGTGACCACCAAGCTGCTGTCGATCGACGTGAACGTCGGCCGCACCGGCCGGGTCACGCCGTACGGGGTGATGGAGCCGGTCCGGGTGGCCGGCTCGACGGTCGAGTTCGCGACCCTGCACAACGCCCAGGAGGTCGAGCGCAAGGGCGTCTGGATCGGCGACACCGTCGTCCTGCGGAAGGCCGGTGACGTGATCCCGGAGATCCTCGGCCCGGTGATGGAGCTGCGCCCCGCCGACGCGTACCCGTTCCGGATGCCGACCCACTGCCCTTCCTGCCGGACCGAGCTGCGGGCGATGAAGGAGGGCGACGTCGACATTCGTTGCCCCAACTCCCGATCGTGCCCGGCGCAGTTGCGGGAGCGGTTGTTCCACCTGGCCGGCCGATCCGCCTTCGACATCGAGGTGCTCGGCTTCAAGGCCGCCGACGCGCTGATCGGCAACGAGCTGATCACGGACGAGGGTGACCTGTTCTCGCTCACCGAGCAGGACCTGATCGGCAGTTCCTTCTTCACCACCAAGGCCGGCGCGCTGTCGGCCAACGCCACCAAGCTGCTGGCCAACCTCGAGCGGGCGAAGAAACAACAGCTGTCACGAGGGCTGGTCGCACTGTCGATCCGGCACGTCGGCCCGACCGCGGCGGCCGCGCTGGCGGCGGCGTACGACGACATCGCCGCGATCGAGGCTGCCTCGGAGGAGGAACTGGCGCAGCTCGAGGGCGTCGGGCCGACCATCGCGCACGCGGTGATCGAGTGGTTCGCCGTCGACTGGCACCAGGAGATCGTCCGGAAGTGGACCGAAGCCGGCGTCGAACTGCGCCAGATCCGGTCTGGACCAACGGTCGAACAGACCCTGGTGGGACAGTCTGTGGTGGTCACCGGGACGGTCGAGGGGTTCAGCAGGGACGAGGCGACCGAAGCGATCGTCTCGCGGGGCGGCAAAGTGGCCGGCTCGGTGTCCAAGAAGACGTCGTTCGTGGTGGTCGGCGATTCGCCGGGATCCAAGTACGACAAGGCGGTTCAGCTCGGGGTGCCGATCCTGGACGCCGCCGGCTTCGGTGTTCTGCTCACCGAGGGGCCGGAGGCGGCCGCGGCGGTGGCCACCAGGCCTGCTCCGGAAGATGCCTGACACTCAAGGGATCCAACGGAGCCTCTGATCCGTCCGACTGTTAGTTTGCACCATCTACACGTGGGTTTCTAAGGAGCGCATATGACTACGCCGCCACAAGGACCGTGGGGTCCCGGGCAGCCGGGCGGCCAGCCGGGCGGGCAACCAGGGGGTCAGCCGGGTGGACAGCCGGGTCAGGGTGGCTGGGGACAGCAGCCTGGCCAGGGCGGTGGCGGCTGGGGACAGCCGCCGGCGCAGCCTCAGCCCGGTCAGCCTCAGCCTGGTCAAGGCCAGCCCGGTCAGGGACAGCCGCCGCAGGGTGGTTGGGGTCAGCAGCCGGGGCAGCCTCCGCAGGACGGACAGCCCGCCGGTGGTTGGGGCCAGCCGCCTCAGCAGGGGCAGCCCGGCTACCAGCAGCAGCCGTGGGGTCAGCAGCCGCAGCAAGGTGGCTGGCACCAACAGCAGCAGCAACCCTGGCAGGCCGGACCGGGTGGACCCGGCGGGCCGAAGAAGGGTGGCATCCCGAAGGACAAGCTGCCCCTGGTGATCGGTGGCGGCGTCATCGGCGTCCTGCTGATCGGCCTGCTGGTCTTCCTGGGCGTTCGCGCCATGGGCGGCGAGGACACTCCGGTCGGGCAGCCCACCACCACCCAGCCGACCGGTGACCCGACGGGCGAACCGACGGGTGAACCGACCGGCGAGCCGACGGGGGAACCGACCGGTGAGCCCACCGGCGAGCCGAACAACTCCGGCACGGTGGGTGAGTCCAAGGGGCAGGCCAAGACCGCGACCGACAAGTTGCAGGCGGCCGGCTACGGCTGTTCCGACCTGTTCAACGGTGGGCAGGGCGCGCACCGCGGCTGCTTCAAGGTCGACGAGATCAGCCAGGCCGAGATCCTGTTCCAGTTCCAGCCCGACGGCACGATCATCGGGGCCCTGATCCGGGCGCGGAACACCGAGAACGTCAACAACGCGGTGGTGGCCTTCGACGCCGCGCTGCAGGCGATCGGCAACGACACCTTCGGCGGTAGCGAGGTGGCCAAGATCCAGGCGGCGGTCAAGACCGGGCAGAAGAACGCCAAGGTCGGCAGCACCTGGGGCGAGTTCAGCCTGATGAACCTCGGGGGCACCGTGCAGGTGTCCGGCGGCAAGTCCGGCTCCGACTCCTACGACCTGCCGCGCAAGGAGTTCCAGTCCACCGAGGACCAGCTGAGCGCGGCGCTCAAGGCGAAGCAGTACACCTGCACCTCGTCCTGCCGTAAGGACCTCGGCCGGTCGGGCTCGCAGCGGATCTTCGCGATCAGCAGCAACGGCGGCATCCGGGTGCTGGAGTTCAGCGCCTCCGGGAAGGCCGACGAGGTCAAGGCGGCACTGCCGACGGCGATCGCGGACGGGTTCGGCGTACTCAAGGGTCCGGACGTGGCACCGCTGAAGGCGTTCCTGGACGCACGCAAGGACGGCAAGCCGTACATTGCCTATGTGGCCGGATGGCGCGTGGAGCAGCGCGGCTCGGGTGACGGCGACTACCTGTCCCAGACGATCTCGATCAAGTACGAGTCGTACTACGTGTGAGGTGTGATGAAGTTCAGCCCGGCGAAGCGGGAGCAGACCCCGGTGGCCAAGCCGCCACCGGAGGCACTGCACCGAGTGGACGGCGGCGGTCCGTGGGGTCCGACCCAGTTCGACCTCCCGGAGCGTGACGGCAGCAACACCCAGGCGGTGGTGGTCGTCGCCGTCGTCGGGGCCATCGTGCTGCTGGTGATCGCCGGCCTGTGGGCACTGCTGTACTACCAGTACAACTGAACTTCGCACCGAACCGAGAACGGCCTCCCGCTCAGCGGGAGGCCGTTCTCGGTTGCTCGGGTGGAGTCCGCGGGTGAGGCGGACGCCGCGGTATTACGCGGTAGCGCGGATGGTGACCGCGAGGCTGGCCAGGTAGCTCAGGCGGGCCACCTCGGAGCCGAGGAACTCGGGTCCACCGCGGCGGCCGATCACCAGCACCCGGCGATCCGACTCCAGCGGCGCCGCGACCAGGACAGACTCGGACAGACCCTTGTGGTCCGGCGCGGTCAGCGTCGTCGCCTTCGCCAGCGGCAGCCACTGCTCGGCCAGGTCGCCGAACTCCGGGGTCGCGCTGGTCTCCAGCGCCACCTTGATCTGGCTGCCGGTGCCGTCCAGCAGCGCGGCCCAGTCGGCGTGCAGTACGGCCGGGGCCTGCTCGACCAGGATGTCGACCGCTTCGGCCGGTGCCGACGTCATCTGCTCGACGGCTTCGAGGTCCATGTGCAGGCCGCCGCCGGCGCCGTACCGGGAGAACCAGATCACCTCGACGTCGGGGACGCCGTTGCAGGCCGAGACGAGCCGGTCGGGCAGCACGCCCGGCGGCAGGTCGACCACGATGTCGTCGACGGCGGTGCCGTTCTCGCGGCGGTGCTCCACGATCTCGATCGCGTGGATGTCGGCGTTCACCTCGCCGAGTGCCGTGGCGACGGTGCCCAGCGAACCGGGACGGTCCGGGATGATCAATCGCAGCAGGAACACCGAACGATCATCTCCCAGCCGAATACCACCCAAGTTACGCCCTGTCGCGGCCAATGTTACAGAGCGGAACAAAGTGACACGCCCGGGGCCCGTCAACCGGTCCCGGGTTGCGGCCGCGAAACCGGAAATACAAGTGTCACAACGGCCCACTAGGATGGGCCGGTCCGTAGGTAGGTGCGGGTCTGCCGGACCGCACCCTGCCGGCAACTCGCTGTAGACCATTGGAAACCTTCATGCCATCGATTACCCGCGATGAGGTCGCGCACCTGGCGCGACTGGCGCGGATCGAGCTCACCGAAGACGAGCTCGACCACCTCGCTCCGCAGCTCGAGCAGATCATCGGCCTGGTCGCCCAGGTCAGTGAAGTGGCTGCCGAGGACATCCCGCCGACGTCGCACGCCCTGCCGCTCACCAACGTGATGCGCGAGGACGTGAACGTTGCCTGCCTGACCCCGGAGCAGGCGCTGTCCGGCGCCCCGGCGGCCGAGGAGCAGCGTTTCCGGGTGCCGCGGATCCTGAGCGAGGAGGCGTGATGAGCGATCTGACCCGTAAGACCGCGGTCGAGCTGTCGGAGCTGATGAGCTCCGGCGAGACCTCCTCGGTGGAGATCACCCAGGCACACCTGGACCGGATCGGCGCGACCGACAGGGCCGTGCACGCGTTCCTGCACGTCGACACCGAGGGCGCTCTGGCCCAGGCCGCCGACGTCGACGCCCGCCGCGCGGCGGGCGACGAGCTCGGCCCGCTGGCCGGCGTACCGCTGGCGCTGAAGGACGTACTGACGCAGGACGGCGTACCGACCACCGCCGGCTCGAAGATGCTCGAGGGCTGGAAGCCGCCGTACGACTCGACCGTGGTGAAGCGGCTGAAGGCGGCCGGCATCGTGATCCTCGGCAAGACCAACATGGACGAGTTCGCGATGGGCTCGTCGACGGAGAACTCGGCGTACGGGACCACCCACAACCCGTGGGACCTCGACCGGATCCCCGGTGGTTCGGGTGGCGGCTCGTCGGCCGCGATCTCGGCGTACCAGGCACCGCTGGCGATCGGCACCGACACCGGCGGCTCGATCCGTCAGCCGGCTGCCTTCACCGGCACCGTGGGCGTCAAGCCGACGTACGGCGGCACCTCGCGGTACGGGCTGATCGCGCTCGCGTCCAGCCTGGACACCCCCGGCCCGTGTGCCCGGACGACCCTCGACGCGGCGCTGCTGCACGAGGCGATCGCCGGCTACGACCCGATGGACTCCACGTCGATCAACCAGCCGGTGCCCGCCGTGGTCGAGGCGGCTCGCAGCGGTGACGTGACCGGTCTGCGGATCGGGGTCGTCAAGGAGCTCGGCGGCGAGGGTTACCAGCCGGGGGTCGAGGCGCGCTTCCACGAGGCCGTCGAGCTGCTCACCAAGCTGGGTGCCGAGGTCGTCGAGGTGTCCTGCCCGCACTTCCAGTACGCGCTGCCGGCGTACTACCTGATCCTGCCGAGCGAGGCCTCGTCCAACCTGGCCAAGTTCGACGCGATGCGGTTCGGCCTGCGGGTCGGCGACGACGGTCTCAACGACGCGGAGCAGGTGATGCGGCTGACCCGCGAGGCGGGCTTCGGCCCCGAGGTCAAGCGCCGGATCATGCTCGGCACGCACGCGCTGTCCAGCGGGTACTACGACGCCTACTACGGCCAGGCGCAGAAGGTCCGCACGTTGATCGCGCGGGATTTCACCCAGGCCTACGAGCAGGTCGACGTGCTGGTCTCGCCCTCGACGCCGACCACCGCGTTCGAGATCGGCGCCCGGGTCGACGACCCGATCGCGATGTACAAGAACGACCTCTGCACGATCCCGTCCAACCTGGCCGGCAACGCCGCCGCGTCGTTCCCGATCGGTCTCGCCGAGGAGGACGGCCTGCCGGTCGGCTTCCACGTGATGGCCCCGGTGATGCGCGACGACCTGTGCTACCTGGTCGGCGCCGCGCTCGAGTCGGCCTTCGCCGACCAGTGGGGTGGCGTGCTGATGTCGAAGGCTCCGGAGCTGGAGGTCACCCGATGACTGTGGTTGCTGATGTGCTGACCATCGATGACGCCTTGGCGCAGTTCGACCCGGTGATGGGCCTGGAGGTCCACGTCGAGCTGAACACGAAGTCGAAGATGTTCTGCGGCTGCCCGACCGAGTTCGGCGCCCCGCCGAACACGCAGACCTGCCCGGTCTGCCTGGGACTGCCGGGCGCGCTGCCGGTGGTGAACGGCCGCGCGATCGAGTCCGCGATTAAGATCGGCCTGGCGCTGAACTGCGAGATCGCCGAGTGGTGCCGGTTCGCCCGGAAGAACTACTTCTACCCGGACATGCCGAAGAACTTCCAGACCTCGCAGTACGACGAGCCGATCGCGTTCGACGGCTGGACCGAGGTGGTGGTCGACGGCGAGACCTACCGGATCGAGATCGAGCGCGCGCACATGGAGGAGGACACCGGCAAGTCCACCCACGTGGGTGGCGCGACCGGTCGCATCCACGGTGCGTCGCACTCACTGGTCGACTACAACCGGGCCGGTATCCCGCTGATCGAGATCGTCACCAAGACGATCGAGGTGCCGCCGGCCAAGGCCGCCGCGGTCGCCCGGGAGTTCGTCAGCCAGTTGCGCGACCTGCTGCTGGCGCTGGACGTCTCCGACGTCCGGATGGACCAGGGCTCGCTGCGCTGCGACGCGAACGTGTCGCTGAAGCCGTCCGGCTCGACCACACTGGGCACCCGGACCGAGACCAAGAACGTGAACTCGTTCCGCTCGGTCGAGCGGGCCATCACCTACGAGATCACCCGGCAGGCCGCCGTACTGGTTGCCGGAGGCAAGATTCTCCAGGAGACCCGGCACTGGCACGAGGACACCGGCATCACCACCTCGGGCCGGGAGAAGTCGGACGCCGACGACTACCGGTACTTCCCCGAGCCGGACCTGGTCCCGGTCGCTCCGGCGCGTGACTGGGTCGAGGAGATCCGCGCGACCCTGCCGGAGGCGCCGCCGCTGAAGCGCGCGCGGTTGCAGGCCGACTGGGGCTTCACCGACCTGGAGATGCGCGACGTCGTCAACGGCGGCGTGCAGACCCTGATCGAGCAGACCGTCGCCCTCGGGGTCGCACCCGCCGCCGCCAAGAAGTGGTGGCTGGGCGAGCTGGCCCGCGCGGCCAACGAGGCAGGCAAGGACGTCGACACCCTCGGCGTCGGGCCGGCGGAGATCGCCGAGGTGCAGAAGCTGGTCGACTCCGGTGACCTGAACGACAAGCTGGCCCGGCAGGTCTTCGACGGTCTGGTGAAGGGCGAGGGCACCCCGGCCGAGATCATGGCCGCGCGCGGTCTGGCGCTGGTCTCGGACGACTCGGCGCTGCTCGAAGCGATCGACCGGGCGATCGCCGCCAACCCGGGCGTCGTGGAGAAGGTCAACTCCGGCAAGCCGGCCGCGGCCGGTGCACTGATCGGCGCGGTCATGAAGGACATGCGGGGCCAGGCGGACGCCGCCAAGGTCCGTGAACTGCTGAACGCCAAGCTCGGTATCTGAGCTTCGCCGAACGAGCGCCGAGCTCCGGTACGACGTACCGGGGCTCGGCGCTTTGCGTTCTGGTGACGACCCGTCAGGCGGCGCGGGCGGGTGGCGGATCGAGCAGGGATCGCGCGACCGAGGCATCCGCTGCCGCGCACCGCACTTCGTACCGCGCGGGCACGACCTCGGTGGAGACAGCGTCCGGACGGTTTCGGATCAGCCCCCGGAAGAACCCGGTGAGGGCGCCGATGATCACGCCGTAGACAGCGCCCCACAGGACGACGACGAGGCCGGTCAGGTTCGTGTCCGCCACCAGGGTCACGAAGATCGCCGCCAGCAGGCCGATGCCCAGCCCGGACGCGGCGGTCCTGGCGGTCAGCCTGGCCACCGAACTCTCCGCGGGTCTCTCGGCCAGGACCAGGTCGGCTCCCACGACGGCGAGGCTGTCGGCCGTCATTCCGGACGAACGCAACCGCCGTACCGTCGCCTGCGCTTCGGCAAAGCTCGGCGTCGCGACGATCACCGTGTCATGGACCAGAACCTGCGCAGCGGACCGCAACCCTCTTTCCTTCCCCTCGCCGGACATCTCCACTAGTACCAGCCTGGTCCAACTGGAAACGTGTGATGAGCAAGGTCACGCCGAGAGGCCCGGCCGATTGTCGTCAGCGGGAGACGGTGACGCGAAGGATGCGGTCGTCGCCGGACTTCACGTCGCCACGGCCGTCGGTGTTCGAGGTGGTCAGCCACAGGGAGCCGTCGGGCGCGGTCTCGACCGTACGGAGCCGCCCGTACCGACCTTCGAAGAACGCCACCGGCGTACCGGTGCTCTTGCCGCCGGCGACCGGGATCGCCCAGAGACGTTCGCCGCGCAGGCCGGCCATGAAGACGTGTCCCTGGCTGAACGCGATGCCGCTGGGAGAGGCGTCGGCCGTCGACCACTGCCCGATCGGATCGACCATCCCGTCCAGTTGACTGACCCCTTCGGCGGCGGGCCAGCCGTAGTTCGACCCCGGGGTGATGGCGTTGACCTCGTCCCAGGTGTTCTGGCCGAACTCCGCGGAGTACAGCTGGCTGCCCTCGAACGCGAGCCCCTGCACGTTGCGATGCCCCTTGGTGATCCACAACCGGCCGTCCGGATTGCCCGGTGCCGCCTTGCCCTCGGTCGTGATCCGCAGGATCTTGCCGCCGAGCGACTCGTCGTTCTGTGAGTTCGGGCGATCGCCACCGTCACCCGTACCGGCGTACAGGAAACCGTCGGGACCGAACCTGATCCTTCCGCCGTTGTGGATCGCCGCCTGCGGAATCCCTTCCAGGATCACCGTCGGCTCGCTGATCGCGCCGTTGGTGTAGTTCAGCCGCGCGATCCGGTTGTCGTCGCTGCTGGAGTAGTACACGTACACATAGGGCCGCTTCGGGTACTGCGGATCCACCGCGATCCCGAGCAACCCACCCTCGGAGGACGGATCGACCCCCTCGACCGTCCCGACGTCACTGACCTGACCGCCGACGACCCGCTTGATCTTCCCGCTGTCCCGCTCGGTCACCAACGCACTCTTGTCCGGCAGGAACGCCAACCCCCACGGCACCTCGATCCCGGTCGCCACCGTCCCAGCCACCGCAAGCTTCACCGCACCACCAGTAGGCGCAGCACTGCTCGGCGACCCACTGGCCGCCCCGTTCGGCGACGAGGTCGAAACCGACGGCTGCGCGTCCCCGCCCCCGTCCGAACACCCGGCAACCAGCCCGGCCACCACCACCGCGGCACCGACCCAACGTCCCTTACCCATGACCACCACCCATCCCTCGACCCATCCCCAGGCCCCCAAGGTATCGACCACTCCAACGCCCGAACGCCGACCGCGTTACTCGCACGCTTTCAACGGGCCCAGTACCCGAGGGACCCCACCCGACGTACACCGCTGGGATGCATCGCGTTTCACTCCAGTACGTCGCCGTCTCGCTTCTGATGAGATAGTCGCCCGAGCAACCGACAGCGGGAGAGCTTGTGAACCTCAGCAGACGCACACTGCTGGCCGGTACGGCGGCAGCTCTCCCGCTGTCCGCCACCGCCCAGATAGCCGCAGGAGTCGGCCGCCGAACCATGAACACCGTCAAGGCCCAGATCACCCGACTGGTCGACCAGCATCGCGATGGCGTAGCTCCGATCGTCTCGGTCGGAGATCCCGTATTACGCCAGGTGGCCGACCCGTTCGATGGCCAGGTCGACGACACCCTCCTCGCCGAGTTCATCGCACTTCTGCAACGCACCATGCGAGCGGCTCCCGGCGTCGGCCTCGCCGCCCCACAAATCGGCGTCCCGGTGCGCATCGCAGTACTGGAAGACCCGGCGACGGTCTCACCCGAGGTAGCCGAAGCCCGCCACCGCTACCCCTTGGAGTTCTTCGCCGCCATCAACCCCACCTACCGCCCCAACGGCTACAAACGCCGAGGCTTCTACGAAGGCTGCCTCAGCATGCCCGGCCACACCGCCGTGGTGAACCGCCCGTACTCCGTCCACGCCACCTACACCGACCCCACCGGACACTCCCACCGCGAAACCTTCACCGGCTGGCAAGCCCGCATCGTCCAGCACGAAACAGACCACCTCCACGGCACCGTCTACGTGGACAAACTGGAACCCCGCTCGTTGTCCACCACCCAGAACTACCTGGACAACTGGAACGACCCAGTCCCCACCCGAGCCGCCCGGGCGCTCCGCTTCCACCTCGACTAGCGTTCGGCCGGCGGGAGGTGGAAATCCTGATGATGAGTACTTGGCCGCACCCTCCGCTTGGGATCTACAGCGCTGGGATTCATCGCCCAGCCGCCCGTCCGCCAGCAAGACCTGGCCACCCTCGGAGGCCCAAGAATCGTACGGAGCACTTCGAGGGCCAGTGTGACCCAGATCACCCATGCGATCGCCAGATCGGCCAATTGCATGGGTGAACTGTATGGGTTGTACATGTTCATCACCGTTTGCGACTTCTAGGATCCGTAGCGCATCTGTGGCTCGGGGGAGTCGAAGAGCGGTGGGGCTATGTACCGGAGGACTCTGCCTACGGGCAGAAGAGCAGGAACGCGACGTGCGATAGCGGCAGTCTGTGCGCTGTCATTAGGGGTTCTGGGTTGGCTCAGTGCCACGCCAGGCACCAAGGACCAGACAGCGGCCGCTGCGCCGACGAGTGCCGCCGCCGATGACAAGTCGGCCACGACAAGGGCCAAGGCATCCGGCCAGCGGGTCGAGGTGCTCCGTAAGCGCACCGAGTCGGAGCAGACTTTCGCCAACCCGGACGGAACCTTCGTTCTGGAGCAGTCGAACGTGCCTGTGCGGACCAAGAAGGACGGCGACTGGGTCGACCTGGACGCGACGCTTTCGACGGGTACAGACGGCCGGGTCCGTCCGAAGGCGGCCTCCCTCGACATGAGCTTCTCCGGTGGCGGTACCGACCCACTGATCTCGATGAAGTCCGACGGCCACGAGCTGAAGCTCAAGTGGCCGGGCACGCTGCCTGAGCCGGTGGTCGCCGACGACGCCGTCACCTACCCGAACGTTTTCCCCGATGTCGACCTGAAGATCACCGCGTCGACGAGTTCGTACCGCGAAGTACTGGTTGTTAAGACGCCCGAGGCCGCCCGCCTCCCACAGTTGCAGAGTCTCGATCTGGCCCTGGAGGCACCGGGCCTGAACGTCGCCGAGGCACCAGGCGGGGCCATCCTCGCCAAGGACGGGCTGGGCAAGGTGATCTTCACCGGCCCGGCACCGACGATGTGGGACTCCCGGGGCAAGACCCAGTCGTCGGCCGACCAGGACCGTACCGAGGCACCGATCGACGGTGACAAGATCGTCCAGATCCCACTTGAGGTCGACAGTGACTCGCTGAAGATCAGTCCACCCGCCACCCTGCTGAACGACACCGCGGTGAAGTACCCGTTGCACATCGACCCAGGATTCGGCACGCAGCAAGGCCGGGCCATGATTGACGGGGCGCACCCGACGAGTTCCTACTGGAACTGGACCGGCACGGAGGGCGTCGGCTACCAGAACTTCAGCCCGCCCACCCGCAAACGCCTGATCTACAAATTCACGATCGCCGGCCTGACAGGCGCCCGCGTCATCGGAGCCCAGTTCAGCGCCTACGAAACCTGGTCCGCGAGCTGTACCAAGCGCGAGGTTCAGGCCTGGAAGACCGCCGCTATCAGCACCGGGATCAACTGGAACAACGGCTCCGGCTCGAACGTCTGGCTGAAGGAACTCGACTCCGTTGTCGATGCCGCCGGGTGGAGCAGCGCGTGTTCGCCGAACGGTAAGTGGCTCGAGTTCAACGTCCTGACCGCCGTTGCCGAACAGGCTGCGGCGGGGAGCGGCTGGCTCCACCTTGGCCTCCGTGCCAGCGAGACGGACGCTCTGTCCTGGAAGCGGTTCAGACCGGACGCGAAGATCTCCGTCACCTACAACCACATCCCCGCCATCAAGAGCATGGCGACCAGCAATCCGACCATGGGTTGCGCTCCTGCGACGGCCCCCGCGATCGTGAACGCACGTAACCCGATCCCCAAGGTCACCGTCCAGGACATCGACCGGCAGCCGACCTCGGTCGGGTTCGAGTTCTGGACCAACAACCAGACGCCGGCCAGATGGCGAGGCGCGAGCCTGACGAAAGTGAACGGCGCCGGGGTCCTGTTCATGCCGCAGGCCCAGGTCACCATGCTCAGTCCGAACAATCTCACCGGCTGGCGGGCGCGTGCCTGGGACGGATACGACTACTCGCCCTGGTCGAAGATGTGCTACTTCTACATCGATACCACCGAGCCGCCGATTCCGACCGTCACCGTCGAGGGCTCGGACACGACGACCTTTCCACTCAACCAGCCGGTCACCGTCAGCCTGTCGAGCACTCGGGCGGACACCAACTACTTCAAGTACACAATCGATTCCGAAGAGCCGACCAGTGAGGTCGTCCAGGTTTCTCCGGGGACCTTCACCTTCACCCCCAGGCAGCCGGGACCGCTGGTGATCCGCGCGTGGAGCTTCGACCGCGCAGGCAACCGCAGCGTGAAGTACGGCGAGGAACGCATCAAGGTGGCGACCGGAATCACCAACGGTCGTTGGTTCATGAACGAGGGCACGGGAACAGTTCTGGCCGACGGTAGTGGAAAGCGGCACTCGCTCCAGTTGGGCACGGGGCAGTGGACGACGGGGGATCGCTGGTTCGAGGACGAAGAGGCGCCGGTCGTTGACCACGCGGTGGCGCTGAACGGCAACGCGACGGTGGCTTCGGCCGACCCTGACATCGTGGATACCAGCAGGAGCTTCACCGTGAGCGCCCGGGTGGCGATCGGTACCAAGACGACGCGCCAGGTCGCGGTCAGCGAGGATCGGGCAGGGTCCGGCGGCTTCACTCTGGGCCTGCAAAGTATGGATCTGGCGGATCCCGGCGAGCCGAAGGCAAGCTGGTCGTTCTCGATCCCGGACCCGAACGGAACCGGCCAGGTCACGGTCGTGTCGGCGGCCCGTGCCTACAGCCCCGGTGACTGGGTGTACCTCACCGGCATCTACGACTCGACCCGCCGGGAGTTGAGCCTGCTCGTCGACGGCAACGACGTGACCCCACCGCTGAAGATTGGAGCCGACGACGTACCGATCTCCCTCCTGCCGGGAATCAAGCCCGCGCCCGACGGCACCGGACAGTTCCGGGTCGGATCAGCCCTCGTCAACGGTACTCAGAGCTACTTCCTGAACGGCAAGGTCGATGACGTCCGGATCTATCCCGGGCCGATCGACGAGGACACGATCGACCAAGACGCTCTGGAGACTCCGTGACAGCCCGAGGACGGAAACGCATGCACAGGTCGCGATCTGCCAGGGCTGCCCTGGTCACCGTGCTCGGTGTCAGCCTGATCGCCGGAGTGGGGACCTACGTTCCGGAGGCCGAGGCGAAGACACCGTCGCGGCCGGCCCCAGCCGTCAAGCAGGAGAAACCCACACCGGGCAAGGATTTCCAAGCTGGTCAGACGCGGAACCGTGCCGGTGAGCAGTCGGCCGAGGCGTCCAAGCCGCAGCCGAGGCCGGAATGGCCGGCGGCGTCGACCTCGGTCGTCGGCACTACGGTCGGGAAGTCGGCCCCGAACGGTCAGCGGACTGTCTCGCCGGTCTCCGTGACTGCTGCGGCAGCCGGTACGGCGAATGCGGCAACCCTTGCACCTTCGGTCAAGATCGATGTGTTGAGTCAGGCCGAAGGCGCCCGCCTGGGTGTCGAAGGCGTCGCCATCCGACTGGCTCGGACCGATACGCAAAAAACCGCTGCCAAGACCAAGGTGAGCGTCGACTACTCGAAGTTCGCGTCGGCGTTCGGCGGCAACTGGTCGAACCGGCTGCGCATCGTCGAGCTGACCTGCGTCGCGGGCGGAGCCTGCAGCGAGAAGCGGGTACTGCCCGGCGCCGGCAACGACAGCCAGAAAAAGACCGTGTCGGCCGATCTCGACCTGCCCGCAGTACCGGCTCAGGGAGTTACCGCGAAAGCGGGCACCGCTTCCTTCATTACACTGGCCGTCGCAGCGGGTGCCTCCGGTTCTGCCGGCTCGTACGCGGCGACGCCGCTGGCCGCGTCCTCCACTTGGAATGTCGGCGTACAGACCGGCGACTTCAGCTGGAGCTATCCGTTGCGAGTGCCGCCGGGGACAGCCGGACCGCGACCGGACCTGTCGATCGGGTACAGCTCCGGATCGGTCGACGGTCAGGTTGCCTCTAGCAACAACCAGACGTCGTGGGTCGGTCAGGGGCACTCGCTCGAACCAGGCTTCATCGAGCGCAAGTACGTGTCCTGCGCGGACGACATGGTGAACAGCAACACGACGGTCAAAACCGGTGACCTGTGCTGGAAGACCGACAACGCTGTGTTGTCCCTCGGCGGTCACTCCGGCGAACTCGTCAAGGTCGCGGCTGACACGTTCAAGCTGCGCAACGACGACGGATCTCGGATTCAGCGCGTCTACTCCGCTGGCAACGCCAACGGCGCCCGCGCGGGGGAGTACTGGGTGGTCACCACTTCCGACGGTACCCACTACTACTTCGGTAGCAACGTGACCATCTCGGGGACCGATCGGACCAACTCGGTCAATACCGTGCCAGTCTTCGGCAACCAGGTCGGCGAGCCCTGCCGCGCGGCGACCTTCGCCGCCTCGTACTGCCAGCAGGCTTGGCGGTGGAACCTTGACCGCGTCGTCGATGTCAACGGCAACCTGATGACGTACCGGTACATCCAGGAGAACAACTACTACGGCCGCAACAACAACACCGGCGTATCGCTCTACCAACGGGCCAGCTACCCCTGGATCGTCGACTACGGCAAGGTGACGGCGACCGAGACGACGAAGGCCGCGCCGGCGCGAGCCTGGTTCGAGGTCGCGGAGCGGTGTCTCCCCGGCGGAGCGGTCACTTGCGCACCCGCTCAGCTGACCGCGGCGAATGCCGCCAACTGGCCGGACGTACCGTTCGACCAGATCTGTACGTCGGCCACGTCCTGCCCCAACCGCACCTCACCGTCCTTCTTCAGCCGCAAGCGCCTGGCGAAGGTGAACACCGAGACGCTCAACGGCAACGGCTGGCTGCCGGTCGACACCTGGACCCTGACCCAGGACTACCCGCCGTCCGGCGACACCGATCGTTCGCTGTTCCTGCGGTCCATCACTCACCAAGGGCGCGCCGGCGGAACCCTGACCAATCCGTCGGTTTCCTTCGTGGGGATCGACAAGCCGAACCGCGTGGACGCGATCGGTGATGCCGCCCCGGCCATGAACAAGTGGCGGGTCTCCTCGATTTCCTCGGAGTCTGGGCAGGTCACCAACGTCAACTACAGCGCTCCGGACTGCACACCCACGACGAAGCCCGCCCTGGCGGACGCACCGACGAACACGAAGCGATGCTTTCCCGTCTACTGGACGATCGACGGAGGCGTGGAGCCGACACTGCACTGGTTCAACAAGTACGTGGTGACCAGTGTCGTCGTCGCCGACAGCAGCACGGACGGGTTGGACCAGGGCACGTTCTACGAATACCTGGGCACTCCCGCTTGGCACTTCGACGACAACGAGCTCACCTTGCTCAAGTACCGCAGTTGGGGCGACTGGCGCGGCTACTCGAAGGTCAACGTGGAGACCGGCCCGGCGAACCACCGGACCCGAACCCAGTACACCTTCTTCCGCGGCATGCACGGTGACTACCTCAACCCGCAGGGCACCGCGAAGAAGACGGTCAGTGTCACCGACAGCCAAGGCGATGCCATGCTCGACGCGCTTCGGCTGAACGGTTTCACCCGCGAGCAGATCACCTACAACGGTGCAGGCGGCCCGGAGGTCTCCGGGACGATCAGTACTCCCTGGACCAAGCAGACCGGTGCCGGCGACGGCGCGGTCTCGACCCTCCTGCAGACCAAATCGACCTCCGTCCGGACCCGGCTGAGCAGCGGAGCCTATCGGACGGTCGGCACGGCGACCGAGTTCGACGACTTCGGGATGCCGGCCTCCGTCGACGACTTGGGCGACATCGCCGTGGCCAACGACGATCGTTGTACGCGCTTCACCTACAACCGGAACGAAGCGCTGCAGATCCTCGGCACGGTCAGCCGGGAAGAGAAGGTGTCGGTCGGGTGCAGTGCCACCCCCAACCGGCCGACACAGGTGATCTCCGACGAACGCTCGTACTACGACGGAAACACGGATCTCAACGCGGCTCCGGTCGACGGCCTGGTCACCAAGGTCGAGACGATGAGCGGCTGGTCCAACGGACCGCAGTACGAAGAGCGGTCGCGGACGACGTACGACAGCCTCGGCCGGGTCAAGGAGACCCACGACGG
This sequence comes from Kribbella sp. CA-293567, assembly GCF_027627575.1. NCBI lineage: Bacteria > Bacillati > Actinomycetota > Actinomycetes > Propionibacteriales > Kribbellaceae > Kribbella > Kribbella sp. CA-293567. The sequence continues at coordinate 2,541,892 of NZ_CP114065.1, forward strand.
GCTGGGGCGCAAGACGAGTGCGGTCACCTACACGCCTGCTACCGGCGGACCGGTCACCGGTCGCGCGGTCGCGGATGCGAAGGGCTATGTCAGTTCGACGATCATCCACCCAGCCTGGGGTGCGACGGTCGCGGAGGTCGACCCGAACGGTCGTCGTACGGACCTGACGTACGACGCTTTCGGGCGGCTGACCGGGGTTTGGCTGCCGAACCGGTCGAAGGCCGGCGGCGCGACCGCATCGATGCTGTTCAGCTATCTCCTGTCGAAGACGGCTCCGAATGTCGTTGCCACGCAGGAACTGCTACCGAACGGCACTTACAAGACCAGCAGGACACTGTTCGACGGACTTCTGCGGCAGCGCCAGGTGCAGACGCCGGCAGCCACCGGGGTCGGCCGGGTTATCGCGGACACTACGTACGACTACCACGGCAACGTCGCGACGCAGACGGGCGCGTACTACGACGACAAGTCAGCGCCGACCAACACCCTGTTCGATGCCAACGAGCCGAACCTGCCGGGGCAGACGGTGAACACCTACGACGGCGCCAACCGTCCGGTGATCTCGGTCTTCAACGTCCAGGGGCACGAGCAGTGGCGGACGCAGACGATCTACGGCGGCAACGCTACCGCTGTCATTCCGCCGTCCGGTGGCACGACGAGCATGCAGCTCTTCGATGCTCGTGGGAAGGTGAGTGAGCTACGGCAGTACCACGGTGCCGCCGCGGGTGGAGACTTCGACTCCACGAAGTACAGCTACAGGCCGGACGGTCAGCTGGAGACGATCGTCAACGCCGCGGGCAGCGTGTGGCGGTACGCGTACGACATCCGAGGTCGGCAGATCTCCTCGGCGGATCCGGACAAGGGCACCACAACCTCCACGTACGACAACGCGGACCGGTTGGTCTCCACGAAGGACGCCCGGAACCAGTCGATCTTCTACTCCTACGACGAACTGGACCGCAAGACGGCGGCCCGCAGCGGTTCGGCGACCGGTACCGTGCTCGCGTCGTGGGTCTACGACACCCTCGGCAAGGGCCTGCTGACTTCGTCCACCCGAACGGTCGATGGCAACAACTATGTCAACGCGGTGAACGGCTACGACCTCCTCGATCGTCCGATCGGGACCAGCGTCACAATTCCGGCCTCGGAGGGCAAGCTCGCCGGGACCTACAGCGCGACGACGACGTACAACCCGGACGGCAGCGTCAACAAGGCGAAGCTGCCGACCACTCCAGGTCTCCCGGACGAGACGATCACGATGGAGTACGACGCCTTCGGGAACGCTGACGGTATCGGCGGCTGGCAGTCGTACGTGGCCGGCACGAAGTACGGCGAGTACGGCGATCCGCTGCAGTACCGGATGGGCCAGGCGTCGGAGAAGTCGATCTATCAGTCCTTCGAGTACGAGCAGGGCACTCGCCGGCTCGCCAAGATGGATGTCGACCGAAGCACTGTCGCCGCCGCCGACGACACCTTCGACTACACCTACGACGACGCCTCCAACGTCACCTCGGTGACGCACACGATGGGCGCCACTGTGGACCGGCAGTGCTACGCGAACGACTACCTCCGTCGTACAACGGAAGCGTGGACGCCTGCGGGAACCTGTGCAGCAGCGCGTTCCGCGGCCATCCTCGGGGGACCTGCGCCGTACTGGCAGTCCTACAACTACGACAAGTCCGGCAACCGCACGAGCATCGTGGACCACAAGGTCGCCGGCGACTCGACATCCACCTACACCTACCCGGCCGCCACTGCCGCTCGTCCGCACGCGGTCACCGCCGTCAACGGCTCCGGCCCTGGCGGCACCTCGGTCGACAACTACGGCTACGACGCCGCTGGAAATCTGTCCTCCCGGACCGTCGGCGGCGACAGCGACACCCTTGCCTGGGACGCCGAAGGCCACCTTTCATCGGTCTCCGGTCCTGCGGGTGACACCGACTTCATCTACGACGCGGAAGGCAACCGCCTGATCCGTCACGATCCGAAGGGCTCGACGCTCTACCTGGCCTCGGCCGAAGTCCGCTGGGACAAGGTGACCGACAAGGTGAAGTCGACCAGGTACTACGACTTCAACGGCAAGACAGTCGCGATGCGCAACGATGCCCTCACGGTCGAGTACCTGATGGCGGACCCGCAGGGAACTTCGACCGTCGCCGTGGATGGCTCGACCACGGCGATCTCCCGCCGCTACATGGACCCGTTCGGCAACAGCCGCGGCGCCCCGTCCCCAACCTGGGAACCGAACAGCCACGGCTTCGTCAACGGCGTGGACGACCCCTCAACTGGCCTGACCCACCTGGGCGCCCGAGAGTACGACGCCAAACTGGGCCGGTTCATCAGCGTCGACCCTCTGGTCGACATCGCCAACCCTCAGACTCTCAACGCCTACTCCTACTCCATCGGCAACCCGGCAACCTTCAGCGACCCCGATGGCCTGATCGTCAAGCCCGAGGGTGGCCCTCGGCCGGTGGTCCCGACCGTCACCAAGCCCGAGAGGAAGAAGACAAAGACCACTGCCCCTGCCGAAGCAGCCCAAACCGAGGCAGTGCAGCAGGCCGTCGCCGCGGTAACCCACCACCGTGAGGTCAAAGAAGAAGCCAAACGAGTCATCAAACGAGTCATCAAGGACCTCGTCAAAATCGTCGCCGACGAGATCGGCGTAACCGACGCCCTCAACTGCTTCACCGACGGCGACCTCGGCGCCTGCGCCTCGACCGGCGTGACAGTCCTGTCCTCCTTCGCCGGCGGCGTGGCCGGCAAACTGGTCAGCAAGTACCTCTTCCATGCCAAGAAGGCCTGGAAACTGGTCGGCCGAATAAAGGACCTGATCGGCGAGGCCATCGACGGCATCAAGGGATACCGAAAAGCAGAAGAAGGACTGCGCAAGGCAGAGGAAGCCGTGTCTGCGGCTTGTGTCACAAACTCCTTCACTCCGGGCACTTTGGTTCTGCTCGCTGATGGCAGGCGAAGAGCTATCGAAAGACTCACGACCGAGGATGTAGTCCTGACAAGTGACCCCGTGGCGCGTGAGACAACGGGGGGACGCATCGCACGCACGATCGTCGGAGAGGGTTCCAAGGATCTCGTAGATATTGAACTCACTACGGCCTCACCTGGCGGTATGCGCACCGTCGCGACGATCACTGCGACAGTTGGACACCCGTTCTATGTCCCAGAATTGGCGCGTTGGGTGGATGCTGGTGAGTTGTCAAGTGGCGTCAGGCTGGAGAGTCTCAATCGCCAGGCGATTGTGACGGTCAACTCAGTTCGCCGCTATTCCGCCCAGGCTCGAGTGCATAATCTGACCACCGGAAATTTCCACACTTACTATGTTGCGGCGGGGAATTCTTCGGTGCTGGTGCACAATTGTCCGGCTGGCGGATCAGGGGAAGCGGTTAAGCGGAGTCGCGGTCAAGACTTGTCCCGAGATCTCAGTGCCGTAGGCGATCATTCCGTTTTCGAGAGAGGCGAAGATGGCGTCATTGCTCGCTATCAGACCTTCATCAAGAATGACAGAAATCCAGTCGGGTGGGATAAGGGCCCAAGGTTTCGCGGAACCGGCGGGAATCATGCAGGTATGAGTCCGCCCCTTTATTACCCAACGGGAAGAGGGCGTGCAATCGAAGGGAAGGATGTACCTGATAGAATTCCTAGAGGTTATCTTTCGGGAGGGAATTAATGAACCGCGCTGCTATTTCACAACTCTTTCGCCAAATTTTCCCTGACGTAGATTCAGACAACCTCGCGGCATATTATGGTGACGCTGGTCATGCGGCTGGCGCATTGATGTACGGCTGGCTCTATTGGCCTGAATTGCTTGAATTGTATGGTGCGATATTCGTGACGCCTGATCAGGGTGGCAGAGAGTATGTGACGGAGCGGCTCGGTGTGCCGGTTGGTGACAGGAATCCAGAATGGCAAGATCTGTCTTGGATTGAAGCTGTCAATAGCTTCAATTGGTTCGAGGTGGCTCATTTTTTCCGTAGTTGGAGTGGGGCTGACGAGTTTGAGAGCGAACTCCATCAAGCTCTGGGGGAGACTCTCGTAAGTGTTTGGGGTGCCAGACTCGCCACCGGGTATCCTGATAGGCAGTTCTCGGTGACGCTGGCGGAGCCCGACGACTCCGTAGGCTGGCGGATCGAAGTCACGCAGGAGTCGCCCGTCCTGGTGACTCCAGAGCGCTGGGACCCCCGTCGGCGGGCGATCATTGCACCAGAGATCTGACCGAGAAAGACGGACTTCTGCAGCCTTTGTCCGATCAGAGCAGAGGCTGCAGACCGACTTGTGGTAAAGATTGCGACCGCATGAAAGTAGTGAACCATGCCGCACGAGACGACGGTGCGCCGAGGGCCTGGGGGACCTCAACGCCGTGAGAGTAAGGCTAAGTATCCATGGCGCGCGCGACGAGATTCTTTCGATGGCGTATTCATGGGCGACGGAATCGAATCTGTCTTTAGTTGGAGAGCAGTTCTTTCCAAAATACCGAGTGGCCCTTCTGAGCGGGTTGAATGAAGTCTCTCCGTCCAACGATCAGATTAAAAGTCTGAATCGAACTTTCCTTGCATCTTGGGAATGTTTGGCTTTCAGTCGATTCAGGGTTGGCGTCGTGGATAAGAACCCGGATGGCCTGTTGATCGCTCTTGGAAGCGAGGAAGTCAACGGGTTGCGCGAAACTCTCTTGGGTGCGATGACTGACAATATGGCTGCGATGCTCCTATGGAAGAAGCTGCGGGGCCGCGCGCGGAGGTCGATGAGGAAAGGCGCCTGGATCGTGAACACAGCTGTGGGCACTCGTGTGCGTGACGATGCTCATTTGTATACGCCGGGCGCCAAAGAATTGCAGGATCGAGGTCTTCCAATCTTGGGGTCGAGCGACTGGATCAGATTTGACCTGACGTAGAGGTCGCTGGCTGGAGGATCTTGGGCCGGGCGCTGCTCAACAGCAGCGCCCGGCTCAACGGAACAGGCCCGCCGATCGAGGTGGCCGGAGCGGCCAGTTGACGCAGATGACAGCCCACCTCTTCGGTAGTTGGAGTGGGTGAAAACGGCAGTCCGACAACCTTCTGCGAGCCCGAAGCTCTGTTCGCCAGGCTCGAAGCGAAGCGCTTGAACAGGCCGTCGCCAAGGTCACCCACCACCGCGAAGTAAAAGACGAAGCCAAACGGGTCATCAAGCGTCGTAGTGGGAATCGTCGCCGATGAAATCTGCATTGGCCTACTGAGTCGATCAGTGCGGTCATCAGGTCCCGGCCATGGTGGCGGTCTGCGGCGCGGTGGGCGGCGATCACCCGCTGGTAGTGAGACCTCGACATCTATCCGCGCCACAGCTACACCTTCATCGGGCGATGAGCCGCGCTGACCGCTAGTCCTGGGAGTAGGTCAGCTGTTGAGAGATCCGCGGTTACGGCTGGTCGGGGAAGCTGATGCGCATCAGTCGGCTGTCGGCCCAGTCTTCGAGGCGGGTCGGCCGGATGGTGCCGGGGTCGTGGGGCTGGTTGAGATCCGCGACGATCGCCGCCAGCACGGCCTGGCGTTCGGCTGGGTCGGTGACGGGTGTGGCCCGGGCCGGCAGGTCTGCGCGAATCCCGTTCTTGAGGTGGAAGGTGAAGGTGGGGTTGGTGAGGAGGTTCGCGTGCCAGTCGGTGGCGGCCCTGCCGGCGACGCTGCATAGGTAGGTGCTGCCCGCGGTTCGGTAGAAGAAGATATCGATGCGGCGTGGCCGGCCGGTGCGGCGCCCCAGTGTGGTGATGTCGATGATTCGTTCGCTGGTGCCTGCGGCGGGGGTGATCTCGATGGCGCGCCGGATGTGATCGGGCAGGTGCGACAAGGACGAGTCGCGTTCGGAGTCGTTCCGGTCGGTCATGTCTGGATCGTTCAGGCGGTCTGGGTTTGCAGGGCGGGTCCGAGGAGGAGTCCGCCGTCGATGACGTACTCCGAGCCGGTGATGAACGACGCGTCTGAGGACGTGAGGAACAGGAGCAGCCGGGTGACGTCGGCCGGCTCTCCGAGTCGGGGGATGGCGAACGGCTCGGGGGAGTAGAAGTCGGCGATTGCCGCGGTGGCGCCGGCTGCTGGTTCGTGGATGAAGGAGGTCGCGATCACGCCGGGGTGGATGGTGTTCACGCGGATGTGGTCGCGGCCGAGTTCGAGCGCTGCGGTTCGGGTGAGACCTCGCACGGCCCACTTGCTGGCGACGTACGGCGCGTAGTACGCCGTGCCGCCCAGGCTCATCGTCGAGGCGATGTTGACGATGGCTCCCCCTCCCGCGCGGCGCAGAACGGGGGCGGCGACCTTGATGCCGAGGAAGGTCCCCGTGAGGTTGACGTCGAGGATGCGTGACCAGGTGGATTGGTCGGTGTTCTCGATCGGCACCGGCGGGTTCTGGACGCCGGCGTTGTTGACGAGCACGTTCAGGGCGCCGAAGGCGCTCTCGGCGGCCAGCACCGCGGTGGACCATGAGTTCTCGTCGGTGACGTCGAGGTGGATGAATCGAGCGCGGGCGCCGAGTTCGTCGGCGAGCGCGGCGCCGCGCTCGGCGTCGATGCCGCCGATCACCACGTTCGCTCCCTCGGCGTGAAAGGCGCGGACGTGGCTCGATCCCTGGCCACCGGTCCCGCCGGTCACGAGCACGGTCTGGTCTTCGAAGCGGGGCATCAGAAATTCCTTCAGTACGGGGGCGACTGACCAGGTCATCAGCGATGAGCCCAGTGGTGAGCCAAGCGACTCACCACTATCGACAGTAGGTCGGCGGCGATGGTGAGTCAAGCCACTCACCTCGTATGCTCGGCTCATGAGCAAGGTCGTGACGACGTACCACCAGCGCATCGCCCAGGAGAAGCGCGCGCTGATCCTGACGGCCGCGACCGCACTGTTCCTCGAGCTGGGCTACGACCGGACCTCGCTGGCGCGGATCGCAGAGCGCTCGGGCGTCTCGCGGGCCACCTTGTTCAAGCAGTTTCCGACCAAGGCCGCCCTGTTCGACGCCATGGTCACCGAGTCCTGGTCAACCGCTGACGAAGAAGACCCTCCGCCGGCAGGCAACATCGTGAGTGGGCTCACCGCCATCGGTCGCCGCTACGCCGACCTGTTGAGCCGCCCCCAGATGACCGACCTGTTCCGGATCGTCATCGCCGAACTGCCGCGCTTCCCCGAGCTCGCCAACGCGCAGTTCTCGCACGGCAAGCTGCCCTACTTCGAATCCGTACGCGGCTACCTGCTCGCCGAGCACGAGGCGGGAACGGTGCGGATCGAGGACGTCGAGCTCGCAGCCACCCAGTTCCTGGGCATGATCTCCAACTACGTCTTCTGGCCGACGCTCCTGGTACCGGGCTGGGAGGTCAGCGCCGAACGCGTCACTCAGGTGGTCGACGAAGCCGTCCGCACCACCGCCGCCCGGTACGCCGCGAAGGCGCCGGGGGCTCGGTTCTAGCGGGTGACCTACCGACTTCTAACCTGGAGCGTCGTCGGCGGCGGTTGCGGACAGGTAGGCGCGGTCAGCTTCCCCAGGTGGGGCGCAAGGGGAAGTGGGCGTTGGCCTCGTCGTCGAGTTTCACGGCGAGGACCTGGTGGAGTTGGGTGTTGTTGCGTTCGAAGCCGACTTGGCAGGCAGCCAGGTAGAGGCCCCACACCTTGGCGGTGGCGTAGCCGACTTCGGCAACTGCTTCGTCCCAGTGGGTGACGAGGTTGTCCGCCCAGGCGGAGAGGGTCAGGGCGTAGTGCTCGCGAAGGTTTTCTTCGTGGCGGACTTCGAAGCCGGCGTCCTGGGCCTCGGCAATGACGCGGCCGGAGCCGATGAGTTCGCCGTCGGGGAAGATGTAGCGGTCGATGAAGGCGCCGGTACTGCGGTAGCGGTTGTCGGGGCGGGTGATGGTGTGGTTGAGAAGGCGGCCGCCGGGCTTGAGGCGGTCGAGGAGGAAGCCGAAGTACGACGGGTAGTTGCGGACGCCGATGTGTTCGGTCAGGCCGATCGAGCTGATGGCGTCGAAGTCGCGTTCGGAGACGTCGCGGTAGTCGGAGAAGCGGACTTCGGCCAGGTCTTCCAGGCCTTCGCGCTTGATGGCTGCTTGGGCCCACTCGGCCTGGGCTGCTGAGAGGGTCACGCCGATAGTCTTGACGCCGTACTCGCGGGCCGCGTGGCGGACCATGCCACCCCAGCCGCAACCTACGTCCAACAACCGTTGGCCGGGCTTCAGGTCGAGCTTGCGGGCCACCAGGTCGTACTTCTCGTACTGCGCCTCTTCGAGGGTGGCGTCGAGCGTCGGGTAGACGGCGCAGGTATACGTCATCGACGGGCCGAGGATGTACTCGTAGAAGGTGTTCGACACGTCGTAGTGGTGGTGAATGGCGGCCTTGTCGCGGCCGCGCGAGTGCCGCAGGCCCTCGAAGGTGCGGCGCCACTTCGGCAGGTGCTCCTGCGGCGGCGGGGGCGGCGGCTTCAGGTGGCTCCAGCCGAGGCCGCGGACGATCCGCAGAGCCTCCGACGGCGTCGGGCGCTCGAAGTGGACGTGGTTGAGCATCATCTTCATCAGCGGGTACGGGTTGCCCGGGTGGATGCCCTTGATCTCCAGGTCGCCGGAGACGTAGGCGCGCACGAGGCCGAGGTCACCGGGGGCGGTGAGGACATAGGACAGGCCTCGCTCGGTGGCCAGATGCATGTGGATCGGGGAGTCCTCGGGGCCGGTCGCGCTGCCGTCGTACGCGGTGAAGTGGAAGGGGAGCCCTTCCGGCGCCACCGCTGTGAGCGCTGCTGCGATCGAAACCTGCGTCGAGACCGTTGCTGTCATCGGCGCGTCACCGCCTTCTCGTAGAGCCCGGTGAGCCGGGCGTCGGGGTCGTAACGTTCTTTCACTGCGGTCAGGGCGGCAACGTTGTAGAGCCGGTCGAAGGTCTCTCGGTCGTAGTAGGCGTCGGAGTACAGCGACTTGTGCCCGTCGAACTCCGCGACGGCGGCCTCGATCCGGCGGTTCACGTCGCCGTCGGCCGCGCCGGGCGCGATCGCGACGGTGCCCCAGAAGCCCACGTTCACATAGGTTTCGCGGGGCTCGAGCGGATAGAGCGGCCAGGACTCGGAGCCACGCAGTCGCAGCGGGCAGAGCCACACCGGCCGCATCCCCACCTCGGCGTCGAACCAGCGCAGGAAGCCGGCCAGCCGCGACGCCGGGATCTCCACGTCCTGGATCACTCGCTCGCGATCCGGATTGCCGCGGCGCCGATTGATGCGGGCGGCAACCTGATGACGGTTCTCCAGGCCGATGAGCTTGTGGTAGACGTCGCTGCGCCGGAGCCGGCGCGGCCAGATCCGCCGGACATAAGGGTTTTGCGCACCGAAAGCAGCCGAACACCAGAACCAGTCGGTGTCCCAGCGCCACAAGTAGTCATGGGCGGTCAGTGCATCGGTCGATCGTTGCTGGATCGACCGATAGAAGATCTCCCGACCGGTGTAGTCGCTGACCTGTACTGCGGTGTCGCTGTTGCGCCCCAGCGTCAGATACGCCTCGTCGGGGCTGAAGGCGACCCCGTCGACGAAGTGCACCGGCTCGCCGCCGTAAGTGCCGTCGGCAACGATCGACTCGATCGCGGGGCCGAGATCGTCCAGCCCGAGCCGCACGTGCCGGAGTGCGACGTACGGCGAGATGCGGTCGAGCTCGATCCGCAGCCGGGTGGCGTAGCCGAGCGATCCGTAGGAGTTGGGGAAGGTCCGGAAGAGCTCCGCGTGCTCGCCGGTCGGCCGCGCGGTGACGATCTCGCCCGCACCGGTCAGGATGTCGAGCTCCAGCACCGATTCGTGCGGCAACCCGGCCCGGAACGACGACGACTCGATCCCGAGGCCGGTCACGGCGCCGCCGAGGGTGATGGTGCGCAACTGCGGCACGACCATCGGCGTCAGCCCGTGCGGAAGGGTCGCGGCGACCAGGTCCTCGTAGGTGCACATGCCCTGGACGTCGGCGGTGCGGCCGACCGGATCGACCGAGATCACCCCGGTCAGCCCGGAGACGTCGAGGCCGGGTGTTTCGAGCGTCGTCCGGGGACGGAACAGGTTGGAGCTGCGCTTGGCCAGGCGGACCGGAGCTCCCGCCGGGATGCGCTGGTACGACGCCCGCAGGCGCCCTACCGCCTGATCGTGATCAAGAGTCGAGGCCAGATCAGATGTCGTGGGCACCGTTTCAGAGTACGACGGGAAACCGTCGGCGGCACGGAATTCTTCGTGCACTTCGACTGCACCTTAAGTGCACTCGAAGACCACTCGGCTCAGTGGTTCTACGCCCGGAAAAGTTTCTCCGGCCGGATGTCGAGAGCGCGAGCAAGGCTCCGACGTACCGGGTGCGCGAGGCCGGCCGGGCGTCGGGCAACCAGTGAAGGAGTGGCCGGGATGATCGATCTGCAGCCTGCCTGCGAGCGGCTGGGAGAGCTGGTCGCGGGAATCAACGATGACCAGTTGGCGGCGGGTACGCCGTGCGCGGAATACACCGTGAAGGATCTGCTCAACCACGTGGACGACGGCGCGCGCGGATTCGCGCAGGCAGCGAACAGTTTCGCCGCGGGTGCCCTGGCGGCGGACGGAGACGCGGGCGCGGCGCTGGACTTCGACGGCGAATGGCGGCAGGTGCTCGGGCAGCGACTGGAGGTGCTGGCGAAGGCCTGGAGCGACCCGGCGGCCTGGGCCGGCGAGTCCGATCTGGCCGGCCTGGCGCTGTCGAACGAGGAGTGGGGCAAGATCGCGCTGACCGAGGTCGTGGTGCACGGCTGGGATCTTGCGAAGGCGACCGGACTGCCGTTCGAGCTGCCGCCCGAGACTGTCCGGGCCTGCTACGAGCATGTCGCCGGGTTCCTCGTCGAGCCGCCCGTTCCGGAGTTGTGGGGGCCTCCGGTCGACGTCGCGACGGAGGCACCGCTGATGGATCGGCTGGTGGGCGTCGCGGGCCGGTGGCCGTAGTACGGCGTACGGGAAGTCGGCCGACGAAATCTGTCCGGAGGTGCGAGTAGGTTGCCGTGCATGGCTGATCTGGTGAAGACCTTGCTGCCGTGGAAGGACCCCGAGGGGTACCTCGGTGGGCTGCCCGCGGGCATCGACGCGCGGTACTACGCCGGCGGCGAGCGTCCGGCGCTCGACGCGGTCGAGTTCTACGTGCCGGACTACATGGGCTCGTCCGAGGTGGTCGAGATCGTCGCCGAGATGCCCGCGCTGAAGGTGGTGCAGACGCAGACCGCGGGCTTCGAGAATCTGTTGCCCTACCTGCGCGACGGAGTCACGTTGTGCAACGCGCGGGGTGTTCATGACGCCTCGACCGCCGAGCTTGCCGTCGGGCTGATCCTGGCGTCGTACCGGCGGCTGCCGCAGGCGGTGAAGAACCAGGAGCGCGGTGAGTGGCCATCGACGTACCAGGAGTTCGACGACTCGCTTGCCGATCGCACTGTGCTGATCCTCGGCTACGGCTCGATCGGGGAGGCCTTGGAGCGACGGCTGACCGGGTTCGAGTGCGAGATCATCCGGGTGGCGCGGCGGGCGCGGGAGGGCGTGCATCCGATCGCGGAGCTGCCTGAACTGCTGCCGCGGGCGGATGTCGTCGTGCTGCTGACGCCGGCGACTGCTGAGACGCGGGGGATGGTGGACGCGAAGTTCCTTGCGCAACTCAAGGACGGTGCGTTGCTGATCAACGTCGCCCGAGGCGTGGTGGTCGACACGGACGCGTTGCTGGCCGAGCTGACCAGCCAGCGGCTTCGCGCCGCGCTGGACGTGACGGACCCTGAGCCGTTGCCTGCCGGGCATCCACTGTGGTCGGCTCCGAACGTGCTGATCAATCCGCACCGCGGCGGCGCGTCGACGGCGTTCGCGCCGCGGGTCGCCCGGCTGGTCCGGGCTCAACTGGAGCGGTACGCCGCGGGCGAACCGCTGCTCAACGTCGTCGCGGGGCCGCCCCGATGACTGTGCTGTACTGCGCGGCGCGGGCCGCGTCGACCGACTGATCGCGGCGCCTGCCGCGGCGACCGAGGGAGGACAAAGATGTCCGAGACCGTACTGCTGATCGGGACCAAGAAAGGGCTCTGGATCGGCCGGAGCGACAGCGAGCGCCGGGAGTGGAGACTCAACGGGCCCTCGTTCGAGATGCAAGGCGTGTACTCGGTCGGCATCGACACTCGTGGTGAGCGGCCACGTCTGTTCGCCGGCGGCACCAGTGAGCATTGGGGTCCGGCCGTCTTCCACTCAGACGATCTCGGTCAGACCTGGGACGAGCCACCGGAGGGCTCGATCGGCTTCCCCGCCGGCGCCGACGCATCGATGGAGCGGGTCTGGCAGATTCAGCCTGCGCCCGAGAACCAGCCCGGCGTCGTGTACGCCGGTGCGCAACCGTCCTCACTGTGGAAGTCGACCGACGGCGGGGTCCGCTTCGAGTTGGTCAGCGCCCTGTGGGACCACCCGCATCGCAAAGACTGGGGCGCGGGCTTCGGCGGTCAGGCGATCCACACCGTGCTGCCGCACCCCACCGACTCCCAACGGATGAGCGTCGCGATGTCGACCGGCGGGGTCTACCAGACCACCGACGGCGGCGATTCGTGGAAGCCGGCGAATCACGGCATCAAGGCGTACTTCATGCCCGATCCGGATCCCGAGTTCGGTCAGTGTGTCCACAAGCTGGCGGGGCACCCCGCCGTACCGGAACGGTTGTTCGCGCAGAACCACCACGGCGTCTACCGCTCCGACGACGGCGGCGCGATCTGGAAGTCGATCGCGGACGGCCTGCCCTCGGACTTCGGCTTCCCGATCGTGGTGCATCCGCACGAGCCGGAGACCGTCTACGTCTTCCCACTGGTTGCCGACGGCAACCGGATTCCCACCGACGCGAAGTGCCGCGTCTACCGTTCCCGCGACGCGGGCTCGACCTGGGAGGCCCTCACGAACGGGCTGCCCGAGGTTCCGTCGTACGCGCCCGTACTGCGAGACGCGCTGTGCGTGGACCAAGCGGATCAGGCGGGCGTCTACGTCGGTACTCGGGACGGTTGCGTCTACGCGAGCGCCGACGGGGGCGACAGTTGGGTCGAGGTCGCCCGCCATCTTCCCGACGTCCTGACCGTGCGCGCGGCGGTGCTCGGCTGATGTCCGTGGCAGTGAAACTCCCGACGGTGCTCAGACCATTCGCCGGGGGAGCGGAGCGGGTGCAGGTCGAGGTGGCGGGCGAGCCCACCGTGGGCAAGGTTTTCGCCGCGCTGGAGGTCGAGCATCCAGCGCTGCGCCGGCGGCTGACCGACGACCAGGGCGCGCTCCGCCGGCATGTGAACGTCTTCCTCGGGAACGACAACGTTCGCGATCTGAACGCGCTCGACACACCGCTGTCCGACGGGGACGAGCTGCTGATCCTGCCGAGCGTGGCGGGCGGCTGATGCTCGGGCCTAGTGGTGGAACAGGCGAATACCCGTGCGGGACAAGGTCATGCCGACCGCGGCGCAGGCCGTGGTGACCTCGGCCGAGCGGATCGAGCCGCCTGGTTCGGCCAGGTGGCGTACGCCGTGGCGGTGCGCCTCGTCGATGTTGTCGGCAAAGGGGATCGCGCCGTCCGAGGTCATCGCGACCTCGGTCAGCCGGTCCAGCCATGCGGCGCGATCGACAGCGGAAAGGCGGTCCACCTCGGCCAGTTGGTGAGCGATGCGAGCAGACAGCGGCAGGTCGGAGCGGACCGTGATCGCGCGGCGGAGCCACCAGGTGTCGGCCTTCTGCCCTGCCAGGCGAGTGCAGTCGATCCGGGACTGCTGTCCCGCTCCGATGCCGATCGCCATCCCGTCCTTCAGCAAGGCGATCGAGTTGGACTGGGTGTAGCGGAGCACGATCAGCCCGAGCAGAAGGTCCCGCGCGGCCTGATCCGGGAGGTCGGGGACCAGCAGAGAGCGAGTCAGCGGCTCGGCGTCGCGATGCTGAGTGAGCCGAAGGCCGTAGAGCTCCCGGACCTCTTCGAGCGGCGGCTCGAAAGCAGGGTCGGCTTCGAGGATCAGGAACGTCCCGCGCTTCTTCGCCGAGAGCGTGCCGACCACGCCCGCGTCGTACCCGGGCGCGATGATGCCGTCGCAGGTCAGCCGCCTCAACACGTCGGCCAGGTCGCGATCGACCGGGTGGGAGACGGCGACGAAGTCCCCGTACGACGACTTCGGGTCAGCGTCGCGTGCTCGGAGGTAGGCGCTGGTGACGGGCGAGGTGGTGCCGACGGCGTACGTCGTACGGATGGTCTCGTCGAGCGGTCCGGCCAAGGCGGCGCCCGCGGGCGAGACGTGTTTGAAGGAAGTCGCCGCCGGTACGCCGAACGCGTGACGCGCCTCGCGGACGAGTTGCCACGCGTTCGCGGCGTCCAGCACGTTGATGTACGACGGCGAGCCGTGCAGCACCGTGAAGGGAGACGGCCCCAGGGCCGACACAGTGGCGGGCTGGTGCGGGTTGATTCCGTAGCGCAGGTGCATCGCGAGCCTCCGAGGACGAATCGGAGGCGCCCAGGCGGACGACGCCTTTACTTGCCGCAACGGTCGCTTCCCGGTGGTGCTCCACCTTCGCCAGTCACGACCGCAGACCCGGACCCTAGCGCCTCCGGATGCGCCGGCGGGATGTGCTGACACGCAGTACAGGTGACCGGCCGCAACCCCCAACCGCGACCCCGACCGCACGGCCGGCCGCGTAGTACTGGACAGGGGGTCGGCAGTCTTGTCCGGCCGGCGCTCCTACAGTGAGCGGTATGTCGAACACGCCTGATATCAAGCCGCGGAGCCGGACGGTCACCGATGGGCTGGAGGCGACCGCCTCGCGGGGGATGCTGCGTGCGGTCGGGATGGGGGACGACGACTGGGTCAAACCGCAGATTGGGGTGGCGTCGAGCTGGAACGAGATCACCCCGTGCAACCTGTCGCTGGACCGGCTCGCGAAGGCGGTCAAGGACGGCGTCCACGCGGCCAAGGGCTATCCGCTGGAGTTCGGCACGATCAGCGTCTCCGACGGCATCTCGATGGGCCACGTCGGCATGCACTACTCGCTGGTGAGCCGCGAGATCATCGCCGACTCGGTCGAGACGGTGATGGAGGCCGAGCGGCTGGACGGCTCGGTGCTGCTGGCCGGCTGTGACAAGTCGCTGCCCGGCATGCTGATGGCCGCCGCTCGCCTCGACCTGGCCAGTGTCTTCCTGTACGCCGGTTCGATCATGCCCGGCAAGCTCGGGGACAAGGACGTCACCATCATCGACGCCTTCGAGGCGGTCGGGGCCTGCGCTCGTGGTCTGATCACCCGCGAGGAGGTCGACGCCGTCGAGCGGGCGATCTGCCCGGGCGAGGGCGCCTGCGGTGGGATGTACACCGCGAACACGATGGCGTCCGCAGCCGAAGCGCTCGGGATGTCGCTGCCTGGTTCAGCCGCGCCGCCCGCGGTCGACCGGCGCCGGGACGGCTTCGCGCGCAGGTCCGGCGAGGCGGTGGTCAACCTGCTCAGCAAGGGGATCACCGCGCGACAGATCCTCACCAAGGAGGCGTTCGAGAACGCGATCGCGGTCGTGATGGCGCTGGGCGGTTCCACCAACGCCGTACTGCACCTGCTCGCGATCGCCCGTGAGGCCGAGGTCGATCTCACCCTCGACGACTTCAACCGGGTCGGCGACAAGGTTCCGCACCTGGGTGACCTCAAGCCGTTCGGGCGCTACGTGATGACCGACGTCGACCGCGTCGGCGGCATCCCGGTCGTGATGCGCGCGCTGCTCGACGCGGGCCTGCTGCACGGCGACTGCCTGACGGTCACCGGCAAGACGATGGCCGAGAACCTGGCCGACATCGCCCCGCCGGACGTCGACGGCACGATCATCCGCGCACTGGACCGGCCGATCCACGGCACCGGCGGTATCACCATCCTCAAGGGCAGCCTCGCCCCGGACGGTGCCGTGGTGAAGAGCGCCGGTTTCGACGAAGACGTCTTCGAGGGGACGGCGCGCGTCTTCGACGGCGAGCGCGGCGCGATGGACGCCGTCGCGGACGGTTCGCTGCAGGCCGGCGACGTCGTGGTGATCCGCTACGAGGGCCCGAAGGGCGGTCCGGGAATGCGCGAGATGCTGGCCGTCACCGGCGCGATCAAGGGCGCGGGGCTCGGCAAGGACGTGCTGCTGCTGACCGACGGCCGGTTCTCCGGCGGTACGACCGGACTCTGCGTCGGTCACGTCGCCCCCGAGGCCGTGGACGGCGGCCCGATCGCCTTCGTCAAGGACGGCGACCGGATCACTCTGGACGTCCGGAACCGCACTCTCGACCTCCACGTGGAGCCCGAGGAACTCGTACGGCGCAGCCAGGGGTGGACGCCGAAGGAGCCCGCGATCACCAAGGGCGTCCTCGGCAAATACCGCCGCCTGGTCACCTCCGCCTCCGAAGGCGCCGTCTGCACCTAGCCAACCTCCCCTCACGACCGGCGACTCTCCCCCTGTTCCAACCGGGGGTAAGTCGCCGATCGCGGGGGTAGCCCTCCGAGCGAGGGGGTGGCGCGGAGGATTAGACTGCTGAAACGTAAGACGGGCGTCTCGGATGGTGGGACGGTCCGGTGGTGAGCTTGACCGGATCAAGGGGAGTCGGCGATGGTGACTGCATGCGATCGATTCTTCTCGTACTTGTGCGGCGCGCCGACTGACGCGACCTCAGAGTCGAGCGCGCCCCCTCAGCCCACCCGGCTCAGGGGGCTTTTTCTTTGTACAGCAGCAGTCTTTCGTGCAGCAGTGACGAAGCAGTGACGACCAAGGGAAGGCACCATGAGTGAGCAGCTGACCGGGGCACAGGCTCTGATCCGCGCACTGGAACATGCCGGAGTGGACACCGTCTTCGGCATCCCGGGCGGCGCGATCCTCCCGGCGTACGACCCGATGCTCGACTCCACCCAGATCCGCCACATCCTGGTACGTCACGAGCAGGGCGCCGGCCACGCCGCCCAGGGCTACGCCTCGGCGACCGGCAAGACCGGGGTCTGCATGGCGACCTCCGGCCCGGGCGCGACGAACCTGGTGACGCCGATCGCCGACGCGTACATGGACTCGGTGCCGCTGGTCGCGATCACCGGCCAGGTCGCCAGCGCGTCGATCGGCACGGACGCCTTCCAGGAGGCGGACATCCGCGGCATCACGATGCCGATCACCAAGCACAACTTCCTGGTCAACGACCCCAACGACATCGCCAGTACGATCGCCGAGGCCTTCCACATCGCCTCCACCGGTCGCCCCGGGCCGGTGCTGGTCGACGTGACCAAGGACGCGATGCAGGCCACGGTCGACTTCCGCTGGCCGACCGAGCTGTCCCTGCCCGGCTATCGCCCGGTCACCCGCCCGCACCCCAAGCAGGTGCGCGAGGCGGCCCGGCTGATCGCCGCCGCCGAGAAGCCGGTCCTGTACGTCGGTGGCGGCGTGATCCGCGCGAAGGCGCACGCCGAGCTGAAGGAACTCGCCGAGCGGTGGGGCATCCCGGTCGTCACCACGCTGATGGCGCGGGGCGCGCTGCCCGACACCCACGAGCTGCACTTCGGTATGCCGGGCATGCACGGCTCGGTCTCGGCCGTCGGCGCGCTGCAGCGCTCCGACCTGCTGATCTGCCTGGGCGCGCGCTTCGACGACCGGGTGACCGGCAAGCTGAGCTCGTTCGCCCCCGAGGCCAAGGTCATCCACGCCGACATCGACCCGGCGGAGATCGGCAAGAACCGGCACGCCGACGTCCCGATCGTCGGTGACTGCAAGGAGGTCATCGTCGATCTGATCGCGGCGCTGAACTCCGAGACAGGCAGTAACGGCAAGAGCCCGGACTACTCGTCCTGGCGTGGCCTGCTCGACTCGGTCAAGGCGAAGTACCCGGTCGGGTACGACGAGCCGGAGGACGGCAGCCTCTCCCCGCAGTACGTGATCGAGCGGATCGGCCAGATCGCCGGCCCGGACGCCATCTACACCAGCGGCGTCGGCCAGCACCAGATGTGGGCCGCGCACTACCTGCCGTTCGAGAAGCCGATGCACTGGCTGAACTCCGGCGGCCTCGGCACGATGGGGTACTCCGTGCCCGCGGCGATGGGCGCCAAGGTCGCGCGGCCCGACAAGACCGTCTGGGCGATCGACGGCGACGGCTGCTTCCAGATGACCAACCAGGAGCTCGTCACCTGCGCGCTGGAGGGCATCCCGATCAAGGTCGCGGTGATCAACAACCAGTCGCTGGGCATGGTCCGGCAGTGGCAGACGCTCTTCTACGACAAGCGTTACTCCAACACCGACCTGCACTCGGCCCGGATCCCGGACTTCGCCAAGCTGGCCGAGGCGATGGGCGGCGTCGGGCTGCGCTGCTCGGACCGGGAGTCGGTCGACGCCACCATCGACAAGGCGATGTCGGTCACCGACCAGCCGGTCGTGGTCGACTTCGTCGTGCACCGCGACGCGATGGTCTGGCCGATGGTTGCCGCCGGCACCAGTAACGACGATATCCAGATCGCCCGCGACATGGCGCCCAAGTGGGACGGGGAGGACCTGTAGATGTCCAAACACACGCTGTCGATCCTGGTGGAGAACAAGCACGGTGTGCTGGCTCGCGTCGCCGCGCTCATCTCGCGCCGCGGGTTCAACATCGACTCGCTGGCCGTCGGCCCGACCGAGCACCCCGAGGTGTCCCGGATGACCATCGCGGTCAGTGTCGACGAGCAGCCGCTGGAGCAGATCACCAAGCAGCTGAACAAGCTGGTGAACGTGATCAAGATCGTCGAGCTCGAGCCGACCGCCACCGTGCAGCGCGAACTGCTGCTGGTGAAGGTCAAGGCGGACACGCTGAGCCGCGGGCAGGTGCTGGAGACCGTCCAGCTGTTCCGCGCGAAGGTCGTGGACGTCACCCCGGACGCGATCACCATCGAGGCCACCGGCAATCCCGAGAAGCTCGAGGCCATGCTCCGGGTGCTGGAACCCTTCGGCGTCCGCGAACTGGTGCAGTCCGGCATGGTCGCGATCGGCCGGGGCAGCCGCTCCATCTCCGACCGCACCCTGCGCCCGGTCCCGGTACCGCCGCCGCACGTGGCCTCCGGCGAACCCGCGCTGCAGGCCCGCCCGGCCGGCTCGGCCAACACCGCCGGTACCGCGACCCCGGCCGGTGCGCCGGGCCCCAACCCGACCCACCCGGTTCCGGCGCCGCCGCCGGGTCACCGTCCCGCCCCGGCTCGCCAGGGCTGAATCCCCTCTCAAAAGAACTCAAGGAGACGAGCTCCAAGTGGCAGCAGAAATGTTCTACGACGACAACGCCGACCTGTCGGTGATCCAGGGCCGTAACGTGGCCGTGCTCGGCTTCGGAAGCCAGGGCCACGCCCACGCGCTGTCCCTGCGCGACTCCGGCGTCGACGTTCGGGTCGGCCTGCCGGAGGGCTCGAAGAGCCGTGCGAAGGCCGAGGCCCAGGGCCTGCGCGTGCTGACCCCGTTCGAGGCCTGCGAGGAGGCCGACGTCATCGTCGTGCTCGCGCCGGACCCGGCACAGCGCTCCCTCTACAAGGAGGCCATCGAGCCGAACCTGGTCGACGGCGACGCGCTCGTCTTCGGCCACGGCTTCAACATCCGGTTCGGCTACATCGAGCCGCCGGCCGGCGTCGACGTCTTCATGGTCGCCCCGAAGGGCCCCGGCCACCTGGTCCGTCGTGAGTTCAGCGAAGGCCGCGGCGTCCCCGTACTGGTCGCCGTCGAGCAGGACCCGACCGGCAAGGCCTGGGACCTCGCGCTGTCCTACGCCAAGGGCATCGGCGGCCTGCGCGCCGGCGGGATCAAGACCACCTTCACCGAGGAGACCGAGACCGACCTGTTCGGTGAGCAGGCCGTCCTCTGCGGTGGCGTCTCGCAGCTGATCCAGTCCGGCTTCGAGGTACTGACCGAGGCCGGCTACCAGCCGGAGGTCGCGTACTTCGAGTGCCTGCACGAGCTCAAGCTGATCGTCGACCTGATCTACGAAGGCGGCATCGCCAAGCAGCGCTGGTCGGTCTCCGACACCGCCGAGTACGGCGACTACGTGTCCGGCCCGCGGATCATCGACGAGTCGGTCAAGCAGCGGATGAAGGAGGTCCTGGGTGACATCACCGACGGCACCTTCGCGGCCCGCTTCATCGCCGACCAGGACGCCGGCGCGCCGGAGTTCGCGGAGTTCCGCAAGAAGAGCCAGGAGCACCCGATCGAGGCCGTGGGCAAGGACCTGCGCGGCCTGATGGCCTGGGTCAAGTCGCACGACGACGACTACGTCGAGGGCAGCGCCGCACGCTGATCGCGCGGTAGTTCGCGGTACGCCGATGTCCGGCTCACGTCACAGTGAGCCGGACATCGGCTTTTTGTTTGACACAATCAGTGACGCAACGAACCAGGGTGGGTGACGAGGGGGTAGTCGAGTGGTGGACAGCGGCCGGCGAGAGCTGCCGAGGCCGCCCCGGCGCGTGCCCGCCGGGGCGCTGGCCCCGCTGACCTCGATCGAGGCGCCACCAAGGCTCCCGGCCGCCCCGCAGCCGCCGATGCCGCCGAGGTTCCGGCCGCGCTTCGTGGCTCCACTGGTCATCTTCGTGCTCGTGCTGGGCCTAGGGGCGGGCTGGCTGATCCGGCAGGACAGCCTCACGCTCGACCCGGCGGAGGTGCAGAAGCTCGCCGGCCCGAGCGTTGTCAGGGTTCTTGCCACCACTTGCGAGGGCACCGGCATCGCGTCCGGCGTACTGCTCGAGAACGGGCTGGTGCTGACCGCGTCGTCCGCGATCAAGCAGCCGATGTCGGTGGCGTTGCAGACGACCACCGGCGAGGTACGCCGGGCCAACGTGCTCGGCCGCAGCCAGGACGGCGTCGCCGTCCTGCGGATGATCGGTCAGCTCGACGCGCCGAAGGCTCAGCTCGCGCCGAAGGATCCGCCTGACGCTGCCGAACGTGCTGTGGTCGCCTTCATCGCGAACGGGCTGCAGACCATCCAGTTGCTCGGCCCCGCGAAGGATCCCAAGCCGCTGTCCTCGGTGCTCAACGCGACCAAACTCGGCGCGCCCGTGCTCGACGGGTCGGGCCGGGTGGTGGGTCTCATCACCGGCGACACGGTTCCGGCCGCGACCGTCGTACCGGTCGGGAAGCTGCGTGAGTACGCCAGTACGGGGCAGCCGGGAATCACCCCCGAGCCTGGCGGCGGCTGTGCACGCTCGCGGGGGCCGCAGCTTCCGATCGTGCCGGAGCTGACGGTCGCCAACACGCCGCTGGCGGGGGAGGTCCAGAAGCTGCTGGGCGACTACCTGACCATGACGAACCGGCACGACTTCGCGGCGCTCCGGACGCTGTACTCCGCTCAGCTGGCCAAGAACCTTCCGGAGGCGAGGGACCGCGAGCACCACCAGACGTCGTACCTGTTCGGAGCGCGGATCATCGAGGTGACCGAGACGGGGGAGTACGTGAACGCGCGGATGACGTTCACGGTGCTCTTCTCGCCGAACAGCACCGGAGCGCAGGGACAGACCTGCAACCGGCTCGACAACCGGTACCGGCTGGTGCGTGAGCGGGGGAAGCTCCTCGTCGACACGGCGACCGCCGTCCAGCGCGCTCGTGGCTGTGACTGATGAGACCCTCCGGGCAGCCCGCACCCGGACCAGGTAGGGTTGTCCTCAGCGGGCACAGCGCGGTGCTCTGATTTCTTCGAGCCCCCAACCGCTTCTGCAGGAGATGTCTCCATGACTGTCGCAGCCCGACCTGTCGTCCTGATCGCCGAAGAACTCTCCCCGGCCACCGTCGAGGCGCTCGGCCCCGACTTCGAGATCCGGCACGCCAACGGTGCCGACCGCGCCGAGCTGATCCCGGCCATCGCCGACGTCGACGCCATCCTGATCCGCAGCGCCACCAAGGTGGACGCCGAGGCGCTCGCCGCCGCCAAGAAGCTCAAGGTGGTCGCCCGCGCCGGCGTCGGCCTGGACAACGTCGACGTGAAGGCCGCCACCCAGGCCGGCGTGATGGTCGTCAACGCGCCGACCTCCAACATCGTCAGCGCCGCCGAGCTCGCGGTCGCGCTGCTGCTGGCCGCCGCCCGCCGGGTGCCGGCCGCCGACCTCTCGCTGAAGAACGGCGAGTGGAAGCGCAGCAAGTTCAGCGGCGTCGAGCTGTTCGAGAAGACCGTCGGCATCGTCGGCCTCGGCAAGATCGGTGTCCTGGTCGCCCAGCGGCTGGCCGCCTTCGGCATGAACGTGATCGCCTACGACCCGTACGTGCAGGCCGGCCGCGCCGCGCAGATGGGGGTCCGGCTCGCGACGCTCGACGAACTGCTGGCCGCCAGCGACTTCATCTCCGTGCACCTGCCGAAGACGCCCGAGACGATCGGGCTGATCGGCGACGAGCAGCTGCACAAGGTGAAGCCCGAGGTGATCATCGTCAACGCCGCTCGCGGCGGCATCGTCGACG
Organism: Kribbella sp. CA-293567; assembly: GCF_027627575.1. Classification (NCBI taxonomy): domain Bacteria; kingdom Bacillati; phylum Actinomycetota; class Actinomycetes; order Propionibacteriales; family Kribbellaceae; genus Kribbella; species Kribbella sp. CA-293567. Next base: position 2,564,288 of record NZ_CP114065.1, read on the forward strand.
AGGCCGCGCTCTACACCGCGCTGAAGGAAGGCCGGGTGGCCGCGGCCGGACTCGACGTGTTCGCCAAGGAGCCGTGCACCGACTCGCCGCTGTTCGAGTTCGAGAACGTCGTCGCCACCCCGCACCTGGGCGCCTCCACCGAGGAAGCCCAGGAGAAGGCCGGGATCGCCGTCGCCAGGTCCGTCCGGCTCGCGCTGTCCGGTGAGCTCGTGCCCGACGCGGTCAACGTCCAGGGCGGCGTGATCGCCGAGGACGTCCGGCCCGGCATCGCCCTGACCGAGAAGCTCGGCCGGATCTTCACCGCGCTGGCCGGCGGCGTGGCCCAGCAGCTCGACGTCGAGGTGCGCGGTGAGATCACGCAGTACGACGTGAAGGTGCTCGAGCTGGCCGCGCTGAAGGGCGTGTTCGCCGACGTCGTCGAGGACAACGTCTCCTACGTCAACGCACCGCTGCTCGCGGCCGAGCGCGGCCTCGAAGTACGGCTCGTCACTGACCACGAGAGCCCTGAGCACCGCAACCTGATCACGCTCCGCGGCACGCTGGCCGACGGCGTACAGGTATCGGTCTCCGGCACGCTGGTCGGCGTCAAGCAGTCCGAGCGGCTGGTCGAGATCGACGGCTTCGACCTCGAGGTCGAGCTGGCGGCGCACCTGGCGTTCCTCAGCTACGAGGACCGCCCGGGCATCGTGGGCCAGGTCGGTGGAATCCTCGGGAAGTCCGACATCAACATCGCGGGTATGCAGGTCAGCCGGGACCGCAAGGGCGGCAAGGCGCTGGTCGCGCTGAGCGTCGACTCCAGCATCCCGACCGCGGTACTCGACGAGATCGCCACCTCGGTCCAGGCCGACACCGCCCGCGCGGTCGACCTCGAGGTCTGAGAACTTAAATCCCTCCTGGGGTCGCATGCGGCCCCAGGAGAAGGGCAAACTGTGTGAACAGGTCCGGCCAGCCGCCCGCAGGCGCATGGCGGCCGGCCAGGGCCCGAGCCCTCCCACCGGGAGCGCGCTCGGGCCCACCTGTTGTTTGGGGTACTTCGGGTGAGCCGCCCCCGCGGGGCTCCTTCGTCGCTCCCGCTCCCCACCCCCCGGCTCCGGGCTCCTACGTCGCCCTCCCGCCGCCTGGAATTGTGAGGGTTGACCGGCTTGGGGTGGGGAGGTGACCGGTGGTCCGAGGAGATGCTCGGTGGTGGCCGGTGGCCGGTGGCCGGTGGCCGGTGGTCCAGGGGGGGCCGGTGGTGCAGGCGAGGCGAGGCCTCCGGGCGGATTCTTGCGAGCTGGGCCTGGCGCTCCGAGCGCTGGGGACGGTCTGCCATCACCGCCGGTTGAGCTGCAGGGTTGTGGCTGCGGCCTCGTCTGCGATCATCTGCTCAACCGTTGCGGCGCCGTACCGCTCGTACTTCGCCTGGTAGGCCGCGTCGACGGCCGCTCGCAGTTGGTCCGACTCGTCGGCGACATCCGTGACGGTGACATCGGCTTGCAGACCTGGCACGCGAATGCAGGCCCGGTGGGACTCCAGCACCTGCGCGAACCAGCCGGTGTCGCGCCGGTACCAGGTGCGTACGTAGACCTGCTCATCGACGCAGACGACCCAGATCGGTAGCCAACGGCGCAGAGTTCCGTCGGGGAGTCTGGGGGCGATCTCCAGTTCGTCGGCAGTGCTGATTCGCTGGATGTCGTCCGGGGTCCAGATTGCAGTCATCAGTTCTTGAGGGTGCCGCCGTACGCCTCCGGGACCAGGTCGGCCTGCTCGGCGCCGCTTCTGATCAGGTCGAGAATCGCCTCGGCGACTGCCTCGGCTGACTGGGGCTTCAATCCGCTGGCGGCCTCCATCTGAAGCGCGTCCTCGACGCTGCCGCGGACTGTGCCGACGAACTCGGTTTCGGTGATCGACGGGAACATCAACGACACGGCGATGCCGGCGTCGGCGACCTCCGCGCGGGCGATGGCCGAGAGTTTCTGCAACGCGGCCTTGGATGCGGCATAGGCGCCGGAGCCGGGCAGTGTCGCCCAGATGATGCCGGAGCTCACGTTGACGACGGCTCCGGCTTCCTGCTTCCGCATCTGCGGCAGCACTGCCTGCATCGTCACCAGTGGTGCGACGAGGTTGAGCTCGAGGAGAGCCCGGAAGTCGTCGGGGTCGATGGCGTCGATGGTGGCCTGCAGCCCTTGGCCGGCATTGTTCACCAGTACGTCGATCCGTCCGAACCTCTCGAGCGCGGTACCGACCGCCGCCTCGAACTGCGCCCGGTCCGTCACGTCACACGGGATGGCCAGCGCGTCGCCGAACTCTTCGGCCAGCTGGCGAATGCGCTCCTCGCGGCGGGCGATCAGCACCACCCGCGCGCCGGCCCGGGAGGCGGCTCGTGCGGTGGCTGCCCCGATCCCTGACGACGCTCCGGTCACGAGCACCACGGCTCCGTTGATCTCCATGGAAGACCTCCTCATTAGATTGCTATCGTTTGATAGCTATCACTTGATAGGAAGGTATCGTGAGGGCATGAGTGATGTCAAAGCCGCCGGCCTGCACGAGTTGGCCGACCTGGTCTTCGCGGTGGGGCGTCAGTTGCGGCCGCCGACCGATCCCTCGTTCGAGCCGTGTACGCCGATCGAGATCAGTGTCATGCGGTTCGTCCATCGCAACCCAGGCACCTCCGCGCGCGCCGCGTCGGAGGCGACGCTGCTTCCCTCCAGCAACTTCAGCCGGGTACTTCGCGGGCTGGAGCAGCGAGGACTGGTGGAGCGCGTCGTGGACGAGCGCAATGCCCGGGGAGTGTGCCTGTATCCCACCGAGAAGGCTGAGCGGAACCAGCAGTACCTGCGGGACAACTGGGACCAGACGCTGCGGGGGATCATCGACGATCCGGCGGTGATCGAGGTTGTCAATGCGACTCTTCGGCGGATCGAGGAGGAGCTCATCGCCCGGCGTCGTGGGGTGGATCCGGCTGGTTGAGCTGGGGGAAACCGCCCCGCGGGGCTCCTTCGTCGCGCCGCTCCCCCCGGCTCCGGGCTCCTCCGCCCTCCCGCCGCCTTTGATGTGCAGCACGAGCGGGGTCGGCGGGGTTTGGTGACGACCAGCCGGGTCGTAGTGGTGACACCGCAGGCGCTGCACGCTGAGTACGCATGAGCCGTGGCGGCCGACCGGCACGCGGGGTCGCGAACATAGCGACAGGCAGTGGTCGCTATCAGAGTCCCGCGAGCTGCCGGTCAACGCTGGAACTTGTCAGTCGGCTGACATCACTGCCTGTCGCTATGTCCGCGAGCGCAGACTGGTCGCGGCGCTCACGCTCGGCCCATGCCACAGGCAGCATCAGACAGGGCATGCCGGACAACTCAGCCAGCCGTTCACCATCCGCAACTACAGCGGATCGTCCCCAAGGCAGGCCGGCCCACCTCCCGAGACCCAGGTGCCGGGGTGGGGAGTAGCGCGACGAAGATGCGCCGCCGGGCGGTCTAGCCTGAAGAACTACCGCCTGGTGGCGAGCAGTACTGCCGCGTCGATGGCGACCATGACCTCGACAGTGGTGAAGCGCTTGTCCTGCAGCCATTCCTGGCGCAGCGTGTCGACGCGTCCCTCGTACATCGGCGGCCAGACGCCGGACGGAGTGAAGTCGTCCAGTACGACGAAGCCGCCGGGCTCGACCGCTTCGGCAATCACATCGCGGGCGGACAGTTTCGCTTCGCGGGCGTCGACGAAGAGCAGCGAGAACGGGCCGCGTTCGATCAGGGCGGTCCAGTCCGCCGACAGGACCTCGATCCGGCCGTCGTCGGCGAAGAGCTCCTTGACGATCTGGGCCAGTTGGGGGTTGCTCTCGGCGGTGACGATCTTGGTGTCCTTGGTCGCGCCGTGCCGCAGCCAGGCGGATCCGACGCCGCAGCCGGTGCCGACCTCGCCGAGGGTTCCGGTTCGGGACGCCGCCAGGGTGGCGAGCAGCCGGCCGGTCTCGTTGCGGGTCGAGCTGACGAATCCGCGCCGTCCGGACAGGCTGAGGGCCGCTGAGACCAGCGGCGGCAGTTCTGGGGGAGCACTCACCGGTTGAGAGTTGCACAGCATCGGCCCAGTCGTGTCACTGGTATCTCATATTTCGGGACAGAGTGCCCGCATTGTGGCGAATTGGTCGCACGCCAGAGTATCTTCGGACCCATCATGAAGTTCGTGGTACGCCTTATTCGCTGCCGCGCCGGGGTCCGCTGAGGCCGACCTCCCCGGTGCGGGTTTCGGCGTACCTCCCGCCCGGTAGTGCCAGTCGTCGGCCGTTTGTGACAAGCACCAGACCAAACGGGAGACCAGCATGTACGACATGTATCCGGCCAACTGGAACGTCGTCGACGGACGCGAGCGCAAGGCCGCCCGCCGCCGGCGGCCCACTCCACGTGCCAGCGAGACCCAGCCAGTCCAAGAGGCCATGAACCGCCGCGACAACGGGGGAGAACCCAAGAAGTGAGCACCAACAAGTCGTTCAAGCTGGCAGTCGTCGGTGGCGACGGGATCGGTCCCGAGGTCACCGCCGAGGCACTCAAGGTGCTCGACGCGGTCAGTGCGAACTTCGGCGTCACGTTCGAGCGCACGGAGTACGACCTGGGCGCGAAGCGCTGGCACGAGACCGGCGAGACGCTGCCGGACGCGGAGCTCGAGGAGATCCGCGGCCACGACGCGATCCTGCTCGGCGCCGTCGGCGACCCGACCGTGCCGTCCGGCGTACTCGAGCGCGGGCTGTTGCTCAAGCTGCGGTTCGCCCTCGACCACTACGTGAACCTGCGCCCCTCGAAGGTCTACCCGAGTGTCGGCTCCCCGCTGGCCGACCCGGGTGAGGTCGACTTCGTCGTCGTCCGCGAAGGCACCGAGGGCCCGTACGTCGGCAACGGCGGCGCGCTCCGGGTCGGTACGCCGGCCGAGATCGCCACCGAGGTCTCGGTCAACACCGCGTACGGCGTGGAGCGGGTCGTCCGGGACGCGTTCGCCCGGGCACAGGCGCGGCCGCGCAAGAAGCTGACGCTGGTGCACAAGAACAACGTGCTCGTGCACGCCGGTCACCTGTGGACCAGGACCGTCGACGCGGTCAAGGCGGACTTCCCCGAGATCGCCGTCGACTACCTGCACGTCGACGCGGCGACCATCTTCCTGGTCACCGACCCGTCGAGGTTCGACGTGATCGTCACCGACAACCTGTTCGGTGACATCCTCACCGACCTGGCGGCGGCGATCAGCGGTGGGATCGGGCTGGCCGCGAGCGGCAACATCAACCCGGACCGGACCGCGCCGAGCATGTTCGAGCCGGTGCACGGCTCCGCGCCGGACATCGCCGGCCAGCAGAAGGCGGACCCGACGGCAGCGATCCTGTCCACCGCCCTGCTCTGCGACCACCTCGGCCTGACCGAGGCCGCTGCCGCGATCGAGGCGGCCGTGACCGCCGACATCGAGGAGCGGACCGGCGCCTCCAGGACGACCTCGGAGATCGGTGACGCGATCGCCAAGCGTGCGGCAGGGTGACGACGTGTTCCGGTACGACGCACGCCGGGGCGGTTCCGGCCGCCCCGCTGCTGCTCGCCTGACCAGTTCATCAGCAGGTACGGTGCGCCTATGAGCGCGGATTTGCAGTTCACCGTTGAGCCCAACACCCAACCGGCCAGCGACGACCAGCGCGCCCAGATCCTGGCGAACCCAGGATTCGGGCAGAACTTCTCCGACCACATGGCGATCGCCACCTGGACCCGCGAGAACGGCTGGCACGACGCGAGGATCACCGCCTTCGGGCCGCTGGAGCTGTCTCCGGCGACCGCGGTGTTCCACTACGCCCAGACGATCTTCGAGGGGATGAAGGCGTACCGCCATCTCGACGACTCGATCCACCTGTTCCGGCCCGAGGCCAACGCGGCGAGGTTCAACAAGTCGGCCCGGCGGCTCGCGCTGCCCGAGCTGCCCGAGGACGCGTTCCTCGACTCGCTGCACAAGCTGATCGAGCTGGATCAGGCCTGGGTCCCCGCCGGTGGCGAGACCTCTCTCTACCTGCGGCCCTTCATGTTCGGCTCGGACCCGTTCCTCGGCGTCCGGCCGTCGGCCCAGGTCACGTACTGCGCGATCGCCTCGCCGGCCGGCTCGTACTTCGCCAAGGGCGTCAAGCCGGTCCGGATCTGGTTGAGCGAGGAGTACACCCGCGCAGCCCCCGGTGGCACCGGCGCGGCGAAGACCGGCGGCAACTACGCTTCGTCGCTGCTGGCCCAGGCCGAGGCCATCGAGCAGGGGTGTGACCAGGTCGCCTTCCTCGACGCGGTCGAGAAGAAGTGGATCGAAGAGCTCGGCGGGATGAACCTGTACTTCGTCCTCGACGACAGCACGGTGGTCACGCCGGAGCTGTCGGGCACGATTCTCGAGGGCATCACCCGGGACTCGATCCTCAAGCTCGTCACCGATCTCGGCTACAGCGTGGCCGAGCGGAAGATCTCCATCGACGAGTGGCGCGAAGGCGCGGCCTCCGAGCGCATCCAGGAGGTGTTCGCCTGCGGCACCGCCGCGGTGATCACCCCCGTCGCCTCCCTCAAGTGGAACGGTGGCGAGGTGCAGGTCGCCGACGGTGAAGGTGGCAAGGTCACCGCCGCCGTCCGATCGGCCCTGCTCGACCTGCAGTACGGCCGGGCGACCGACACCCACGGCTGGATGACCAAGGTCTGCTGACCTTCACTCCGTCAGGCGCCCGGGGGATTCCCCGGGCGCCTTGTCGTTTCACAGCGTCTTCTCAGTTGTTGTGGATAGGGTCGCGGCCATGACTGGCTTCCCGGACGAGGTTGAGGCGTACTACGCGGAACTGGCCGACCGGCGTGGCTGGCAGGCCGACGCCGTGCAGGCGTTCCGCGCGTCCGTCGAGCTGATCCGCGACCTCGACCGGGGCGCCGGCGCCCGGACGTTCGGGGCGCGCGCCGACGAGTACGGCACGGACTGGCTGTTCGAGGCGGTCTGGCACGAGCGCGAGTGGGTCATCGTCCGGCAGTTGCAGGTCGGCGAGGACGGCACCGTACTGCGGTACTGGTGGCAACGTCTCGAGGATGAGGACGGCTCTCTCACCGAAGAGGGCCTCAACCGCGAGGAATGGGGCCTCCGCCCACTCACTCGCGAGGACTTCTACACCGCGTGGGACGACCCGGGCTGGTCGCTGACCGCCTGATTCCAGTACTCCGCCGCGCGCCGTAGTACTGGCTGACGTACTGGATGTTCGCTTTTCGAGACAATCGACTGCTTGACGGAATTCCTGTGGCAGACTTCCCAATGTCATGAAGACCTACGCGATCATTATCGACTAGCGCGCTCAGCCGGCAGCACCTGAGCGCGCAGACCTCTCGCATCACGCGGGAGGTTTTTTGTTTGCCTGAAGTGTTTGTCCGAAGGCCGTATCGGAAGGCGATCCAGTGAGCACATCCGACGATTTCCACGTCTACGACACCACTCTGCGCGACGGCGCGCAGCAGGAGGGTCTGGCGCTGTCCGTGGCCGACAAGATCGCTATCGCGCACCACCTGGACGACCTGGGCGTGGGATTCATCGAGGGCGGCTGGCCGGGCGCCGTACCGAAGGACACCGAGTTCTTCCAGCGGGCACGGACCGAGCTGCACCTGCGGCACGCGACCTTCGCTGCTTTCGGCGCGACCTGCAAGCCCGGTACGCCGGCCGCCGACGACCAGCAGGTCGCCGCGTTGCGCGACTCCGGTGCCTCGGTCGTCACGTTGGTTGCCAAGAGCCACGATGCGCACGTCGAGCGGGCACTGCGGACGACCCTCGACGAGAACCTGCGGATGGTCGCCGACACCGTGCGGCACCTGACGGAGCACGGACTGCGCGTCTTCCTCGACACCGAGCATTTCTTCGACGGCTACCGAGCCAACCGTGCGTACGCGCTGGAAGTGGTGCGGGTTTCGGCCGAAGCCGGCGCCGACGTGGTCGCCCTCTGTGACACCAACGGCGGCACGCTGCCCCGGGAACTGCAGGAGATCGTCCGCGACGTCCTCGACACCACCGGCGCGCGAGTGGGGATCCACGCGCACAACGACGGCGGCTGCGCGGTGGCGAACTCGATCGCCGCCGTCGAGGCCGGCGCCACGCACGTCCAGGGCACCATCAACGGGTACGGCGAACGCACCGGCAACGCCGACCTGCTCGCCGTGGTCGCCAACCTCGAACTCAAGCGCGGGATGGAGCTGCTCCCGCCTGGCCGGCTGGCCGAGTCGTACCGGATCGCCCACGCGATCGCCGAAGTGACGAACGTGCCGCCGTCGAACCGGCAGCCGTACGTCGGTGTGTCCGCTTTCGCCCACAAGGCGGGACTGCACGCCAGCGCCATCAAGGTGGATCCCGATCTCTACCAGCACACGGATCCCGCCCTGGTCGGCAACGACATGAGGATGCTCGTCTCGGAGATGGCCGGCCGGGCGAGTGTCGAACTGAAGGGTCGCGAGCTCGGCTTCGACCTCGGCAACGACCGTGACCTGGTCAGCCGGGTGACGGACCGGGTGAAGGAGATGGAGTCGCGGGGCTACACCTTCGAGTCCGCCGACGCGTCCTTCGAGTTGCTGCTGTCCGAGGAGGTCGCCGGCGAGCGGGTGAGCTTCTTCGACGTCGAGTCGTGGCGGGTCATCACCGAGTCCCGCGCCGACGGCGAGGCGGTCTCCGAGGCGACCGTGAAGCTGGTCGCGGGCGGCGACCGCGAGATCGTCACCGGCGAGGGCAACGGCCCGGTGAACGCGCTCGACCACGCGCTGCGGTCCGCGATCGAGCGCGCCTATCCGGTGGTGCGCAAGTTCGACCTGGTCGACTACAAGGTGCGGATCCTCGACCAGGGGCACGGCACCGACGCGGTGATCAGAGTCCTGATCGAGACCGCCGACGGCGAGGGATCCTGGCTCACCGTCGGCGTCGGTCACAACATCGTCGAGGCATCCTGGGAGGCGCTGGTCGACGGCGTCACCTACGGTCTGCTTCGCCACAAGGAGGTCGTGCGATGACTGCCCTGGCAACCCTGGCCCAGACTCCGGTGACGGCACCGGAGACGGCGCCCGCGTACGTCGTACCGAAGCGGGTGCTCACCACCTTCACCGCTCAGATCGTCGAGACCCGCGGCCTGCTGGCGCGGATCGCCGTCCAGCTGAACCCGTACGACGTCCGCGAACTGACCCTCTGCCTGGAGACCTGCACCCTCCGTGTAGTTGTCGAAGGCAACGGCTTCGACGCCGGCCGGGTCGCCGCCCGGCTGGACAAGGTGATCGGCGTCCTCGAGGTCAGCTACTCCTGAGCCCCGTGAAGAACGAGGTGATGTCGGCGGCGAGCTCTTCGGGGACCTCCCAAGCGGAGAAGTGACCGCCTTGGGTGAACTCGGTCCATTGGCGTACGTCGTACGAGTGCTCGACGTGCGCGCGGACCGCGAGGGTGATGTCGTGCGGCAGGACGGCGACGCCGATGGGAACCGGGCAGGGTGGTGAGGCCTGGCGGGCGGTCTCTTTGGTCAGCCTGGCCGATGAACCTGCGGTACCGGTGAACCAGTAGAGCGAGACGTTGGTCAGTACCTCGTCCGGCGAGATGTCCGAGGCCGGGTCGGTCCACTCGGTGAACTTCTCCGCGATCCAGGCGAGCTGGCCGACGGGGGAGTCGGTCAACGCGTAGGAGATCGTTTGCGGCCGGGTCGCCTGCAGTGCTTGGTAGGCGGGCCGGTTCGCCATCAACTCCTTGATCCGCGCAAGCCGCCGGGTGTCCTCCTCGTCGAGGTCGAAGGTCACGCCCGGCGGCGGCGGGCCTGGCAGATAGGTGAGGTGCAGGCCGACCACGTTCTCCGGTGCGACATTGGCCAGGGCGCGAGAGATACCCGAGCCGAAATCGCCGCCGTGAGCGCCGTACCGGTCGTAGCCGAGCCGGTTCATCAGCTCGGCCCAAGCGCGGGCGACGCGATCGACACCCCACCCCGTCTCGTTCGTCGGACCGGAGAATCCGAAGCCCGGGATCGACGGGATCACCAGGTGGAACTCGGCCGAAAGCGGCTCGATCATTCCGAGAAACTCCAGGAAGGACCCCGGCCAGCCGTGGGTGAGGATCAGCGGTAGCGCGTCCTCCCGGGCCGACCGCACGTGCACGAAGTGAACTCGCTGGCCGTCGATCTCGGTCGTGTACTGCGGAAGCTCGTTCAGTCGCGCTTCCTGCTTCCGCCAGTCGAAGCCCGTCGCCCAGTACTCCGCCAGTTCCCGCACGCGGGCGAGCGGGATGCCGTAGTCCCAACCGACTCCCGGCAACTCGTCCGGCCAGCGCGTGCGGGCGAGGCGATCGGTCAGGTCCGCGAGGTCTGCCGACGGAACATCGATGGTGAACGACTGGATCATGACTGCTCCTTCGTTGGTCTGACCAACAATACGGCAGAATGATTGGTCGCACCAACGGTATTGCTAGGCCTGACGCAGCACGACGATCCGGCCGCCCACCTGGACCACGTCCGCGGCGGACTCGACTCGCCCGGACTCGGCGATGGTGACCTGACCGTGGCTGCTGCCGTTGCTGATCCAGCTGTAGCGGTTGCTCTCGGCCCCTACCGCGTCGACCACGGTGGTGCGGGATATCGCCGTGTCGCCGGAGTACTGCTCGATGGTCAGCTCGACCGGCCGCCCGCGTCCGCCGAGGTTCACGAGCTTGCCGGTGACGGTGTCGGCCACACCCCAGGCCACGATCTCGCGGTCGCGATCGCGCTTCTCGACCGCGACGTAGCGCCCGCCGACGCGGCCGTCGTACCAGTTCACGGTCCAGCGGTCCTCGATCGGCACCTCGTGCACCTCGCCCGTTTCGGGCTCGAGGTACACAGCCCTGTTGTCGTACAGCGCCCGAGCTTTGCCGTCGACTACCTCCAGCACCTCGTGGCCGTTGGATCGTCTGAACTCCGCCTGCCAGGGACGACCGCCGGCCAGCGGAGTGCCCTTGGCGGACCGGCGGCCCTTGCTGTCGTAGCCGAACTCGACGAGGGTCTTGCCTGCGACAACGAAGTCGTTGCCGGTGGCCCGCAGGGTGGCTGCCACCCGGCCGGTTTGCACGTTGAGCACAGATAGCGGCGCCGACCGGTCGCTACCGCGGATGACGACCCAGTCCGACCGGGGAACCCAGCGGCGTGGGTTGTAGGAGCTTTGGCCGCCCGACCCGGCGTGCGCTCCGCCGGCCTGGGTCCAGAGCTTCTTGCCGGTCCGGACCTCGATGCCAGTGATCGTTTCGTTGCTGCTGAACACCACCACGTCGCCGTTGGTGGTGAAGGGCTGCTGCTGCCCGACGTTCTCACTCCAGCGCGTTTTGCCGTCGGAGATCGAGACGACCGCCGCCTGGTCGTCGCGTCGGGAGCTGCCGGAGTCGCCGTGCAGGAGGACGAAATCCCCGCCCAACTGTTGCGACCGAACCGTGTCCGAGCCGCCGAAACTGTTCTCCCACACTTCGCCACCGTCAGCGATCGCACGTCCTTGCAGTGCGTGCGTTTCCTGGTTCAGCGTGACCGCGAGCTTGTCGTTGGCCGCGATCAGCAGAGTGCCTTCGCCGGCCTCCCAGCCGGGTGAATTGATCGGCGGGATACGGACCACGAGTACGCCGGCCGCCACCAAGGCGACCGCGGCAACCACCGCGGCAGTTCGCAGTACGGGCCTGAACCGCAATGCTGCGACGACCAGGGCAGCCGCTGCCATCAGCAGCGCGGCGATCCACACGTACCAGCCCCAGTCGAGGGCGATGGTCAGGGCCGCGGCGGCAACGGCCACCGCGAGAACGACGAGTGCCGCGGTTGTCTTGCGCATGGAACTCCTCGCTCGGCGCTGTGGCTGGAACCGCAAGCATGCCAAACGGGAGGTCCGGGGAACCGCGGCAGGCGGTTCCCCGGACGCCTGCCTCAGTCCCAGCTCAGGCCGCCGCCGGACTGGTACTCGATCACGCGGGTCTCGAAGAAGTTCTTCTCCTTCTGCAGGTCCATCTGCTCCGACATCCAGCCGAACGGGTTGCGGGTCTCGCCGAAGATCGGCTTGATCCCGATCTGCTCGGCCCGCCGGTCGGTGATGAAGTGCATGTACTGCTCGCACAGGTCCGAGGTCAGGCCGAGCATGCCGTTCGGCATCGTCGCGCGGCTGTAGGCGACCTCGAGCTCGCACGCCTCGGTGAGCATCTGCCGCACCTCGGCCTGGAACTGCTCGGTCCACAGGTGCGGGTTCTCCAGCTTGATCTGGTTGATGCAGTCGATGCCGAAGTTCAGGTGGATCGACTCGTCGCGCAGGATGTACTGGTACTGCTCGGCGATGCCGACCATCTTGTTACGCCGGCCGAGCGACAGGATCTGCGCGAAACCGGTGTAGAACCACATGCCCTCGAAGACCACGTAGAACGCGATCAGGTCCCGCAGGAAGTCGGTGTCGGTCTCCGGCGTCCCGGTCTTGAAGTCGGGATCCTCCAGGTGCCGGGTGTACTTGAGCGCCCAGGCGTCCTTGTCGGAGATCGACGGCACCTCGCGGTACATGTTGAACAGCTCGCCCTCGTCCAGGCCGAGCGAGGTGCAGATGTACTGGAAGGTGTGCGTGTGCACGGCCTCCTCGAACGCCTGGCGCAGCAGGTACTGACGGCACTCGGGGTTGGTCAGCTGGCGGTAGACCGCGAGCACGATGTTGTTGGCGACCAGCGACTCGGCGGTGGCGAAGAAGCCGAGATTGCGCTTCAGCATCAAGCGTTCGTCGTCGGTGAGGCCATCCTTCGACTTCCACAAGGCGATGTCGGCCTGCATCGAGACCTCGGTCGGCATCCAGTGGTTGTTGCACCCGGCAAGGTACTTGTCCCAGGCCCACTGGTATTTCAACGGCAGCAGCTGGTTGACGTCGGCGCGGGAGTTGATCATCGCCTTGTCGCTGACCTGGATCCGGGACGCGCCGACGGCGATCGACCCGAGTCCGGTCACGTTGTCGCTGGTGGTCGTCACTGGCAGGCCTCGCAGTCGGGGTCGGTGATCAGGCAGGCGTTGGGGGCGTCGAGCAACGTGTCGTCCATCGGAACCACAGGAGCCGGAGCCGGAGTCGGTGCGGCGGCGGGCGCGACCGGTACTGCGTTGAGCCGGCCGTCGGTGCCCTTGATCGTCGACTTCTCCACGTGGGTGGCCGACTGGGAACGCAGGTAGTACGTGGTCTTCAGCCCGTGGCGCCAGGCCGACCGGTACAGCTCGTCGAGCGCCTTGCCCGACGGTGCGGTCATGTACAGGTTGAGCGACTGAGCCTGGTCGAGCCACTTCTGCCGGCGCGACGCGGCCTTGATCAGCCACGACGGGTCCAGCTCGAACGCCGTCGCGTACAGCTCCTGCAGGTCGGCCGGCACCCGGTCGATCTGCGACAGGATGCCGTCGTGGTACTTCAGGTCGGAGACCATCACCTGGTCCCACAGCCCACGCGCCTTAAGATCCGCGACCAGGTACGGGTTGGCGACGGTGAACTCACCGGACATGTTCGACTTCACGAACAGGTTGCGGTAGATCGGCTCGATCGACTGGCTGACCCCACAGATGTTGGAGATGGTCGCGGTCGGGGCGATCGCCAGCACGTTGGAGTTGCGCATGCCGTCGCGCAGCACCTTGCCCCGCAGCGCATCCCAGTCGAGCCGCCGGCCGGTGTCGACGGTCAGATCTCCGTTGCGCGCGCTCCGGAGGAGTTCGAGCGAGTCGATCGGCAGGATGCCCTGGCTCCACAGCGAGCCCTCGTAGGTCTGGTAGCGGCCACGCTCGGCCGCCAGGTCGCTCGACGCCTCGATCGCGTGGTAGCTGATCTGCTCCATCGAGCTGTCCGCGAAGTCGACGGCAGCGTCGGAGGAGTAGGGGATCCGTAGCTTGAACAGCGCGTCGGCGAAGCCCATCAGGCCGAGACCGACCGGGCGGTGCCGCTGGTTGGCGCGCTCCGACTCCGGCGTGGTGTAGAAGTTCACGTCGATCACGTTGTCGAGCATCCGGACGGCCGTCTTGACGGTGTCGCGGATCAGCGCGCTGTCGATTCCAGGGTCGAGGCTGGATCGATCGGTGAGGTGTGCGACCAGGTTGACCGAGCCCAGGTTGCAGACGGCCGTCTCGTCGACGGTGGTGTTCAGGGTGATCTCGGTGCACAGGTTCGACGAGTGCACGACGCCGTCGTGCTGCTGCGGCGAGCGCAGATTGCAAGCGTCCTTGAAGGTGATCCAGGGGTGACCGGTCTCGAACAGCACGGTCAGCATCCGGCGCCACAGGTCGACGGCCCTGACCCGGCGGAACACCCGGATCTCGCCACGATCGGCGGCAGCCTCGTAGTTCTCGTACGCCGTCGCGAAGGCCGCGCCGTACAGGTCGTGCAGATCCGGGACCTCGTCGGGGGAGAAGAGCGTCCAGTCTCCGCCGGCCTCGACCCGCTGCAGGAACAGGTCGGGCACCCAGTTCGCGGTGTTCATGTCGTGCGTACGGCGACGCTCGTCACCGGTGTTCTTGCGCAGGTCGAGGAACTCCTCGATGTCCAGGTGCCAGGTCTCGAGGTACGCGCAGACCGCTCCCTTGCGCTTACCGCCCTGGTTGACCGCGATGGCGGTGTCGTTGGCGATCTTGAGGAACGGTACGACGCCCTGCGACTCGCCGTTGGTGCCGCGGATCTTGGCGCCGATGCCGCGGACCGGGGTCCAGTCGTTGCCGAGACCACCGGAGTACTTGGCCAGCAGCGCGTTGTTGCGGATGCCGGCGAAGATGCCGGCCAGGTCGTCGTCGACCGTGGTCAGGAAGCAGGACGAGAGTTGCGGGCGGGTCGTACCGGAGTTGAACAGGGTCGGCGTGGACGACAGGAACCGGAACGAGCTGAGCAGTTCGTAGAACTCGATCGCGCGCTCTTCGCGGTGCTCCTCCTTGAGCGCGATGCCCATCGCGACCCGGAGGAAGAACGCCTGCGGCAACTCGAAACGGATCTTGTCGATGTGCAGCAGATAGCGGTCGTAGAGCGTCTGCAGACCGAGGAAGGCGAAGTCCAGGTCGCGCTCCGGCTTGATCGCCGCGGCCAGCTTGGCGAGGTCGAAGGTGGCCAGTTCGGGATCGAGCAGCCCGGCCTCGATCCCGGTCCGGATGTACTGCGGGAAGTAGTCGACGTACGCCGTGGCCATGTCGGCCTGACTGGCCTGCCGTGGTTCGCCGTGCACCCGGCCGAGCGTCTCGCGACGGATCTGGTCGAGCAGCAGACGCGAGGCGGCGAAGCTGTACTCCGGCTCCGTTTCGACATAGCCGCGAGCCGCCATCACCAGAGCCAGCTCGACCTCGTGCTGTGCGATGCCGTCGTAGCAGCAGCCCAGGGTCTCGTCGAGGATCAGTTCGGCGTCGACCGAGTCGAGGCCCGCCGCTGCCTCGGCGACGATGACGCGCAGCCGGTCGAGGTCGAGGGGAGCAGTGCTGCCGTCGGCCGCGCGGACGGTGATGACCGGCTGGATGCTGAGCTCGGCCGCGTCTTCCGGCGTACGGGCCCTGGTTCGCTCTTCGCGGTACAGCACATAGGCGCGAGCGACCTGGTGCTCACCAGCTCGCATCAGCGCCAGCTCGACCTGGTCCTGGATGTCCTCGACCTGGACGCTGCGCCGGGCGTCACCCCGGCTGGTCAGCGCCTCGACCACGCGGGTCGTGAGGTCGGCGATCAGGTCGCGGACGCGGTGGCTGTTGCCGGCGTCGGCGCCCTCGACGGCCAGGAAGGCCTTGCTGAGCGCGACCGAGATCTTGGCCGGGTCGAAGGCGGTGCTGTTGCCGTCACGCCGTACGAC
Source organism: Kribbella sp. CA-293567 (assembly GCF_027627575.1). Lineage (NCBI taxonomy): Bacteria > Bacillati > Actinomycetota > Actinomycetes > Propionibacteriales > Kribbellaceae > Kribbella > Kribbella sp. CA-293567. Next base: position 2,580,059 of record NZ_CP114065.1, read on the forward strand.
GGTGAGCTGGTTCGGGGGTGCTGCCTGGTCGGTAGCCGACTGAGCTGTGCTGGCAGAAACGATGGTCACAAGCGCTCTCTCCACGCGAGTCTCTTGACGACCGGGACCCGGGCACAGCGCATGACGGGACGAGCGACGCAGATCGTCGAGGAGCCCACACTCCATCCGAGGGCTGCCCGCGCATCGCTGCACGCCAACCCGACGGTCTGCCGCTGTCTCGCCCTGCGACCCGCCCTCGAGGTCTCGGACAGCGCGTGCCGGCGGCACGCGCACCGGCCGCAGGTATTCGGGCTCACGGGCAGGATCCCCGCTTACCGCTGCGGGGCAGCCCCGGATTCACACCGGATTCCCCTGTCGGCCAACGGTGAGAACACTAGCGCCTGATCACCACATCTTGTGTCTCAGGTCGCCGCGTGTCGCAGATCTTGTGTTTTGTTGCGGCTGCGTCACTCTGCGGCAGACTGATCGCGTGAGGACTCCCAAGGCGGCCGTGCTGGCCCGGCTGCGGATGCTGGCCGGGTTCGAGCTGTTCGACATCGTGCTGTTCGGGTGGCTCGTCTTCGTCCTCCGGGCCGCTCCGGCCGCGCCTGCCAATCTCGCCGGCTTCACGCTTTTCGCTCTTCAGTTGGTGGTGGGGGCCTCGTACTGGCTGGTCAAGGGTCACCAGGTCCGGTCGGGGTTGACTGAGCCGCCCGGGATCGGGGTGTTCCGGTGGTTGCGGCTCGGTTGCGAACTGGGGTTGGTGTTCGGCTTGGTCGTGGTGGGGTTCGGAGTGCTTGCGGCGGACTCCTGGTCGGATTGGCTGCCCGGTGTGTTGCTGTTCGCGTTGGCAGTGGCGGAGTACGTCAACTACTTCCACTGGCAGTTGATGTACGACAACCGCGCCGACATCCGGCGGTTGGTGCGCACTGGCCGGCTGCGTCGGTCCCACCTGTACGCCGACCTGCTTGCTGACGGACGGAGAACCACTTCTTGAGCTGAACGCTCTGGCCAGGTGTGGGACCTGGCCACCAAGACACGCCCCGGAGCGGCGGGTCGGAGTTCTGTGCCTTGGTGGCCAGGCGATCGGGGCCGGCTCAGCCGGATCGGGTGGCCGGCCGGCTCGGGTGATCGGTGGTCGGCCGGCTCGGATGGTCGGGTGGTCGGGGTGGAGCCTGGCCGCCGAGACGCGCTCCTGTGCGGTGGGCGGAGCGGCCTCCGCCTCGGCGGCCAGGGGATCGGGGGAGTGTCGTGTCAGGCCGCCAGGGAGTGCAGATCCTGCAGCGTCATGATCTCGGAGCCGTGGTGGATGAGCTCGCGGTTCAGGCGCAGGACGACGTGGCCGAAGGGCTCGGCCGCATCGAGCTCGGTCGCCTGGCTCAAGCCGATGGTCATCGCCTCTTCCTCGCCCAGTTCGGCGATCGAGTCGCGCCAGGCGTCCACCCAGTGCGCCAGCCACGCCACCGCGTCCTGGGCGTTGCCGTGCAGCGTGATGTCGGCCCGCCCCTGTTGGCTGGACCCGAAGGTCCACTCCCAGCGCTCGAAGAACGTCTCGGTCAGATGCGCGATCAACCACGCGATCGTTCGCGGCCCACGGTGATCCGGCTCGTCGGGCCACTGCGCCACCCACTCACCCGACCCCAGCGACCTGAACCGCCCCGCGTACTGCCGGCGGACCACGGTCAGCGCCTCACTGCTCGGCCGCCAGAAGTACTCCTCGTCGGTCAGTGCCGCCAGCCGCCCCGACAACACCATCCAGCTGAAGCCGAGCTGCCCACGCACCATCGCCATCGCTGACGGCCGTTGCAAGATCTCCCAGTCGAACGGCTCCGGCATCACAGATCCTCACACTCCCCGATTTGGTCCAGCTCTCGAACGTATGTTCGAATTGTTCATCGAGAAAGCGAGGAAAGTCAATCAACCCAGCGTGTTGGTCGTGGCGCTGAAGGTATGGACCTGCTAACCGCTTCGACGCGCGCGTCAACCTGAAACCTCACCCCTCAGGCCAAGGGTGGTTGGGGAGGGAAATGTCCCGGTTCGGGGGCAAGATCCGCCCCGGCCCTGGATGAAGCTCTCCCTGGAACGGTTAAGCGGCCCGAGCATCGTTCCCAGGTGCAGGCTGTGGTCGGGGCGCAGCGAACCCCGCGCCCAGCCCGCAACAGGCTCCTGGCAAGTCATTCCGCTGGGCCGGCGGGGGTTATGCCTCTTGGAGAAGTTGGTCGCAGAGGCCGGCCAGGTGGAGGCGCAGTGGGCGAGCACGGTCCGCAAACGCGCGTTGGGCGGCGGCGTACTGCGCCTTGCCTGCGGGAGTCTCGATCTCGATCGGTTCGTAGCCGAGGGCGGCGAAGTCGTACGGCGAGGCCCGCATGTCGAGGGTGCGGATGTCGCGGGCCAGTTCGAAACAGTCGAGGAGAAGGGAGCTGGGGGTGAAGGGCATCAGTTTGGTGGCCCACTTGTAGAGGTCCATGTTGGCGTGCAGGCAGCCGCCTTGCTCCAACGCCGGCTGGGCTTCGCGGGTCGGTTGCAGGACGTTGAGTGGGCGGGCCGGTTCGGTGAAGAAACGGAAGGCGTCGAAGTGCGAACAGGCGATCTTGTGGGTCTCGACGACCTGGTCGGTGCCGGTGGAGCCGAGACGGAGAGGCCAGTCGTGGCGGAGGTCGGGCGTCTTGTAGACCATCGCCCACTCGTGCAGGCCGAAGCAGCCGAACTGGGGCTGCCGGGTGGAAGTTGCCTTGAGCAACCGAGCGATCCAGGTGATGGAATCGGCGCGGCGGGTGATCTCGGCCGGGTCGAGGCGCGCGACGCCGTCGGCGTACAGGTAGCCGCGCTTTCCCTCGTACTGCGTCGCGCCGCGCAGCATGAGGCCCGGTCCGGGGTGCCAGCCGCGGAGCTGCTTCGGGCGGGTCGGGTAGTAGGTGAAGAGGAAGTCCTCGACGGGATGCTTCTCGCCACGGCTGCGACGGTCGAGATGGCCGGCCAGCAGAGCGTCCACGCGGAGCGCATGGGCGGCCTGCAAGGGCTCCCAGTCGGCGGGTTCGAGCTGAGCAACCACGAGACCGGACGGAGAGGTCGCGCGTCCGGGCAGGGCGAGCGCGGAGTCGGGCTTGCCGGGCGCGGGGTCAGGCAGGGAAGTCACAGGTCCAGGGAGAAGGCGTACAGGTCGACGCCGGGGCGGGGGGACCAGTCGCGTTCGGGGAGGCGGGTGAAGCCGAGCCGCTGGTAGATGCGGTGAGCTGTGGTCATGTAGGAGGCGCTGGACAGCACGACTCGGTGGTGGCCCAGGGAGCGGCTGCGGTCGATGCAGTGTTGTGAGAGCGCGGTGCCTAGGCCGAGGCCGCGAGCTTTCGCGGAGACGCCGAGCATCCGGAACTCGCCTTCGCCGGCCTGACTGATCTCGCCGTAGACCGACCCGGGGGGACAGAACGTCACGGTGCCGAGCAGTTCCGTGCCGTCGACGGCGACCCAGAGCTCGGCCTGCTCCGCGCGGTCGGCCGCGTTGCGCAGCGTCAGGCCGTAGTCGGAGCCGGCGGGGACGAAACCGTCCGCGGCATAGGCCTCGGCGGTCAGCTCGCCCACTTCGCCGTACTCCGAGGGCAGGGCCAGCCGGATGTCAGTCGTCACCAGCTAACTGTCTCACCCCGGCCCGGCGGTAGGCTCGGAGCCGTTCCTCACACCATCCCACTCCATTCCCCACACCTTCACGAAGGCCAGACGTGCGTATCGCCAGATTCTCCGTCGACGACGAACCGAAGTACGGCGTTGTCGAGACCGATGACCCCGAAGGGCTCGTCGGCACCGTCGCGGTGCTCGACTCGGACCCGCTCTACCGGCCGGTCAAGTTCACCGGCGAGCAGCTGCAACTGGCTGACGTCCGGCTGCTGGCCCCGGTGATCCCGCGCAGCAAGGTGGTCTGCGTCGGACGCAACTACCGGGCGCACGCCGAGGAGCTCGGCAACGAGGTGCCGGCCGAGCCGATGATCTTCCTGAAGCCGAACACCTCGGTGGTCGGCCCGCGGGACGGCATCGTCTACCCCGAGCAGACCAACGATCTGCACTTCGAGGGTGAGCTGGCGATCGTGATCGGCCGGATCTGCCGCGATCTGCCCCGGGAGCGCGCCGAAGAGGTGATCTTCGGCTACACGATCGCCAACGACGTGACCGCGCGGGATCTGCAGAAGACCGACGGTCAGTGGGCCCGGGCGAAGGGGTACGACACCTTCTGCCCGCTCGGACCGTGGATCAGCACCGACCTGGACGTCTCCGACCTGCGCGTCAGCACCACCCTCAACGGTGAGCCGAAGCAGGACGGCCGGACCTCGGAGTTCATCTTCGACATCCCCGACGTGCTCGCCTACATCACTTCTTTCACCACGTTGCTGCCCGGCGACGTGGTGCTCACCGGCACCCCCGCGGGTGTCGGGCCGATGCTGCCCGGCGACGAGGTCGCCGTCAGCGTCGAAGGACTCGGAACTCTGACGAACAAGGTGATCGTGCGTGACTGACAAGCCCGCCCCGACCGACGACAGTGTCCTCGGTGGCTTGGAGCCCAACCAGGTGCGAGTGCGGTTCCCTCCGTCGCCGACCGGGCTGCTGACCGTCGGCAACATCCGCAGCGCGCTGTTCAACTGGGCGTTCGCCCGCCACTACGGCGGCAAGCTCGTGCTGCGGATCGAGGACACCGACAAGTCCCGCAACACCCCCGAGGCGCTGCAGTACACGCTGGACTCGCTGAGCTGGCTCGGCCTGAACTGGGACGAGGGCCCGGAGGTCGGCGGCGAGTTCGGTCCGTACCTGCAGTCCGAGCGGATGGACGTGTACGCCGACGTGGTGGCGAAGCTGCTGGCCGCGGGCAAGGCCTACCACTGCTACTGCTCGCAGGAGGAGCTCGACCAGCGCCGTGAGGCCGCTCGCTCAGCCGGTCAGCACAGCGGCTACGACGGTCACTGCCGCACGCTGGCACCCGAGCAGGTGCAGACTTATCTCGACGAGGGTCGCCGTCCGGTCGTCCGGCTGCGGATGCCCGACCGCCCGATCACCTTCGACGACCTGGTTCGCGGCGAGATCACCTTCCTGCCGGAGAACCTGGGCGACTACGTCCTGGTCCGCGCCAACGGCTACCCGCTCTACCCGCTGGTCAACCCGGTGGACGACGCCCTGATGGAGATCTCCCACGTACTGCGCGGCGAGGACCTGCTGTCCTCGACGCCCCGGCAGATCGCGCTGTACGAGGCGCTGGCCGAGATCGGCATCGGCTCCGGCCGGACGCCGCGCTTCGGGCACCTGCCGTTCGTGATGGGCGAGGGCAACAAGAAGCTGTCCAAGCGCGACCCGGGCGCCGGCCTCGGCGAGTACATGGAGCGCGGCTTCCTGCCCGAGGGGCTGCTGAACTACCTGGCCCTGCTGGGCTGGTCGATCGCCGACGACCGCGACGTCTTCACCATGGACGAGATGATCAAGGCGTTCGACATCCGCAAGGTGAACGCGAACGCGGCCCGGTTCGACCCGAAGAAGTGCGAGGCGATCAACGCTTCGCACATGCGGATGCTGGACGCCGCGGAGTTCGGGCGTCGCGTGGTGCCGTTCCTGGCCGCGGCGGGCGTGCTGCCGGCCGAGCCCTCGGCGGAGCAGCTGGAATTGCTGGCAGCCGCCGTACCGCTGGTCCAGGAGCGGATGAACACGCTGTCCGAGTCGGTCGAGATGCTGAGCTTCCTGTTCGTGCCGGACGAGGCGTTCTCGATCGACCCCGACTCGGCCGCCAAGGTCCTGACCGGCGACGCCGGCGCGGTACTGGAAGCGACCGGCCAGGCGCTGACCGGCGTCACCGAGTGGACCACCGAGGCGATCGAGGCCGCGCTGCGTGCCTCGCTGATCGAGGGTCTCGGGCTGAAGCCGAAGAACGCGTTCGGCCCGGTCCGGGTGGCGATCTCCGGCCGCCGGATCTCGCCGCCGCTGTTCGAATCGCTGGAACTGCTCGGCCGGGAGCGCTCGCTGCACCGGATCGAGCAGGCCCGCGCCGGCCTCTCCACCGACTGATGGCGTACGCCGGTACGCCCGGCCCCGGGGGCGCTGTCGACCCTCGGGACGCCGGGCCCCAGCCGTACCACCGGCTGCTGCGCAACGACGTGGCGCCGCGGGGCTTCCTGCTCCTCGGCGCCCTCACCGTCCTGGTCGGCTGGATGTTCGCCAGTGTGCTGATCCTGTCGGTCCAGCAGGCGATCCGGACCGATCCCAAGGGCACCGTCTCCTGGCTCGGACTGCTGGCGACGAACCTGTCGCTGATCGTGCTGATCCCGTTGACGATGATCGTCGCGACTCTGCTGAACAAGCAGACGCCGGGACTGTTGTCGTCGGTGATCGGCAGGATCCGCTGGCGGCCGTTGGTGATCTTCGGTGCGGCCGCGGTGGTGCTCGAGCTGGTGATGCTGGGCATCGTCCAGCTGGGCGGCGTCGACGTACTGAGCGAGGGGCCCGGTGGGCGGGCCGCCGATGCCGCCGGAGTGATCGCGGTGACGTTGCTGACGTCGAGCCTCCAGGCGGCGGGGGAGGAGTACTTCTTCCGCGGCTACCTGCTGCAGGCGGTCGGCGCGCTGGTGCGCAGCTCGCTGGTCGCCGTCCTGGTGACGACGGTGCTGTTCACGATGGCGCACGGCATCTGGCCGTGGGAGAGCCCTGCTCTGTTCCTGGACCGGTTCGCGTTCGGGCTGGTGGCCGGGATGCTCGTCATCCTGACCGGCGGGCTGGAAGCGTCGATCGCGGTGCACGCGGCCAACAACGTGATCACCTTCATCTACGCGGCGATGACGGACACCGTGGGGGACAGCCTGGGTGCCGCCGACGCGCCATGGTCGCTGGTGGCCCTCGACGTGGTGAAGTTCGCGGCGTTCGGCGCGATCGCGTTGCTGCTGGCCCGTAAGCAAGGACTCGCGACCAGGTGCGAACTTCCGGTGGCGACCTCGCTGGTGGCCGGTCGCGGACCGGGCCGGAGACTGCTGTGACGCGAGTGACAGCCCGGCGCGAGGACCTCGTTTTGGTTTCTGGCGCCATGCTGCGATAGGCTCAGCGGGCCAGGTTGTGAGGGCGGAAACGCACTGACAATCGCAGTAAAAAGCTTTGGGGTATGGGGTAATTGGCAGCCCGACTGGTTCTGGTCCAGTTAGTCTAGGTTCGAGTCCTAGTACCCCAGCGAGCGATTGGACCTCACCGGTGAAAATCGGTAAAGTTCAACCTCGTTGCCCGGTCCGCAAAGACCGGGGAACAGCACTCTGGCCCCGTTGTGTAGCGGCCTAGCACGCCGCCCTCTCAAGGCGGTAGCGCGGGTTCGAATCCCGTCGGGGCTACCAGAGAAAGCGCCTCTCACCATCAGGTGAGAGGCGCTTGTTGTTTGCCTCGGCAGTGGGCTGAGTCGCACGTCACATCATGCCTTCGCGCAGTCGGCGGAGGCAGTGCTCGGCGGGAGCAACAAAAACAGCCCGTCGCGGTGTGCGGCGGGCTGTTCGTAGTACGGGGGACTACTCGGAAGCTCGGCGAAGTGCTTCGGAGAGGCGTTCCGCGGCGGCCATCACGGCGGGGGCGTGCATCCGGCCGGGCTGGCGGGAGAGGCGCTCGATCGGGCCGGAGACCGAGACCGACGCGATCACCTTGCCCGAAGGGGAGCGGACCGGGGCCGAGACGGAGGCCACGCCTTGCTCGCGTTCGCCGACGGAGTGGGCCCAGCCGCGGCGGCGTACGCCGGCCAGGGCCGCGGCGTTGAAGGTGGCGTTGTGGAGTCCCCGGTGCATCCGCTCCGGGTCCTCCCAGGCCAGCAGGATCTGAGCGGCCGAGCCGGCGGCCATCGTCAGCTGGCTGCCGACCGGAACGGTGTCGCGCAGACCGGAAGGACGCTCGGCGGCGGCGACACAGACGCGGTACTCACCCTGGCGCCGGAACAACTGGGCCGATTCGCCGGTGATGTCGCGCAGTCGCGCCAGCACCGGGCCGGCGGTCGCCAGCAGCCGGTCCTCACCCGCGGCGGAGGCCAACTCGCTCAGGCGCGGCCCGAGCACGAACCGGCCCTGCATGTCGCGCCCCACCAGCCGGTGGTGCTCCAGCGCGACGGCGAGCCGATGGGCGGTCGGCCGCGCCAGCCCCGTAGCCGCCACGAGTCCGGCCAGGGTCGCCGGTCCGGACTCGAGTGCGGACAGAACGAGAGCTGCTTTGTCGAGAACGCCGACTCCGCTAGAGTTGTCCATGAGACGATATTGCCGTCTCGAATCGTGGAACGCAAGTCGCTTCTGATGCCGAATCCGGCGCAGTGTGAGCGAAAGAACAGCACACCACAAACTTCGAGGGAGATGTGTGATGGGTAGGACGTTGTCGGAAAAGGTCTGGGATGCGCATGTCGTGCGCCATGCCGACGGAGAGCCCGACCTCCTTTACATCGACCTCCACCTGGTGCACGAGGTGACCAGCCCGCAGGCCTTCGACGGCCTCCGGCTGGCCGGCCGGCCGGTCCGCCGCCCGGACCTGACGATCGCGACCGAGGACCACAACGTCCCGACGCTGGACGTCGACAAGCCGATCGCCGACCTGACCTCGCGGACCCAGGTCGACACGCTGCGCAAGAACGCGGCGGAGTTCGGGGTCCGGATCCACACCCTCGGCGACCCCGACCAGGGTGTCGTGCACGTGATCGGGCCGCAGCTCGGCCTGACCCAGCCCGGGATGACGGTGGTCTGCGGTGACAGCCACACCTCCACCCACGGCGCCTTCGGGGCGATCGCCTTCGGTATCGGCACCAGCGAGGTCGAGCACGTGCTCGCCACCCAGACGCTGATGCAGGCCAAGCCGAAGACGATGGCGGTCACCGTCGACGGTGTGCTGCCCGACGGTGTCTCGGCCAAGGACCTGGTGCTCGCGCTGATCACCCAGGTCGGTACCGGCGGCGGTCAGGGCTACATCGTCGAGTACCGCGGCGAAGCGATCCGGGCGCTCAGCATGGAAGCCCGGATGACGATCTGCAACATGTCGATCGAGTGGGGCGCCAAGGCCGGCATGATCGCGCCGGACGAGACCACCTACGCGTACCTGAAGGACAAGCCGCACGCGCCGCAGGGCGTCGACTGGGAAGCCGCCGTCGAGTACTGGAACAGCCTGTCCACCGACGAGGACGCGAGCTTCGACCGCGAGATCGTCCTGCGCGCCGAGGACATCGCGCCGTTCGTCACCTGGGGTACCAACCCCGGTCAGGGCGCGCCGCTGTCGGCGAATGTGCCGTCGCCGGACGACTTCGACGAGCCCAACGACAAGATCGCCGCCGAGCGCGCGCTGGAGTACATGGGCCTCACCGCCGGTACGCCGCTGCGCGAGGTGCGGGTCGACACCGTCTTCCTCGGCTCCTGCACGAACGGCCGGATCGAGGACCTGCGCGCCGCGGCCGGCGTACTGGCCGGGCGGAAGGTTGCCGACGGCACCCGGATGCTCGTCGTCCCGGGGTCGGGCCGGGTCCGGCTGCAGGCCGAGTCGGAGGGGCTGGACAAGATCTTCAAGGACGCCGGTGCCGAGTGGCGCGGCGCGGGCTGCTCGATGTGCCTGGGGATGAACCCGGACCAGCTGGCTCCGGGGGAGCGCAGCGCGTCCACCTCGAACCGCAACTTCGAAGGCCGGCAGGGCAAGGGTGGCCGCACGCACCTGGTCTCGCCGCTGGTCGCCGCGGCCACGGCCGTCACCGGAACTCTCGCGGCCCCGGCGGATCTGCAGCCGCTGGAAGTCGCCGTACCCGAGAACGTCTGAGGACAAAGGAATCATGGAAGCCTTCACCCAGCACATCGGCACCGCGGCTCCGCTGCGCCGCAGCAACGTCGACACCGATCAGATCATCCCCGCCGTCTACCTGAAGCGGGTCACCCGCACGGGTTTCGAGGACGGGCTGTTCGCTGCCTGGCGCAACGATCCCGCCTTCGTCCTCAACCAGCCCCAGTACGAAGGTGTCTCGGTGCTGGTCGCCGGACCGGACTTCGGCACCGGGTCGTCGCGTGAGCACGCGGTCTGGGCCCTGATGGACTACGGGTTCCGCGTCGTCGTCGCGTCCCGCTTCGGCGACATCTTCCGCGGCAACTCCGGCAAGGCGGGGCTGCTCGCCGCGCTGGTCGAGCAGGACGTCGTCGACCAGCTCTGGACCGCGATCGAGAAGGACCCGGGCACCAAGGTCACGGTCGATCTGGAGCACAAGACACTCTCGGCCGGTGACGTGTCCGCGCCGTTCGAGATCGACGACTACACCCGCTACCGGTTGCTGAACGGGCTCGACGACGTCGGCATCACCTTGTCCCACGAGGCCGACATCACGGCGTACGAGGCGTCCCGGCCGGCCTTCAAGCCGGCCACCCTGCCGGCCAAGGCGTAACGCAAGCCACCACCGCGGCGATAACCGCGGTGTTATCCTCATGAAGTTGTCAGCACAAGGCTTACGAGATCCTGGAGGTGGGGCGCCCATGAGCAGCGAACCCTCCAGACATACGGATCTCGTTCGGCCTTGAGGCGCTGAATCCTTTCGATCCAGGTCGGTTCACCCGGTGCGGTTCTCCGCGCCGGGTGAGCTGCGGCGCGGGGCCGGGCGATGTGTCGTCCGTCGATCCCGCACCTCGCACCTGGAGGACCAGCCATGTCCGACCTTCGCCTGCGCACTTTGCGTGCGTTCAGCCGCACCCCTTCCCTTCGCGCCGCCGCCCGCCGGTACGCCGGTGCTGTCGCGGATCCCACGCCCACTGAGCAGAAGCCCGCGCTCGCGGCGAACGCCAAGCCCAAGGGCCACAGCGTCGTCGACAGCGCCATCTACTGCGACGGTGCACGGGTCGCCTCGCCGGAGTCGCTGGCCGACACCTACCAGGTGTTGCACGAGTCGCCGAAAAGCCTGGCCTGGATCGGCCTGTACCGGCCCGACCGCCGTGAACTGGCCTCGCTGGCGCAGGAGTTCGACCTGCACGAGCTGGCGATCGAGGACGCCATCCAGGCCCATCAGCGGCCGAAGCTCGAGCGGTACGGCGACACGTTGTTCGTGGTCCTGAAGGCGGCTCGCTACCGGGACGCGACCGAGGAGGTCGAGTTCGGCGAGGTGCACCTGTTCGTCGGCCCGGACTTCGTGGTGACGGTCCGGCATGCCGAAGCGCCGAACCTGGCCGCGGTCCGGCGCCGGGTCGAACGCGATCCCGAGTTGCTGCGGCGCGGTACCGAGGCCGTTCTCTACGCCATCATGGACAAGGTCGTCGACGGCTACGCCCCCGTGGTCGCCGGGCTGGAGAACGACATCGACGAGATCGAGACCGAAGTGTTCCGCGGCGATCCGAAGGTGTCGCGGCGGATCTACGAGTTGTCCCGTGAGGTGATCGAGTTCCAGCGCGCGACCCGGCCGCTGGTCGGAATGCTGGACTCGTTGCGGGCGGGCTTCGACAAGTACGGCGTGGACGAGGAACTGCAGCGTTCGTTGCGCGACGTCGCCGACCACGTCACCCAGGTGGTCGAGCGGGTGGACGCCTTTCGCGAACTGCTGCGCGACATCCTGACGGTGAACGCCACCCTGGTGGCCCAGCAGCAGAACGAGGAGATGAAGAGCCTCACCGTCGCCAGCAACCACCAGAACGAAGAGGTGAAGCGGATCTCCGCATGGGCGGCGATCCTGTTCGCGCCCACGCTGATCGGCACCGTCTACGGGATGAACTTCGACTCGATGCCGGAGTTGCACTGGCAGTACGGGTATCCCTTCGCGGTCGGCCTGATGGCGATGGTCTGTGGTGGTCTGCACCTGATCTTCAAGCGCCGCGGGTGGCTCTGAGTCCGTTTGCCCGTCGGGCACTGGTCTTCTCGAACCAACGACGAAGGAGGCGGACGAGATGTGGTTGTTCCTGCGGCGACGGCTGATCATGTGGGTGGTGCTGGCGGTCGCGGTGCCCTTGCTGGATTGGCTGCTGGGCAAGGTCAGTGCGGAACTGAAGGCGCGCAAGGGTGAGAACACGGTGACCAAGGGCCTGGATTCGGCCCGGTCGGCGGCTCGGAGCCTGCGCGGAAAGCGGCACTGAAAGCTCCTCCGGCGGGGTGATCGGGGTTGTGGCCGAGGTCACGGTTGGTCGCCGGTTCGTTGCTCTGAAGGGATTCAGGAACCGCTTCAGAGGCCGATCCGAGCGAAATTTGCCCCAAATCGCCTGAAACAAGGGCGAATTGCCGCGTTGGTGTTTGTGAACACGCCGATGAGTCCATAACGTTCACCGAAGATCGAGCGCTGTGCTCGACGCAGGAGTTCACGGAGGGAAGACAGTGAACAAGAGCCAGTTGGTCGAAGCGCTCGCAGTGCACTTCGACGGAAATCGCCGTTCGGCCCAGCACGCCCTGGAGTCGGTGATCGACACCGTCCAGCGCGAGCTGACCAAGAAGGGCGGCAAGGTCGCCATCACCGGGTTCGGTGCCTTCGAGGCCATCGAGCGCGGTGCCCGCATGGTCCGCAACCCGCGGACCGGCGAGACCAAGCGCGCCAAGAAGACCGTGGTGCCGAAGTTCCGCGCGGGTGCGGAGCTGAAGGCCGTTGTCTCCGGTGCCAAGAAGCTGCCGAAGCTGGTTGCGCCGAAGCCGGCCGCCGCCACCAAGGCAGCCGCTCCGGCCAAGAAGGCCGCGCCGGCCAAGGCCGCCGCGACCAAGACCGCCGCCAAGAAGGCTCCGGCCAAGGCCGCCGCCACCAAGACGGTCGCGAAGAAGGCGCCGGCCAAGAAGGCTCCGGCCAAGGCCGCCGCCACCAAGACCGTTGCCAAGAAGGCTCCGGCCAAGAAGGCTCCGGTCAAGACCGTTGCCAAGAAGGCGCCGGCCAAGAAGGCCCCCGCCAAGAAGGCGCCGGCCAAGAAGGCCGCTGCTCGCTGATCTCAGCGCTCGGCACCACCGCGGTACTCGCGAAGGCCGGTCTCCCCACACCAGGGGCGACCGGCCTTCGCCGTTGCTCAGGGCAAAGTGATCCTCAGAACGCAGCGATGTTCAGGGCTCGGTGATGTCCAGGACTCGGTGATTTCAGGGCAGAGTGATGAAGTGGACCTCGGAGATCGTCAGGCTTGCGCCGGAGCCGGTGGTGACGAGGCGGACGCGCTGGCCGAGGCGGAGCAGACGCACCGGCGTACGGGTGAGGGCTTCGGCGTCGAAGGGCAACTCGATGCCGGTGTCGGTCAACACTGCGCCAGAGGCTGTCTCAGCGTCGTAGCGGCTGACTGTTGCTTGCATGGCCTCAACGGTAGCGGCCTTTCAGCAGGCGAGTCCTTCAGAGCCTGTTGCTGCTCCCATGACCAGTGACATCACGTCTGCGGTTCGTTGACCGACGCCCAGCTGTACTGCGTGGGCCAGGTCGGCCGCCGTGTCCACGTCGCGCCGCAGCGACTCAATGGTCGCCAACTCGATCGCTACTGCGCCGGACGCCTGGTGGGCCAGTGCGGAGCCCACACCGAAGCGGGGATCCAGCGCAACGCCAGCGGCTGCGGCAAGCATCGTCGTACCGGTCCCTGGCTCGTCGATGACGAAGCTGCGGTCTGCTGTGCAGGCGGCCAGTGCAGCGGTGAGCTCTGCGGGCCTGAGAGCCGGTAGGTCGGCCGAGAGCGCCACTACTCCAGCCCCTGGGTATTCGGCCGCTGCGAAGGCCGCACCGTGCTCCAGAGCGCCGTTGAGCCCCGCACCCGGTAGGTCGGCTACAACGCGGGCGCCGATCGCTGTGACGTCTGCTGCGACCACTGGATCGTCCGTAACGACCAGGACCGCGCGGACCAGCGGGGACTCGAGTGCGGCGGCAGTAGTGTCGACCGCGAAGGCACGAGCGAGCTCCGGACGGTGCTGCGGGTACGCGGAAGCGAGTCGGCTCTTCGCGATCGCCGTACGCTTCACCGGGATCACCAGAGTCCAGGGAGCGACCTGTAGGTCTGCCATCAGGCAGGATTCTCCCATGAGCTACGGCAACAACAGCCACCAGGAGGCAGTAGTGAACGGCCAGCGCACCACGGAAGGACCCCGGCCACGGCGGGGGTTCTGGTTCGGGCTGGTGGTGGCGATCGTCAAACCGTTCATGCTCACCTGGACCAAGCGGGATTTCCGCGGCCGGGAGAACGTGCCGCGGACCGGTGGGATGGTGTTCGTGACCAACCACATCTCGCACTTCGACCCGTTCGTGGTCGGAATGTACATCTGGGAGTGCCGGCGGATCCCGCGGCTGCTCGGCAAGGCGTCGCTGTTCAAGCTGCCGATCGCGGGCCGGATCATCACCAGCGCGGGACAGATTCCGGTGTATCGCGATTCGGCCGAGGCCGCGGACGCGTTCCGGGCGGCGGTGGCGGCGGTGGAGAAGGGCGAGTGTGTCGGGGTCTATCCCGAAGGCACCATCACTCGCGAGCCCGAGCTGTGGCCGATGACCGGCAAGACCGGTGCCGCGCGAATCGCGCTGATGACAGGCTGCCCGGTGATCCCGATCGCGAACTGGGGCGCGCAGGAGGTGTTCGCGTCGTACGGTTCGCTGCGGGTCCGGCTGCTGCCGCGCAAGACGATGCGGGTGATCGCTGGTGAGCCGGTCGATCTGAGCGCGTACCGGGGCCGGCCGATCACGAACGAGCTGTTGCACGAGGCAACCGAGGCGATCATGCAGCGGGTGGCCGAGGAGCTTGGTGGACTGCGGGGGGAGACTCCGCCCAAGGAGCTCTTCGATCCGCGTCAGCACAGGGCCGCGCAGGAACACAGTGAGGATGAGGAGACGCGATGACCAAGGTTGCGGTGTTCGGCGCGGGGTCCTGGGGAACCGCTTTCGCTACGGTCCTGGCTCAGGCCGGCAATCAGGTGTCGGTGTGGGGCCGCCGTGAGTCGCTGTGCGAGGCGATCAACACGCGGCACGAGAACCCCGACTATCTTCCGGGCCTGCGCCTGCCGGACTCGATCACCGCGACGCACGATCCGGCCGCCGCGGCCGAGGGTGCCGAGGCGATCGTGCTGGCGGTCACCAGCCAGTCGCTACGGGAGAACTTGCGCGACTGGGCGCCGTTGCTGCCGCCGGCCGCACCACTGGTGAGCCTGATGAAGGGCGTCGAGCTCGGTACTACGAAGCGGATGAGCGAGGTGATCGCCGAGCTGACCGGTGCCGGACCCGAGCGGATCGCCGCGGTGTCCGGACCCAACCTGGCGCGTGAGATCGCCGAGGGCCAGCCGGCCGCGGCCGTGATCGCGTGTGCTGACGAAGGCACCGCCGCTCGGCTGCAGAAGCTCTGCCACTCGCCGACGTTCCGGCCGTATACGAACACCGACGTGATCGGCTGCGAGCTCGGCGGCGCCACCAAGAACGTGATCGCGCTGGCTGTCGGAATGGCGGTCGGTCTCGGCTTCGGCGACAACGCGCGCGCTTCGCTGATCACCCGAGGTCTGGCGGAGACAGCACGCCTCGGTACCGCGCTGGGCGCCGATGAGCACACGTTCTCCGGGCTTGCCGGGCTGGGCGACCTGGTGGCGACCTGCTCGTCACCGCTGTCCCGCAACCGCACCTTCGGCGAGAAACTCGGCCAAGGGATGACCGTGGCGGAGATTGCCGGTGCCACCCGGCAGGTCGCCGAAGGCGTGAAGTCCTGCGCCTCGATCAGCGATCTGGCCCATCACCACGACGTGGAGATGCCGATCGCCGAACACGTGACGAAGGTGGTGTCGGGAGAGATGACGCCGAAGGACATGTTGTTCAGCCTGGTGTCGAGGTCGGCGAAGTCCGAGCGCTGGGGGTAGGGGGCCTTCCTCACGCACCGACGTAGGCCGTGCGTGGGGAAGCACTCATAGGCCGAGCGCGTGCTGCAGCACCATCGCGGCCGCGCCTCGGACGGCTGTCTGTTGACCTGTCCGCGAGGCCACCACGCGGAGCTCGGTGGTGGCCAAGGGCAAGGATCTGGCATAGATCGCTTCGCGAATTCCGGCCAGCAAGCTGTCACCCGCTTGGGACAGCGAGCCGCCGATCACGATCACCGAAGGATTGAAGAAGCTCACGCAGGATGCCAGCACGGTACCGATCTCCCGGCCCGCCTGGCGGACAGCCTGCGTGGCGACCGGATCGCCGGCGCGAACCAGATCAACCACATCCTGGCTCGTCTCGGTCGGCAGGCCGGCGGAGCGAAGGTGAGCAGCGAGCGCGGCGGCCGAGGCGACGGCTTCCAGGCAGCCGGCGTTGCCGCAGCGGCACAGCTCTGTGTGGCCGAGCGCTTGGACATGGCCGATGTCGCCGGCCGCGCCCTGCGCGCCACGATGTAGCCGACCGCCGCTGATCAGACCGGCGCCGATGCCGGTAGCGACCTTGACGAACAGCAGGTGCTCGATCGCGGCGTACTGATTGGTGTGCTCGCCGAGCGCCATCAGGTTCACGTCGTTGTCGACCAGAACCGGCCCGGCGAACTCTCCGGCAAGTCGACCCGCGACGTCGAAGGAGTCCCAGCCGGGCATGATCGGCGGCTGGATCGGGCGGCCGGTGCGGTGCTCGACCGGTCCGGGAAGGCCGACGCCTGTGCCCGCCAGCCTGCCGGAGGGGTGGCGGGCCAGCAGCGCGCGAGCGTGGTCCGCGAGGGCGGTGAGGACGACCTCGGGGCCGTCAGCGATGTCCTGCGGGACGGTGGTGCTGTCGAGGATCTCGCCGGTCAGGTCGGCGAGCGCAACAGTCAGATGGGTCGCGCCGACGTCGGCCGCCAGGACGAGCCGGGCCGCCGGGTTGAACTTGAACCGTGCAGGTGGGCGGCCACCGGTCGATTCAGCCGCTTCGTGCGGCACGACGAACTCTTGGGCGACCAATGACTCCAGTCGGCCGGTCACGGTCGACCGGGCCAAGCCGGTCAGGTCCATCAGTTGGTTGCGAGTCCGCGGTTGTCCGTCCAGCAGCAACTGGAGCAGGGGATCGGGATCCGCTGCTCTGGTACCGGAGTTGTCGGCCATCGGACTTCCGCCGTTCGTCGGTGGACTTTTGTTTGACGGGAGACAAAAGTTTCACATACCGTTGCGGCCATGTCCAACGCAGCGCGCAAGCTCAGGGTCGGGATCGTCGGTGGCGGCTTCATGGGTCGCGTGCACGGCCGGTCGGCCCTCGTCGCAGGAGCCCGGATCGTCGGCGCGGTCGGGTCCAGTCCCGAGCGGGCGGAGGCTGCTGCCCAAGCGGCAGGTGCCGAGCGCGGTTTCGCGACCCTCGACGAGTTGCTTGCCGCAGACATCGATCTGGTCCACGTCTGCACGCCGAACAACACGCATCTCCCGGTCACGCTGCAAGCGCTCGAAGCAGGCAAGCACGTGATCTGCGAGAAGCCGCTCGCCGCCTCCGCCCAGGACGCGACCGGTTTGCTCGCGGCGGCGCTGGAGGCTGATCGGGTCGCGACCGTGCCGTTCGTCTACCGCTACCATCCGATGGTTCGAGAGCTGCGAACCAGGATCGCCGAGGGTGAGGCCGGGCAGATCACCAGCCTGCACGGCAGCTACCTGCAGGACTGGCTGGCCGGTGAGAACGATCAGAACTGGCGCGTGGACGACGCCGCGGGCGGTCCTTCGCGCGCGTTCGGTGACATCGGTTCGCACTGGTGCGACCTGACCGAGTTCGTCACCGGTGACAAGATCACCGACGTCAGCGCGCAGACACGGACGATCCGCGCGACCCGCGGTGGCGCCGAAGTGCGGACGGAGGATCTGGCGACCGCGCAGTTCCGTACCGCGGCCGGAGTGGTCGGCACGGTCGTCGTCAGCCAGGTCGCCGCAGGTCGCAAGAACCGTTTGTACCTGGAGGTTTCCGGGACCGAGTCGAGCTTCGGTTTCGACCAGGAGGACCCGGATCGTCTGTGGGTCGGCCGTCGCGCGGCGAACCAACTGCTGACGCGCGATCCGGACACGCTCAGCCCGCCTGCCGCGCGGGTCAACCGGCTGCCGGCCGGCCATGCCCAGGGCTACCAGGACGCCTTCGATTCCTTCGTCGCCGACACCTATGCCGCCGCGCTGGACGGCGACCAACCCGACGGCCTGCCGGACTTCGCGGCCGGCGCGCGCTCTGCCCATCTCGTCGACGCCGTACTGCGGTCCGCAGCCGCGGACGGCGCCTGGACCACTGTCGAAAACTGAACTGAGGAGCCTGCACATGCCACGCCCGATCACCCTGTTCACCGGTCAGTGGGCCGACCTGCCCTTCGAAGAGGTCTGCACCCTCGCCTCGTCCTGGGGCTACGACGGTGTCGAGATCGCCTGCTCCGGCGACCACTTCGACGTCCAGCAAGCCATTGACGACCCGGACTACATCGCCGGCCGCAAGGAGATCCTCGAGCGGCACGGCCTGCAGGTCTTCGCCATCTCCAACCACCTGGTCGGGCAGGCGATCTGCGACGACCCGATCGACTTCCGGCACGAGGCGATCCTGCCGTCGCGGGTGTGGGGCGACGGTGATCCCGAGGGCGTCCGGCAGCGCGCGGCCGAGGACATGAAGAACACCGCACGAGCAGCCGCGAAGCTGGGCGTGAAGACGGTGATCGGCTTCACCGGCTCGTCGATCTGGCAGTACGTCGCGATGTTCCCGCCGGTTCCGGCCGAGCGGATCGCCGCGGGATACCAGGACTTCGCCGACCGGTGGAACCCGATCCTCGACGTCTTCGACGAGGTCGGTGTGCGGTTCGCGCACGAGGTGCACCCGTCGGAGATCGCCTACGACTACTGGACCACGACCCTGACCCTGGAAGCGATCGGGCACCGCGAGGCGTTCGGGCTGAACTGGGACCCGAGCCACATGGTCTGGCAGGACATCGACCCCGCCGCGTTCCTGTGGGACTTCAAGGACCGGATCTACCACGTCGACTGCAAGGACACCCGGATGCGGGTGGGGGGCGGACGCAACGGCCGCCTCGGCTCACACCTGCCGTGGGGCGACCCCCGCCGCGGCTGGGACTTCTACTCGACCGGCCACGGCGACGTGAACTGGGAAGACTGCTTCCGCGTCCTGAACTCCATCGGCTACGAGGGCCCGATCTCGGTCGAGTGGGAAGACGCCGGAATGGAGCGCAAGGTCGGCGCCGCCGAAGCAGTCGACGTCATCCGCAAACTCGCCTTCGACAAGCCCGAAGGCTCGTTCGACGACGCCTTCGCCACGGACAAGTAAGGCGCCTTCGCCGCCGAGCAGTAGGCAGACAGCTCAACCGCCGACAACTGGTAGGCGGCTCAGCCGCTGTCCAGTAGGTAAACGGCTCAACTGCTGTCCAGTAGGTACACGGCTCAGCCGCTGACAAATAGGTACACGGCTCAGCCGCTGAGCATTCCGTCCGTGCCGTTGCCACGGACGGGGTGCGCGCCGTTCCATTGGCCCACCCGGTAGGTGCGCTGGATCAGCACCTGAAGCCGCGTGCCTCGATCGCCGTCGTCGCGCAAGAGGCGGGAGCCCGAGACGGAGCCGGAGTCGGCGGAATCGCGAGCCGGAGCTGTGAGCGGGAAATCGCGAGCTGGGAGCGGCGAGCCGGGAGCACCTCGACCGTCTCGTTGCCACGGACAGACTGCGCTCTATCCCGCAGGTCTACGCGGTAGATGCGTTGGATCGGCGCCTCGCGCCTCGGATGCTGTCGTCGCGCAGTCTGCCTGGATCCGAGAGCCGGGAGCCGGAGGTGGGGGCGGGAAATCGGGAGCCGGAGGTGGGAGCGGGAGATCGGGAGTCGGGAGCCGAAGCGGCGAGCCGGAAGTCGGAGCGCCTGGTCTGTGCCGTTGCCACGGACAGGGTGAGCTCTGTCTTGCCGGCCTAGGCGGTAAATGCGTTGGATTGGCGCTTCGGCCTCGATCGCCGTCGCGCAAAGTCAGCCGGGAGCCGGGAGCCGGGAGCCGGGAGCGGGAAGTGGGAGTTGTCCGCCAGCCGCCAGCCGCCAGCCGCCAGCCGCCAGCCGCCAGCCGCCAGCCGTCGGCCGGGAGTCGGAGCCGGAATCGCGAGCCGGGAATGGGAGCCGCAGTCGTCGGACGCGAGCCGGAGGCCGCAATCGCGAGCTGGAAGCGGGAGCCGGAATCGCGGGCTGGGGCGGGAGCCGGAATCGCGGGCTGGGAGGCGGAGACGGGAGCCTCGGGGCTTCGGGGTCGCACTCGCCGATACGGCCGCCCCGCGACCACTTCGCCTTTTCCGAGCAGGCGACGAAGGAGCCTGCGGCTGGGGTGGGTGGGAGCTGGGCACCGAGTGAGCGACGCAGTAGCGGGCGAGGTGCAGGCGTGGGGTATTAGCCGATGCGAGACAGCACTCAGTGGGTCGGGGTGATCAGGGGAGTTCTAGTTGGACTTCGACGATCCAGTGGGACTGGTCTTCGCCGGGGGCCTCCAGGTAGTGCTCGCGCCAGGTGAAGGGTGCGGTCTGGCGGCCGGTGGATTCGGCCCAGCGGGCTAGCTGTTGGTAGGCGGTGGAGATGGTGTTCATGGGGCCGTGGTGGATGACGGTGGCTACGTCGGTGGCTGGGAGGATCCGGGTGTGGAGTCCGGGGACTTGGGGGCCGGTGAGGGCGTAGCCGGCGGTGATTTGGATGGCTGGCTCGTCGGCATCGCTGTCGGCCATCGCGCCGGTCCGGATCAGCGTGTTGCCGTCGTGGTCGGCCTCGTGGTCGGGGGCCGGGGCCGAGTATGGGGCCAGCTCGGGATGGGAGGCGGGCTCGGCTGCGGGGTGGGGCTGGTAGTGGGCGATCGGGGTTGTGCGGTCCGCGCCGGCTGCTTCCATCTGGAGGATGACCTGCTCGAACAGCGTTTGGACGACGCTGCCGGTCTGTTCGCGGCTGGCGTCCAGGGCGTCTGCTGAGAGGGCGGCGAGGGTGACGGGTTCGAGGTGTTTGGTGTCGACGTTCATTCGAGGTTCCTGTTCGATCAGTCGGAGTCTCGCCTGGACTCGGTCGAGGGTGTGGCGGTTGTGGCGCACCTGGCGTTCCAGTTCGGCTTCGCGCAGGCGCAGCATGCCGGTGAGTTCGGCCGAGATGATGCCGTCGTGGAGGAGTGGGCCGAGCTCGTCCAGGCGGAAGCCGAGGCCTTTGAGTGCGAGCAACCGGTTGAGGACGGTCAGTTGCGCGACGGCGTACGAGCGGCGGCTGGTGTGAGGGTCGACGTGGTCGGGGACCAGCAGACCGAGGGCGTCGTAGTGACGCAGCATGCGCGTCGTGACGCCGCCGAGGCGGGCGAATTCTCCGATGTTCATCATGGTCCCTTCACTGTCCTGCTTCACACTGTGTCAATTGCAAGGCCGACGGCGGCGCCGGTTCGCACTGTGGGCGTGGGATTTGCTGGGGTCGTCAATTGGGGTCATCAATCGAGCAGGGCATGGAGGAACACGCTGTGGATCTGGACTGGAGCTTGGGACAGTACGAGCCGACGGGAGAGTCGCTGCTGCCGATCTCCGAGATCGTCGTGGCGATGTCAGAGCCGCTGGCGGGGAAGCGGGTCGTCGACCTGGGATGCGGGACCGGGAACGCCGCGCTGCTGGCCGCTGCGCGAGGCGCCGTCGCGACCGGTGTCGACCCGGCCGCGCGGTTGGTGGAGGTCGCGCGGAAGCGGGCTGTCGAGCGCGGGCTGCAGGCGGAGTTCCTGGCCGGCGACGCGGCCGCGATCCCGGTCGAGGACGGTACTGCCGACGTGCTGCTGTCGATCTTCGCGGTGATCTTCGCGCCGGACGCCGATGCGGCGATCGCGGAGATGGCGCGGGTGACGGCCCCCGGCGGGGTGATCCGGCTGACCTCCTGGGTGCCTGGCGGATCGATGATGACGATCAACACCGTGGCCGGACGCTTCATGGCCGAGGTCTTCGGGAGTGGGCCGACTCCGGACCCCGAGGCGCCCAAGCCGCTTGCGTGGCACGACGAGCCGGCGCTGCGCGAGGCCTTCGCGAAGCACGGACTCGAGGTTGAGGTCGAGCAGCGCTCGATGCACCTGACGGCCAGTTCTCCGGAGGAGTATCTGACGAAGTCGGGGCAGCACCCGATGGCCGTGAGCGCGGCGCAAGCGCTGGCAACCCGACCCGACAGTGCCCAGTTGGAAGCCGACCTCGCGGGGCGCCTGCTCACCGCAGTACGGGAGATCAACGAAGACCCAACTGCCTTCCAAGTCTCCAACAACTACGCCATCGTGACCGCCCGCCACGGCTGAGCTGAGTCAGTGGGCCGGCGCTGGGCGTAGTACTGCTGCGAAGGCGGCGATGCCGAGGGTGAGCACGGTGACCAGGATGAACGAGATGGTGAGGTTGCTGGCTTGGGCTATGCCGCCGATGATCGACGGAGCGATCAAGCCGGACGTGTAGGTGACGGTGGCGACGCCGGCGATCGCCTGGCTGGGGTTGGGGCCGGCGCGGCCTGCGGCTGCGAAAGCTAGCGGCACGACTACCGCGATGCCGAGCCCGAGCAGGCCGAAGCCGGCCATAGCGACCAGTGGGTGGTTCGCAAGAACCACTAGTACGCCGCCCAGGGTCGCGATTGCGCCGCTGACTCGCACAGTGGGTACTGCGCCCCAGCGGTCGACTACTGCGTCGCCGGCGATCCGGGCCACGGCCATGGTCAAGGCGAAGCCGGTGGTGGCGGCCGCGGCCACCCCGTCCGACGTGGTCAGGACATCGCGCAGGTAGACCGCGGACCAGTCAAGGCTTGCGCCTTCGGCGAAGACCGCGCAGAAGCCGACGGCGCCGATCAACCAGGCTGACTTCGGGGGCAGGGCGAAGCGGGGTGGGGCCACCTCGTCCTCGGTGGGATGCAGGTTGAGCACCCACCGGCAGGCAGCGACTCCAGCCAGAGTCAGTACTGCGGCCGCGACCGCGTGGTGCACCTGCGCACTCAGTTCCAGATGCGCGGCGATCGTGCCGAGGCCGGAGCCGATCAGCGCTCCGACGCTCCACATGCCGTGCAGGCCGGACATGATCGATCTGCCGAGCCGGCGCTCGACCTCGACGCCGAGAGCGTTCATCACCACGTCTGCCATGCCGGCCGTCGCGCCGTACACGAACAGCGCCGCGCACAAGGTCAGCAGGTTGGGGGCGAGGGAGGGGAGCACGAGGGCCAGCGTCCACAGCGCGATCAGCCCACGGAGTGCGGTGCGGCTGCCGAGACGATGGCTGATCCGCGCGGCGAGCGGCATCGACAGGGAGGCGCCGATCGCCGGGAAGGCGAGCGCCAGGCCCAGCTGCCCGGCACTGACCGACGCGTGGTCCTGGATCCACGGCACCCTGGTCGCGAAGGATCCCGTCACCGCGCCGTGCACGCAGAAGACCGCAGCCACGGCGTACCGGGCCTGGCGGAGTTCGTTCATTCCCACCCCTTGAAGCACCACGAATTCCACCATTCAAACATCTAGATTGTTCGAACGAACATCTGGCTGGTAGCTTGACTGTGTGAAGAGTACGGAACGGCAGCGGGTCATCGTCGAGCGCCTGATGGCTGCTCCGAGGGTCGGTGTCGCCGAGCTGGTGACCGCGACCGGAGCGTCGGACATGACCGTACGGCGCGACCTCGACTACCTCGCCGCGCAGGGCGTGCTCAAGCGCGTCCATGGTGGCGCGGTCGCCGCGATGCCGAGCGGGGTCGAACCGCCCTTCGCTGCTCGGGCGACAGCGGATCTGGGCCCGAAGCGGGCCATCGCGCGGGCCGCGGTCGCCCATCTGAAGGACGGCGAGACGATCGTGCTGGACAGCGGTACGACGGCCCTCGAGGTCGCCAAGCTGCTCCGCGATCGGGCCGTCACGGTGATGCCGCTGTCGCTGCAGGTCGCCCAGGAGCTCATCGACGCGCCGCGGGTGCGGTTGCTCCTGCCGGGCGGGGAGCCGCGCGCCGGGGAACTGGCGCTGGTCGGGCCGCTCACGCTGGCTTCGCTGCGGGCGTTGCGGTTCGACGTCGCGGTGCTCAGTCCGTGCGCGTTCAGCCTCGACGCGGGGATGACCGCGTTCGACCTCGGGGATGCCGAGGTCAAGCAGCAGGCGATGGCGGTGGCGACCCGGTCGATGGTCCTCGCCGACGGCGCCAAGTGGGACCGCTCGGCGCTGGCGTACATCTGTCCGGCCGATCGACCCGAGCTGATCATCACCGATTCCACCGCGCCCGAGGAGACCCGCACGCTGCTCGCGCAGCGCGGAGTACTGGTCGAGGTCGCGGAACCAACCCTGGAAGGGCTCTCTTGAGCATCGACATCGCCGCGCCCTCCCGCTCGGCCCGCGCGGCCCGGGTGGCCACCTGGACGTACTTCGGCCTGAACGGTTTCGCGGTCGGCATGTGGGTCGTGCACATCCCGAACGTCGAGCACGCGACCGGCATCTCGCACAGCACCCTCGGCTTCCTGCTGCTCATCCTGGGCGGCGCGGCCTTCGTCGGCATGCAGGTGGCCGGGCCGCTGGCCGACCGGGTCGGTCAGCGGCGGCTGGTGCCCACGGCCGGTGTCCTGCTCGGCATCTCGTTGTTCGGTCCGGGCCTGGCCGACAGCTGGTGGACGCTCGGACTCGCATTGCTCGCGGTCGGCTTCGGCAACGGGTCGATCGACGTCGCGATGAACTCGCAGGCGGTGGTCGTCGAGCGCGCGTACCCGCGGCCCATCATGGCTGCCTTCCACGCCATGTGGTCGATCGGTGGCGCGTTCGCGGCGTTGATCGGAGCGTCGACCTTGAAGGCCGGAGTGTCGACGGCTGTGTCGCTGAGCGTCTCCGGCGCGGTGGTCATCGTGGTCTCGCTGGCCGTGAGCCGCCTGTTGCTGGAGCCGGAGCCCGCGCCCGAGCCGGCCGTGGATGAGCCGGCGCGAGTCGCGCCGCCCACGAAGCTGGTCTGGCAACTCGGTGCGCTGGCCTTCGCGCTCATGCTGGCCGAGGGCGTGGCGAACGACTGGGCCGCACTGCAGTTCCGGGATGTGCTCGACACCTCGACCAGCACCGCGGCGTACGCGTACGGCGCATTCGCCGTCGCCATGACGATCGGGCGGTTCGCCACTGATCGAGTGGCGGCGGTCGTCGGGCCGGCGGCCATCGTCCGGTACGGCGCGCTGCTGGCCGCGATCGGTCTGACCACGGTCATCGTGGTGCCGTGGGTGCCGGTGTCCCTGATCGGCTGGGCCATCTTCGGCCTCGGCCTGTCGGGCGGCGTACCGCAGCTCTTCACCGCCGCCGGGAACCTCGATCCGCGAGCTTCCGGCGCCCTGATGGCGAAGGTGGTCGGCCTCGGGTACGTCGGCCTGCTGGCCGGCCCCGCCGTGATCGGCGCCCTGGCTCACTTCATGCCGCTGAACCTCGCCTTCATCCTCCCCGTCGTCCTCTGCCTGATCACCGTCGCCTCGGCCTCGGTGATGAAGCGTTAGCTCGGCAACGAAAATCTGGTGCGGTCACAGCAGTTCCCCTTCTTCGTCGTCGATCATTCCTGCCGCGAGGGTCCATCCGTCGTGGGCGTCGATCAGCAGGAATGATCCGGTGATGTTGTTGCTGGAGTACGGGTCAGCGGCCAGTGGTGCGGCGATCTTGAGCTGCACCTTGCCGATGTCGTTCAGTTCGAGCCCGGTGGCGTCGATGACTCCGAGCGTGTCCAGATCGAGCGCACCGTTGATCTTGGTGACGATCGCCTGGGCAGTGGTGGTGGTGTGCTTGATCAGCAGCCGGGCGCCCACGGTCAGTGGGCGGTCCGACAGCCAGCACACGGTGGCGAGGAGTTCCCGGCGGGTGCCGGGGGAGGAGTCGGCCGAGACGATGACCGATCCGCGGGCGACGTCGAGGTCGTCGGCGAGCCGGACGGTGACGGCTTCACCGGCGACCGCAGAGGGCCGCTCCGCGACCGCCGTACCGGTAGCGCTGATGACGGCGCGGTCGATGCCGGAGACCGAGGTACGCCGGCCGGCCGGTAGCACAATGACCTCGTCGCCGACAGAAACGGTGCCGGAGGCAACGGTGCCGGTGTAGCCGCGGTAGTCGCGGTACTGGTCGTCGGTTTGGGGGCGGATGACGTATTGGACGGGGAAGCGCAGTGGCCGGCTGGAGGTGTCGTCGCGGCCGGTTGCGCTTTCCAGGTAGTCGAGCAGGGTCGGTCCGTTGTACCAGGCGGTGGCCGGAGAGCGCTCCACGATGTTGTCGCCGACGAGCGCGGAGACCGGGATGGCCTGGACGTCGCTGATGTTGAGCTGGTTGGCCAGTTGTGAGACGTCCTTGGCGATGCCTTTGAAGACGGCTTCGTCGTAGCCGACGAGGTCGATCTTGTTGACCGCGAGGACGACGTGCGGCACCCGGAGCAGGCCGGCCACGGCGAGGTGGCGCCGGGTCTGTTCCAGTACTCCGTGCCGTGCGTCGACCAGGATGATGACGACGTCGGCGGTGGAGGCGCCGGTGACGGTGTTGCGGGTGTACTGCACGTGGCCGGGGCAGTCGGCCAGGATGAAGGAGCGCTTCTCGGTGGCGAAGTACCGGTAGGCGACGTCGATGGTGATGCCTTGTTCGCGTTCGGCGCGCAGGCCGTCGGTGAGCAGAGCGAAGTCGAAGTCGCCGGTGCCGCGGCTGGAGGAGACGTGCTGGACGTGCGCGATCTGGTCGGCGAGGATCGCTTTGCAGTCGTGCAGCAGCCGCCCGACCAGGGTGGACTTGCCGTCGTCGACGGAGCCGGCGGTGGCCAGCCGGAGCAGTTGCCGCTGGATCGGGGTGCTCATCAGAAGTACCCCTCTCGTTTGCGGTCTTCCATGGCGGCCTCGCTGGCCCGGTCGTCGGCTCTGGTGGCGCCGCGTTCGGTGATCTCGCTGGCGGCGACCTCGATCACGACTTGTTCGGCCGATGTGGCGGTCGAGGTGACGGCGCCGGTGCAGGACATGTCGCCGACGGTCCGGTAGCGGACCAGCCTTTTCCCGGCGGTTTCGCCGGTGCGTGGTTGGGAGTAGGGGCCGACGGCAAGCAGCATGCCGTCGCGTTCGAACACGTCGCGTTCGTGGGCGTAGTAGATGCTCGGCAGCGGGATCTGTTCGCGGGCGATGTAGTTCCAGATGTCCAGCTCGGTCCAGTTCGACAGCGGGAACACCCGGACGTGTTCGCCCGGTTTGTGTTTGCCGTTGTAGAGCGACCACAGTTCGGGTCGCTGGTTGCGCGGGTCCCACTGGCCGAACTCGTCGCGGAGGCTGTAGATCCGTTCCTTGGCGCGAGCGCGTTCCTCGTCGCGGCGGCCGCCGCCGAAGACGGCGTCGAACCGGTGCCCGTTGATTGCGTCGAGCAACGGAATGGTCTGGAGCTGGTTGCGGGTGCCGTCGGAGCGCTCTCTGAGCCGGCCGTCGGCCAGGTAGTCCTCGACCTTCGCGACCTCGAGCCGCAGCCCGAGAGCAGCGACGGTCTGGTCGCGGTAGTCGAGGACCTCGGTGAAGTTGTGACCGGTGTCGACGTGCAGCAACGTGAACGGTACCGGCGCCGGCGCGAACGCCTTGCGGGCCAGGTGCAGCATCACGATCGAGTCCTTGCCGCCCGAGAACAGGATCACCGGCCGCTCGAACTCCGCCGCCACCTCACGGAAAACGAAGATCGACTCGCTCTCGAGCACCTGGGTATGGCCGAGCCGAACGCTGCCTGGCGCTTCTTCGCGCGTCTGCATCTTCAGATCAGTCCCCGCTCTGCGAGCGAGGCCATGACGGCGTTCACTGATCGGGTGCTGTCCTCGAGGTCGGTCCGCAGGATGAGGTCGGGAGTCAGCGGCTCCTCGTACGGATCGTCGACTCCGCTGAGTTTGCTGATCACGCCTGCTCGCTGCTTCGCGTACAGGCCCTTCACATCGCGATCGGCGCATACCTTCAGCGGAGCGGCGACATGGACCTCGACGAACGGCAGGGCTTCCCTCTGATGCAGAGCGCGGACGGAGTCCCGGGTGTCGCGGTACGGGGCGATCGCGGCGACCAGCACCGTGACGCCGTGGCGCGCGAGCATCGCGGCCAGCCAGCCGATGCGGCGGACGTTGAGGTCGCGGCCGGCCCGATCGAACGGGAGGTCGCCGAGCTGGTGGCGTACCTGATCGCCGTCGAGCACCTGGACCGCTCGGTTCCTCGCCCGAAGAGCGTCAGAAACTCCTTCGGCGACCGTCGATTTGCCGGCACTCGGCAGACCGGTCAGCCACACCGTGCAGCCCGGTACCGGCCCAGTGGCTTCCGCGGCGTTGTCCCGTGACGGACTCTCCATCGGCTCTCCTTCGGGTGATCCGCGCGATTGCAGGTTGCTGCAACGGCAAATTCGGCGGTTGACTCATCGGAGTTCGGATTGTTGACTCTGGGGACATCGCTCTGGAAGCCCACACCTGGGGGTGGCTTCAACGGCCGCCACGTCGAACCCTCACTCCACGACGGAGGCTCACCACGGTGCAACCCAATGACGTCATGGACATCCCGGTCGATCTTCTCGAACCGAGCAAACATCAGGTCCGCACCCGCGGGGTCCGCAGGGACCTGCAGGAACTGGTGGACAACATCCGCGTCCACGGACAGCTCGAACCGATCGTCGTCGTGCCGGGGGCGGAGCCCGGGCGCTACGAGATCATCGCGGGGCAACGACGCTGGCTGGCGATCAGGGAACTGCAGTTGCCGACCGTGCGGGCGACGGTTCTGCGGGGGACCGTGGACGAGGCCAAGGCCCGTGCCGTATCGATGAGCGAGAACGTGGTCAGGCACGACGTGGACTCGAAGGACCTGATCGACACCTGCACGGTGTTGTTTCGCAAGTACGGCTCGGTCAAGGCGGTGGCAGAGGAGCTGGGGCTGCCCTACAACAAAGTGCGAAGCTACGTGAAGTTCGAACGTCTGCGGCCGGAGCTGAAGCAGTATGTCGAGTCTGGTGACATCGACATCAAGACCGCTCTGCGGGCCGAGGACCATTTGAGCACTGGGGGCGCCCGGACAGCCGAGGACGTCCACGAGTTGGTTACCGCCATCAAAGGGATGACAACGGCGCAGCAGAAGGACTACCTGGCAGGTGCCGCCGAACGGCCACGGCCCACCACGGCGCAGCCTCGGGGCAAAGCCGACAGGCAGAACAGACCGGGTGAGGTCCGGCAGATCATCGTGACCCTGCGCACGATGGATCATCAGGAGCTGAGGGACTGGGCGGCAGGGCAGAGCCTCGGGCAGGACGCGGCGGCGGCTCGCATCATCGCCGCGTTCCTTCGTGCCAGGCGGAAGGACGGTGCGGCATAGCCCGCGCGGAGGCGAGCGCGGACAGGGTCACCAGGAGGCCGTCGAGGAGCGTCTGCACCGTCTCACCGGAGAAGAACGAGGCGTTGTAGTAGATGACTCCACTCTGCCGGTCGGCACCGATCTGCAGGTACGGGGCAGTATGGCCGATCCACGTTTCCAGCTGACGTTCGCTCAGGTCACCGGCCACTGCGGCGTTCGCATCCTTCGGTTGACCGTCGGTATCGACGGTCAGGGAGGTGATGTTCAGACCCCACCACTGGGCCGGCACGTTGCGTTGGGCGTCGGACTGGATGTAGGAGTCGAACAGATGGAGGTCGTGCCACGGCCTGTCATGTCGGAACGCCGGCCAGACCGCTTCGGCGAGTTGCTTGAACGAGCAGGTTCGAGCGATCGCCGCGTACAGCGCCTCATTGACCGTCCGTAGAGCAGCGACTGGAGACATCCGGCTCCCCAACTGGACGGGAACGTAGAGATCCCGGGTGAACTGTCCGACCACCCGGTCCCGGAGGGCACCCTTGCGTCCCGTCGTCGTCGTACTCACGATCACCCGGTCCACGTCGGCGAGGTTCCGCAGAGCGACCGAGTAGGCCGTTTGAAACAGGACGTAGACCGTCGTCCGTAGTTGCCAGGCGACTTCCCGGAGCTCGCCCGCGGTTGCATCGTCGAGCCGGAAGGGTAGCGACCGTGGCAGGTTCAACGGCGTCTGCGGCGAGATCTCCAGGGCCGGAACGACACGGTCCTCGACGAGCGGAAACAGTGCGTCACGGTAGCTTTCGACGATCTCCGCCGGCCGGCTGAGTTCACATCGTTCCACCTGTACGGCGTGGTCGAACGTGGTCGTCGCCGTGGGTGGGACCGGCGCCAGACCACGTCGATGCTGATAGCTCTGCAGCAGATCCTCGAAGACGATGGCCATGGACCAGCCGTCGAGCAGGAGATGGTAGAAGCAGAGGAGAAGAGCTGTGCGGTTGGGGCCGCACTGCACGACGTCGACGCGCCACAGCGGCGCCCGAAGCAGGTCGAAGGCCTGCGCCTGCCGCGCCGCCACGATCTCGGCCAGCCGCTGCTGACGGGCTTGCTCGGTCAGCGTCTCGAGGTTCTCGTGGTCGACCAGAGGCTCGACGTCGGCCGCGATCCGGACCAGCGGGTCGGCGGACAGGTCTTCGAAGCAGAGTCGGAGCGTCGGGTGGAGCCGCAGCACGTCTTGCAGGGCCAGCCGGAAGGTGTCGGCCTCGAGTGGCTGGTCGATCATCACCGACAGCACCGCCGAGTACCGGGCAGCACCAGGGTCGAGTGGTGAGATCGCACTGGTTCGCTCCCACAGGGCTTCCATTCCGGCAGGCAAAGGGAATGGGTGCATCGAAACCATCCTTATGGTCGCCGTCAGCTGACCTGTAAACCTTGCTGAGATCCACCAGACAATGCTTCGCCGGATCCGTCAACAGGGCCGAATTCAGTTAATTGGCGACTGCGTTCGGAAAACTTGCCGGCCACGCCGGTTCGTTTGATTATTGGTGGCCGGTCAAGTCGTCGGATAGCCAGCCGCCGGAGGTCGAGTGCGATGGATGCCTGCCTGGAACAAGTCATGAGAGCGGTCCTCGACCTGCCGGTGGGAGCCGCCATCCGGCCCGACCAAGAGCTGGAATCGGCGCTGGGTGTGGATTCGCTGTTCCTGATGAGCATCGTCGTCGGCGTCGAAGCCGAGCGTGGCATCGAGTTGAGCGCGGCCTCCATCGGTTCGGTCCGTACGGTCGGCGATCTGGATCGCGCGGTCGGTGAGGCGCTGGGAGCAGTCGGTGAAATCTGACCCCGGCGGTGCCGCGATTCCGCTGGACGACGGCAGCGGCCGGATCCTCGGCTACCAGTGGACCGGCGAGCTGGCGGCGGCGCTGGACGCAGTGGACGCCGAGCTCACCGCGGCGATGTCGGGCACGCATCGCCCGGTCGTGCATACCTGTACGACGCTCCTGCCGGAGAACGTGCTGGAGAAGGCGGGGTACCTCGCCAGGCTGCCCTCGCTGCCGGTCTATGCGGTGCCTCATGCCGTCGACGACCGGGCGCTCGGTGACAGCCGCTGGGTGCTGAACCCGTCCGTGTGCTTCCAGACGCTCGGCACAGTGGCCGCTCGTTCGGCGATCGGCGAGCTGTCGACCTTCACCGCTCGCGGCATCTGTCACCGGGCCGAGGGCGGCCCGATCGACGATCCGTTGCGACTGGCATCGTTCACGATGCGGGAAGTCGTCTTCGTCGGCGGGGCCGCGCAGGTACGCGCCGAGAGTGTTGCCTCGTTCGGGCGGCTCACGGATCTCGTCGGCCGGACCGTCGCCGGGGCAACGGTCGAGGACGCCACGGACGTCTTCTACGGCGACGATCAGCAGAGCATGCGCCGGCTGCAGAAGGCGCTCGCGGTCAAGCGCGAGATCATCGTGCCGTGGGGGCCGGGCACTTTCGTCTCGGTCGCATCCTGGAACGACCATCGGCAGCGGCTGACTGATGCTTTCGGTGTCCGGCGTGACGATGGCGACGAGGACTGCCGATCTGCCTGCGTCGCCTTCGGGCTGGAGCGCATCGCGATCGTTCTGCTGGCCGGCCGGAGCGGCCGTGCGCCGGTGGAGTTCCTCCGCGAGCTGGTCAGCCGCAGTCGAGTGGATCCTCACCCCACGAATGCGCCCAGTAGGTGAAAGCGTAGGTCGACGGCGTGGTCGGCACGCGCTCGAGCAGCTCCGGACCGATGAACTCGACGGCGCGAAAATCGGTGATCAAACGATAGTTCTGCTGGAACCCCCAGCTCAGCGGGTAGAGCATGTCGGGCGGCAGTACGACCACTCCCGGCAGCTTGTCCGGGATGGTGACGCAGTTGGCCTCGGCGAGGGCTGTCAGGCCTGGCCAGGTCCTCAGCTCCGCACCGGACCTGGCGGTGAGGTAGAGGTGCAACGCGTCCCACAGCAGGATCGGACCGGTGGCTCGTTCGATGTAGTCATCGGTGAGCCGCCCGGCGGCCAGCCAGAGCGTCACCAGCCAGAGCGGGTGGCCGGGTGCGGCGGCGTACATCCAGGCGTTGGGGATGGAGTGCTCGGCTTCTTCCGGTGGCATCAGCATCGAGCCGAGGACAACCTCGTCGGTGTAACGGGAGAGCAGCTCCGTCATTCCGCGCAGGCAGTAGAAGTCGAGGTCGGCGTACATCCCGCCGTTCGCGAACAGGTGACAGTACCGGAACATGTCGGCGGTCCGAACGGGGTTCAGGCCGGTGTGGATGGCACCGGGAAATCTGGTCTCGTTCGTGGCCAGCCAGGACAGGATGTCCGCATCGTCGACCAGGAGGTGGTTCGCGTCCGGGTGGTTGTCCAGCCAGGTCCGGCGGAGCTGGGCGAAGACCGGTGGAAGGTCATCACGCGTCTTCCAGGTCTGCATGAGCTGGAAGGTCATCCGGCCGGCTCCGTCAGCAGCCGGCCGTGTTCGGTGCTGCCCAGCGCACGGTCGAGTTCGAGCAGGTTCGGGATCTTCGCGTAGGTCGATCGTGAGTTGAGTTTGCCGCGCGGGCCGAGCATCTCGGCCACCTGCTGGTAGGGGATCGGGGACACGCCGAACAGCCGCACGATCTGCTCGAACAGCTCTCGCCGGCGCTGTTCGGTGCTGTGGTAGAGATCTTCGTAGGTGCACGAAAGGTAGGTCGCCGGATCACGCTCGGCGACCACCGCGGCATAGTGCCGCATGGATTCGCTGAGTTGGTCGAGGGTCTGCCGGAGGTTTTCGACCGGAGCCGGCTCAAGGTGGTCGTAGTGATCGGCCAGCGGCTTCTTGGCATGCCACACCTGCCAGAGGTTCGTCTGGCAGGCGATCCAGTGCGAGACCACCGCCTCGAGCAGATTGCGTCGTCTTAAGAACAACAGCGGATGGTCCTCGTCGGCCAGCAGGCCGTCGTTGAGCTCCGGCGGCAGGTTCCATTCGAGCGTCTTCATCCCGTCGAAGGAGTGCCGCAGGATCTCGAGCTGCGCGGCCAGGCTGGGGGCATCGCTCACCTGGCTGCCGTAGTCGACATGGTCATCGGCCCAGGACGGGTAGTTGGGATTGAAAGGTTCGTTCACGACCCGGAGTCCGGGGTGCTCGCCGAGCGCGTTGCAGAGATTGTCACTCCCGCTGCGGGCGTGCGCGAAGATCACAAAGAATTTTCTTTTCTTCCTATTGATCATAGCTTTCCGCATCCTTCTCGTCAGCTGATCGAGACGTCAATTGATGCCACCGTCCGGCGAGTCTAGTCACGGCTGAAGTTTCCGGAAAGATCGGTGATGATGGTCGATGTCCGGCATATCGGGGGCGGTCGAAGGGATCATGTTTTGCAATGACAGGATTTGATCGACAGATTTCAGTGGTGACAGTCACCCGTCGGCGGCCGGAATTACTCACCGAGGCCGTCGAGGGCGTCATGGCGCAATGCTGCGAACACGTCGCCGAACACCTGGTCGTCATTGACGACTGCCCGCAGACCGCTGACTTCCTGCGGACCGTCGCGGCCGGAGCGGTCCGGGCGGTGCCGATCGCGCGCAGCCCCCAGGAGGTCAGCGGACCCGCGCGGCTGGCGAAGCTCCGCAACGTCGGCGCGCAACTCGCCCGGGCCGACTGGATCTGCTATCTGGACGACGACAACGCCTGGACGCCGGACCACCTGCACACGCTGCTCGAGACCGCGCAGGCCACCGGATCGCCGGCCGTGTACTCCTGGCAGCAGGTGGTCCACTCCAACCGAGCTCCTTATCTGGAACAGCGTTACCCCTGGGCTCGCAGCGACGAGGAGGGCAGGGCGATGTACCGGAAGTTGCTCGCTCGAGGCGTGGTCACTGTGGGTTCGAACGTCTACCGGGACGTGGCCGACGACCAGCGGGCCGCGGGGGCCGTCCGGATGACCGATGCGGGGGAGTGGCTGCTGCGGACCGACCTCGTGCGCACGCTGGGCTTCTGCGAGAAGTACTCGGACCAGGAGCTGGCGCGTCTGATCGGAGAGGACGACAAACTGCTCGATTCGCTGATCGACGCCGGAGTACCGATCGCCTGCAGCCGTCGGCCGACTCTGATCTACCGGCTCGGGGGGTTCTCCAACACCGTGGAGGACCGGATCGAGGCTGCCTGTCCGGGAGACTCTCAATGAGCTGGATGTTCTTCGACGACCACCAGGCGGAGGTGATCCGCGAAGCGTCCGCGCGCCTCGTGCCTGGTCCGGACGACGACGTGACCGAGCGCGGCCACCCCGGCGCTCGGGAGGCGAACGTGGTTGGCTACATCGATCGCCATCTCGGCGGGCTCGACTGCAACCCGCCGACTCTGTACGCCATCACCTGGCCCCCTGGTGGCCCGCAGCGCTTTCTTCAGCTGACGGGTGCGCAACAGCATGGCTGGTCGAAGCGCCTGGCCGAGCTGGGCCGGGTGTACCGCGACGGCGTACGCCGGCTGGATGCGGCACATCACCGAGGTGGCTTCCTCGGGGCTTCGGTGAGCCGGCGTGACGCGATCCTCAGCCGGCCGGAACTTCTCGACTTCCGCTCGACCCTGTTCGCCCACACCGTCGAAGGCATGTACTCCCATCCGGCCTACGGCGGAAATGACGGCGCGATCTGCTGGCAGGACATCGCGTATGCGGTGCCTACCTCGCTGAGTGCTGTCGCAGATCCGGCGGCGGTGACGCCACCGGATCCGGCGATGGTCGCCATGCTCGAGAGCGCGTTGCCGTTGGCCATCCAGCTTCTGCTCGATCGCGACCACGCTGATGGCTGACCGGGTTGTCGTGATCGGCAGCGGTGCCGGTGGCAGCGTGGCAGCGATGGTTCTGGCGGAGGCTCGGTTCGATGTGCTGGTCCTCGAGCGAGGGCCTGCACCTTTTCCGGACGGTCGTCTGACGCCGGCCGGCAGCCACTTCGGCGCCGACGAGCTCAAAGGCCCGGTACGGCGGTACGAGTATCCCGACCAGGACGCAGAGCCGAGGGTGTTCGTGCATCGGACGATCCCGGCCGAACCCGTGGTCGGCGAGATCAACGCGCTGCCGTCGGTTGTCGGAGGCGGGACGGTCCATTGGGATGCCAAGACCCCCCGCTACTGGGACATCGACTTCAAGAAGCTTTCTCTACTCGGGCCGATCCCCGGCGCCGAGGTGGTCGACTGGCCCCTCGAGTACGACGAGCTGGTGCCGCACTACGAGACGATCGAGACGCTGCTCGGCGTACAGGGAGACATTGCGGCTCTGCCGGCCCATCCGACCTTGGCCAGGGCCCCACGTCGCCGGCAGTTTCCGCTCCCGCCGGGGGTGCCGCAGCGCACCTCTGCCATCGCCGCACAGGCCGCAGCGAGCATCGGGCTGCACCCGTACCCGATGCCGATGGCGATCGCCTCTCGTCCGTACGACGGGAGAGCCGCCTGCACGGACTGTGGGCACTGCGACGGTTTCGGGTGTCCGACCGAGGCCCGTGCGAGCGCTTGGATTCCACTCCGGCGCGCGATGCGGGCGGGAGCGGAACTCCGCAGCGGATGCTTCGTCACGAGTATCCGGCACACCGGCGGCAGGGCGACCGGTGTCAGCTACCTCGACCCGCGAGGCCAGGAGGTACTCGTGGCCGCCGACCTCGTGGTGCTGGCGGGCTCAAGCGTCGAGTCCATCCGGATCGCATTGCTGTCGGACCTGCCTGATCCGTCCGGCCTGATCGGCAGGGGAGTCATGTTCCATTCGTGTACGGCGGGGTACGGCCTGCTGCCCGGTCAGGATCTCGATCCCGGAACAGGCCGTGGGCATACCCATGCGCTGGACGACTTCGCGGATCCCGACTTCGGTACCGCGAGGGAGGCGGCGCGGGAGGCGGGTCTCCCATATATCCGAGGCGGGGTGGTGGCGCTCGGGATTGCGCCGATCGGTCCAATCACCGAAGGGCACATCTACAGCGGCATCCTGCAACGCCTGAGCCCTGAGCGACCATTCGGCACCGACTTCAAACGGCTGATGCGGACGGGACTGCTCCGCCGCTCGCTACTCGGCCTACAGATGCACGCCGAGGACCTCAGGGTGCGGGCGAACCGTCTGACGCTGGATGCCACCGTTCGCGACTGGCGAAAGATCCCGGTCCCGCGAATCGACTACGGACCGCACAAGCACGAAGTGCTCGCGCAGGAGTACTACGCAACCTGGTTGCACAGGCTGCTGCGTGCGGCCGGAGCGACCTCGACGACTGTCACTCCCGAGATGCGGAGCGGCGCTCTGGCAGGGCTCGGCGGTGCGGTGCTGACGGATTCGCACACCCTCGGCGGGCTGCCGATGGGATCGTCGCCGAAGGACAGCGTGACCGGCCCGTTCGGCAGGATGTGGAGCGTTGACAACGTCCTCGTCGCGGATGGCAGTGTCTTCCCGACGTCCGGCGCGCACAACCCGACACTCACGCTGATGGCGATGGCGCACCGCAATGCCGGTCGATTGTCCGCCGGGTGATCTCGGGAAACCGAGTGATCTTAAGAAAACGCGCGGCTACGAGCTGGTCGCGCAGCGGCGTCGTGCTCGACCAGCGCACTGCGGAAGTCCGGGTGCTCGGCACGCCAATCGCCGGACAACGCCTGAGTGGTGGTGACAGCGTCGTGGTCGCGGACCCCTCGCCAGGCCATGCAGCCGTGGGCGGCGGTGATCACGCAGGCAGCGCCGATCGGGGCGAGACAATCCTGCACGGCACCGGCGACCTGGTAGCCGAGTCTCTCCTGCACCTGCAGGCGGCGCGCATAGACCTGGACGACCCGGACGAGCTTGGACAGTCCAACGATCTGATCACCAGGGTGGGGACGGTAGGCGACTGTCGCCACACCCATGATCGGCAGCAGGTGGTGTGCGCAGGTGGAGGCGATCCGGATCCCGGAGACCACCACCAGCCCAGGATCCGCGGGGCCGCCGAAACAGCGCTGGAGGTGCCGCGCCGGATCGTCGTCGTACCCGGCCAAGGCCTCTGCCCACGCGCCGGCCACCCGCTGCGGTGTCCCTGCCGTGTGTTCGCCTTCTTCGACGCCGAGTGCGACCAGCAGATCGGCGACAGCCAGCGCTGCCTTGTCACGATGGATCATCAATGGCCCCTTTTCTCGTTCCAGGCAAGGACATGCAGGCGATGCGTCGCGTTCAGACCGTGCGTTGCGGCTGCGTCGACGATCACCGGCCAGCGCGCGCCGAGAACCTCTTGGGTGGTTCCTTCAGGCATCACCCACACTCCACGCCGGGGCCAGCCGACCTGATCAGCGAGTTGGCGTACCTCGGCGACATCGGAGGCCGAAGTACAGACCACCTTGAGCTCCGCTTGGCCGTCCTGAGCCACGGCGGTCCAGCCCGGATGCAGGCCGGCCTGTTGGTGACCGCGGTGGCTGCCGGCGTTTGCGAGCTTCGGCGAGACGACGAACAGCTCGACCAGGGCTCTGCTCACGGCGTTGGGCTCGATCGTGCCGTTCGTTTCGAGATGCAGGTCGCAGCCGCGGTCCCGCAGCCGCTCCAGCAGTTCACGCCAGGACGCCTGGTCCTGCTGAAGGAGCGGCTCACCCCCGGTCACGATCACCAGGACCTCCATGGGAAGGCTGGAGATGATCTCCTGTACTTCGGTGTGCCGGATCTCCCGCCTCAGGTCGTAGCGCGATGCGTCCCAGGTGTAGGCCGTGTCGCACCACGAGCAGGCAAGGTTGCATCCACCGAGCCGGAGGAACCATGCCGATCGTCCGGCCGCCGGCCCTTCGCCCTGGATGGTCGGACCGAACACCTCCGAGAGCGGAAGGGTGAGCAGGTCCGGCGGCGAATCGGTCACAAGGTGACCTCGGCGGCATTGAGATGCGTCTCGCTCACGCGGACCCGCGAAACGGCCAGGTGGTCCTGCCCCAGGTCGGCGACGATGCCGGTCGCGACCCGTGCCACCAGGAGGGCGACGTTCTCGACAGTCGGCCAGTCGAGGCCGTCGGAGGGTCCGGACCGGCCGAACCGGAACACTCTCGAGCCCGCCGCCAGCAGCGGAATCACGAGCGGGTCCGCATCCCCCAGCATCGAAGCGTGGTCCAGCTCGGCGTCGATCCAGGTCCTCAGCGCCTTCTTCAGCACTCCGAAGTCGACCACGACGCCGGTCGCGTCCGGCCGGCCGGAGACCGTCACCTCGGCCCACCAGGAATGGCCATGCAGATTCTGGCACTTTCCACCGAGCTGCGGGAGCCGGTGGCCGGCCTCGAAATTATGGCGAACAACCACGGACGTCACGAATTCTCCAAGGGAATGCGATCAACGGCTGGTTGGCTGAATTCTGCGGACTGGCGCAGGTCTTGTGCAGGGAATTTCGACGGTAACATGCGAACCGCCGTCCCGGATATTTCGGAACGGCGGTGAATTAGCACCGAATCAGTTCGGGCCGATCGCTTCGGTCAGGTGCGCGAAATGCCGGCTGATCCAGTTCAGCGAGGTGGCGCCGAGCTGGTAGGTGGCCGGCTCGTCCGGGCCGGCGCGATACTGCAGCTCGGTGATCAGTACGTGGCTCCACGAGGTGAGTGAGACCTCGGCGGCCAGCATCGCTGCCGGGAGGGCCGCGCGTTCGGCCGAGGACAGCGGATTGGTGGCGTCG
Source organism: Kribbella sp. CA-293567 (assembly GCF_027627575.1). Taxonomy (NCBI): domain Bacteria; kingdom Bacillati; phylum Actinomycetota; class Actinomycetes; order Propionibacteriales; family Kribbellaceae; genus Kribbella; species Kribbella sp. CA-293567. The sequence continues at coordinate 2,618,761 of NZ_CP114065.1, forward strand.
TAGCCATCGACGTACCGGCGGACCAGGGACAGGAACGTTGCGCCCCGGCTCTCGGTGGCGGCCGGTCGCGCGACGACGGCGCGGACGGAATGCACCAGGTAGTAGGCGAGATCGTAGATGCGTTCCCCGACCGGTAGGTGGTCGAGATCGATGAAGCCGGACACCTGGCCGTCGCTGAGCAGGACGTTGCCGGCGTTGCAGTCGCCGTGGATCAGCTGAGTCGGTAGGCCTTCCAAGGCCGCGGCTGCCGCGGATTCGTGCGGGCTGATCGAGTCTTTCCGGAGGTCGGTGGGGAGTTTCGGAGCCCCCTCGTCGAAGGCCTGGTGGGCGAGATCGAGTTGGTAGGCCTTCACCGGCCAGGGATATCGCGCGAGCGCCGCGTGCAGAACGCCCAGCGCCGATCCGATCCGGAGACAGACCTCGGCGGCGTCGGGCCGCAGTTCATGGTCACCGTTGTCGACGGCGAGCCTGGGGACCAGAACGTAGTTGTCGTCCCCGTCCTTGACGGCCAACGTCGCGTCGTCGCTGACGATCGGTACCGCGACGGGGATGCCGGAGTCCTTCAAGTGCAGCAGAACGCGATACTCGTCGGCCAGACTGGCGCCCGGACGCCAGCGTCCGAAGGATCGCAGCAGGTACTCCGAGCCATCGCCGGTGCGTACCGACCACAGCCGCACATCCGGATTGGTGTGCACCAGCGGCTCGACCTGCGGGTTCGCCAGGATGCTCGACCAAGCGGCGGCTGGCGGTTCTGCGGACTTCGATACCGGCATGATGAGCCACTATAGGGATGGTTCAGTGGCCACGCACGACTCGGTGAACCGCAGGATCCTGAACGCCGACGGTCGCGAACGCGTGCCGGCGAAGAAGGCAGGCGTCGCAGGTTCCGCAGGGCGCAGTGTGCTGAGGATCGAAACAACTGAGCGTCTCGCTGTAGTCGACGCCGAGCGCGAGACCTCGTCGTACGGTCTCGGCCTTGGTGAGGTGCAGTAGTGGGGCCAGGATCCGGATCGGCCGGCTGTCCGTGCGGGTGCCGAGGTTGGCCATCTGTTCGAAGGCCTCGATGTAGGCGGGCCGGCAATCGGGATAGCTGTTGCCGTCGGCGCTGCTCACGCCGAGATAGATGTCCGTGCAGCCCACCGACTCGGCGTAGGCGAGTGCCATCGCGAGGAACACGGTGTTGCGCGCCGGTACGTAGGTGACTGCGGCGTCCAGGTCGATCGGCGCGGGGCGATTCCGGTGCGGCACGGGGATGGAGGGGTCCGTCAGCGCCGAACCGCCGAGCAGGCCCCGGTCGAGCTTCACCACGTTGTGCCGCACTGCGCCGTACTCGGCAGCGGCCTGCGCGGCCATCCTCAGTTCCTCCACATGCCGCTGGCCGTAGTCGAAACTGATCGTGTGGAGGTCGTGCCCGGCATCGGCGGCGATCGCCAGCACGGTGGTCGAATCAAGGCCACCGCTGAGCAGCACCACGGCAGTATTGCCTGCTTTTTCCATAGTTCCTCCCAAGAGTGATCTTCGCTAACATCGGGTCCGGATTCCAGCTGGCCGTTGTCGATATTCGGGTCTGTGAGCGACTTCCTACGATCGCGATTTCCGCTCCCTCTTGTCCAGGAGGATCGAATGCCTCTCTCTGCCGATTCATTGGCTTTGCACGGCGGTATTCCGCTGCGTCAGGACCCATGGCCTTCGTGGCCGCGGAGCGACGCCGAGACCGAGCGGCTGGTGTTGGAGGTCCTGCGGTCGGGACGCTGGGCGATCAGCGAGATGAGCAACGGCCTGGAACTGTTCGAGCGACGGTTCGCGAAGGCGTTCGCGGCCTATCACGAGGTACCGCACTGCATCCCGACCACCAGTGGAACCAGTGCGCTGACCATCGCGTTCGAGGCGCTCGGGCTGAGCCGGGGCGCCGAGGTGCTGGTGCCGGGGATGACCTGGGTGGCCTGTGCGTCGGCGGTGGCCGGCGCGGGCCTGGTCCCCGTTCTGGTCGACATCGACCCACAGACGCTGTGCATGTCACCCGCCGCGGCCGAGGCTGCGATCACCAAAGCGACCGAGGCTGTCCTCCTGGTCCACTACACAGGCAACACGGCTGACATCGGCGCCTTCGAGAAGCTGAGTGCGCGGTACAAGCTGGCAGTGGTCGAAGACTGCGCCCAGGCGCACGGCGCGATGTATGCGGACAGGCCGGTTGGGTCGTACGGCGACATCGCCACCTTCAGCATGCAGGATTCGAAAGTTCTGACGTCGGGGGAGGGCGGAGCATGCTTGACCCGCGATGCGGAGCTGGCAGACCGGATGGAGCAGTACCGGGCCGACGGGCGGCGCTACTCCCGCGGCCCGGTCGGCCTCGGCGCCCCGGACCTCGAAGATCGCGGAGACGTCCAAGGGCGGAACCTGTGCTTGTCCGAGATTCAGGCAGCGGTCCTGCTCGGTCGGCTCCAGCGGCTCGATGAGGAGAATCGTCATCGGCAGGAGATGGCGACGGTTCTCGACGGGCTGCTGGCCGGATTCGCAGGGGTGAGCGGTCTGGTCCCCGATCCGAGGATGACCCGACGGACCTACTACCGGTACTGCCTGCGGCTCGACCCTGCCTTGTTCCAGCCCGTGGAGGTCGAGGAGATCCGGGAGGAGCTCAGCGCCGAGTTGCAACTGACGCTGGAGCCGCTGCACGATCCGCTCAACGACTGCACCCTGTACAACCCGATGGGTTCCCCGCGAAAGTACGACCCGGCCTTGCTGCCCAAACTCGATCCCAGGAACTTCGACCTCCCCGCGGCACGCCAGGCCAGGCAGCAGTTCCTCACGCTGCCTCATCGTGTTCTGCTCGGCGACCAGGAGGACATGCGCTGTATCGCCACCGCACTCGAGAAAGTCCTGTCGCAGCGCCGATCCTGGTCTGTTCCTGGCTGATCGAGTCGTGCGCAGCCGGGTGGTCCTGTGCCAGCCTGTCGCTCATGTCCCCCTTCGACCCCGTGCCGGTACTGCGTCGCTACGCCCTGCACGGCCGATTGATGTGGCGATCGGCACCAGGCTGGGCGAGCGTGTCCCTGTTCCTGTCGCTGACGATGGCGGCCGCCCGAACGGGCACCTTGGTCACTGTCGGCGGTCTCGTCGGGGCCCTGGCACAGGCAATCCAGCAAGGGACCGGTTCGGCAGCGGCGCAAGACGCGTGGCAGTGGTTCGCCGCCACCGCAGTCCTGTTGGTGCTGGCTCCGGTGGCCGGCGCTCTGCTGATGGCTACGGGGCAAGAGGTCTCCGCCGCCTACCTGCTCACAGTGCGGGACATGACCGCGGAAACCGCGTCACATCCTTACGGCATTGCGCATCTGGAGGAGCCGGCGTCCGCAGGGCGACTATCCGCACTCGCCCAGGCGCCGACGGACTGGCTGTTCCTGGCGGGGGTCGATGTGGTGTGGGAACATGTCGCCATCCGGCTCGGAGGCTTAGGGGCGCTGTTCGTGCTGGCCACCTGGAACTGGTGGGCGGCCGCCCTCGGCGCCCTCGGCTGGCTCGTTCTGAGCAAGGGGTTCGCCAGCTGGAGCGGCACCTTGTTCGATGAGCTCCTCGATGTCACCGGCAACGATCGGCGCCGTGCCGAGTACTTCCATCAAGCGCTGACCGGAACGGCCGCCGCCAAAGAGATCCGTCTCTTCGGCCTGGCAGGCTGGCTCTCGGCCCAGTACGCGGCCTCCTGGACGGCGGCGATGCGAGTCGTCTGGGCCAACCGCTCGCGTGGCTTGCGCATCACCACAGCGGCGGTGTCCGCTCCGCTGATCTCGACAGGATTGCTGTTCTACTTGCTTGCCAGAGATGCCCTTGCCGGTGCGATCGCGGCAGGCGCCTTGGTCACCCTGGTCCAGGCGGTCCTGGCGCTGGAAGCTTTCGGGCCGCAGAATGACGCGCAGACCTCCTTGGCGCGGACCACGTCGACGGTGGCCGAGCTGGCCAGGCTACGCGCGGAGTACGGACTACCGCTGTTCCCCGTGCGGCGCCCCCAACCTGACGTTCCGGCGGTGAAATCCCCTGGTGCGGCGGTGATCTCGATCCGCGACGTGACCTTCCGCTACCCCTCCCGGGATGCTCCGGCGCTGGCCGGCCTCACCTTGGACATCCCAGCCGGACAGTCCGTCGCGCTGGTCGGTCTGAACGGCGCAGGCAAGTCCACGGTGATCAAGCTCCTCTGCGGCCTCTATCCCTGCCAGTCCGGAGCGATCGCGATCGACGGGAAAGACCCGGCGACCAACTCGGCAGCCCGGCGCAGAGTGGCGGTGGTGTTCCAGGACTTCGTCCGCTACCCGTTGCCGCTCCGTGACAACGTCGCGGCCGGCGCGCGCGACCGTCGGAGAGACACGCCCTTTCTCGAGCAGGTCCTGTCCGACGCGGGCGGCAAGAAGTTGCTCGATCGACTCGAGGACGGCTGGGACACTGTCCTGTCGGCCCAGTACACCGGCGGTACCGATCTGTCGGTCGGTCAGTGGCAGCGCGTCGCGCTGGCGCGGGCATTGGCCGCGGTTGACTCCGGCTGCGGGATTCTGGTGCTCGATGAGCCGACTGCGGCCATGGACGTTCGGGCTGAGGCCGAGCTGTTCGATCGTTTCCTCGAGATCACCCGCGGTGTCACCACGCTCTTGGTGAGCCATCGTCTCTCGAGTGTGCGGCATGCCGGGCGGATCGTGGTCCTCGCGGAGTCCGGAGCGGGGGGATCCCGAATCGTCGAAGACGGAAGCCACGAGGAACTGCTCGCTGCCGGCGGCTCGTACGCCCGGCTCTTCGCTCTGCAGGCCGCCAGATTCACACCGGGAGGCGGGGCAGACGATGAGGCAAACAGTTAGGGCGTTCTGGCTGGTCGTCTCCACGGCGATTCGGGTCAGCCCCGTTCAGACGTTGCTCTGCCTGTGCGAAACGGCGGCTGTCGGCTGCCGGTTGCTGCAGCCGCTCTTCCTGGCGTGGTTCGTCGGCGGCGTGGTCGCAGGGGATCGCGGCCGGATCGTGACGGCCACCGCGGCCTTCATGGCGGTTTCCACGGTCCGGTTGCTGCTCAACCTCGTGGGGGTGAATGCCAGGATCGGGCAACTGGAACGGGTCGGCTACGCGTTCGGCAACCGGATCGCCATGACGGCAGCCTCGATCCCCACCACCGATCACCTGGAGTCTGCCGCCTATCTGGACCAGATGCAGACGATCCGCGATCAAGAGTGGTCACTCGGCCTGGCGACCAACATGCTCCTCAACAGCTTCAACAACCTGGTTCTGGTCGGAGGCACGATCGCCCTTGCCAGTACCGCCGACTGGAGGCTCGTCCTGGTTGCCCTGGCCGGTCTGCCAACCGTCGCCGCGGCACGCTGGTTCGTCCGGTGGCAGGGAGTTGCGGAGGACGCCGCCGCGCAGCACGGCCGGCTTGCCGGCCAGTTGCTCGACCTGCTGGTCCGCCCGGTCTCCGGTGCGGAGGTCCGGATCTTCGGGCTGACCGAGGACCTGCGGCGCAGAGTCCGGGACACCTCGGCCCGCTGGCGGCGGCCTTACGTCTTGGCAACCCGCAAGAAGTCCGGTGTTCAGATCGTCGGCAGCCTGCTCTTCTTCGGCGTCGCCGTCACAGTGCTCGGCTGGATGCTGACCGACATCATCGCCGGTCGGCAGCGTATCGAGGCGATGGTGCTCGCACTGTTGCTGATCGGACGCCTGCAGTCCATCGGCGACGTGATGCAACGAACCATCGACAATCTGAGCCAGGTCGCCCGCACCGCCGGCCGGATTCTCTGGCTGCTGGACTACGAGCGTGTCGTACTTCGGCAGCACGGAGGGACGCAAACGCCGCCGCGCCGGCTTCGGAAGGGCATCCAGCTGACGGAGGTCAGCTATCGCTACGAGTCGGGCGGACAGCCTGTCCTGAAGGACTTGTCACTCGAACTACCGGCGGGATCCATCGTTGCCGTGGTGGGGGAGAACGGGGCGGGAAAGTCAACGCTGGTGAAGCTGCTCGCAGGTCTGTCCCGGCCGACCGCCGGACAGATCCAGCTGGACGGCGAGGACCTGGCCGGTTTCGATATCGTTGCCTGGCGCAAAAGACTGTCCGGTGCCTTCCAGGATTACGCCCGTTTCGAGCTGACCGCCGGGCAGAACGTCGGCCTCGGGGACCTGGAACAGCTGACCAACCGAGAGCGCATCGACCGGGCCTTGGACCGCGGCGCGGCGGCGGAGGTGCTGGCATCGCTGCCGAACGGGCTGGAGACGCAGCTGGGATCGAGCTGGCCGCAGGGTGTCGACATCTCCGGCGGCCAGTGGCAGCGGCTCGCACTGGCCCGAGGGATGATGCGGGAGAGCCCTCTGCTGCTGATGCTCGATGAACCGACCGCGGCGCTGGATGCTCACACGGAGCACGCCCTGTTCGAGCGGTACACGCGGGCCGCCCGGGCCGGCCGCCATCTGGGCCTCATCACGCTGCTCGTCACCCACCGCTTCTCCACTGTTGCTGCCGCCGACCTGATCGTTGTCCTGGACGGCGGCCGCGTGATCGAACAGGGAAGTCATGAAATATTGCTTGCTGCCCAAGGGAGGTATGCGGAGCTCTACCGACTTCAAGCACGCGGTTACCGCTGACCGGCCGGCCTGACCTCAGGCCTTGAGCGCCTGAGCCAGGTCTGCCCAGAGGTCGTCGGGGTGCTCGATGCCGACGGAGAGCCGGATGAGGTCCTCAGGGATGGTCGGCACCTCGATGGCCCAGCGGCGGCGGCGTTCGAGCATCGACTCCACGCCGCCGAGGCTGGTGGCGTGGACCCAGAGGGTGGTGGATTCGCAGACCCGCTGAGCGCCGAGCGCGTCGCCGCCGAGTTCGAAGGCCAGGATGGCGCCGAAGCCGGACATCTGGGCGGCTGCGCGGGCGTGGCCGGGGTCGTCGGCAAGACCGGGGTAGCGGACCTTCGAGACCCGGGGGTGGTCCAGGAGACGGGCGGCCAGGAAGGCAGCGTTGGCCTGGGCTCGTTCGAGGCGCAGGGCGAGGGTGCGGAGGCCGCGCAGGGCGAGGAACGCTTCCATCGGGCCGGGGATCGCGCCCAGGCTCCGGCGGCGTAGCTCCAGAGCAGACCACAGGTCGTCGGAGTTGGTGATCACAGCACCCAGTACGACGTCCGAGTGGCCGGCGATGAACTTGGTTGCCGAGTGCACCACAATGTCGGCGCCCATCGACAGCGGCTGCTGCAGGAGCGGTGTGGCGAACGTGTTGTCGACTACGACCGTGGCACCCGCAGTACGGCCTGCAGCGGCGACCGCTGGGATGTCAGCGACCTCCATCGCCGGGTTGGTCGGCGACTCGACCCAAAGCATGTCTGCACCGACTACTGCGGCTGACACTGCTGCACTGTCGGCAATGTCGACCCGATCGACCGTCAGGCGCCCAGCCGCCGCCTGCTGGTCCAGTAGAGCCAGTACGCCGCTGTAGGCGTGCAGCGGCGCGACAATCCGGCCCCCGACCGGTACGAGGTCGCAAACCGCAGCAGCAGCCGCCATGCCCGAAGCGAAGCTCAACCCGCGACCGCCTTCGAGTGCGCCGAGTGTCGTCTCCAGCGCCGCCCAGGCGTCGTTGTCGAAGCGGCCGTAGCCCCTGCTCCCACCGGCGATGTACGTCGAGCTGAAGACAGGCGACTCACCCAGCGGCGCGTCAGGCACTCGGGCGGGGCGGCCGGCGTGCACGACGACGGTGGAGGGATCCAGGTCAGGGGTCATGGCCCTGATTGTCCCTGCCAGGGACTACGCGGTCGGGAGCGGGATACCGCCGCCGCGCAACAGGCCCATCGCCTCGTGGGCCAGGTCCTTCACCTCAGTGCCGTCGGGGTTGTCGACCCAGGTCTGCACGACGATCTCGATGATGTTCATGATCGTGCCGGCGGCCAGGGCGGCAGTGAACTCGACCGAGTCGCCGGCCAGCCGTTTGGTCAGCTCCACGGTCAGCTCGTTGCGCCAGCGCCAGGTCACCTCGGCCAGACGCGCGCCCACCGACGGGGTCTGCCCGGCCAGCTCGTAGACGGCCCGCACCCGGTCGGGGTTCCGCTCCAACTGGTCGAGCACCAGCCCGATCACGCTCTGCAGACCGTCGGGCAGGTCCAGCTCGGCAGGCTGCTCGCGGAACCAGTCCAGTGCCCCGAACATGCTGTCCTCGACGAACTCCAGGACCAGCGTCTCCTTGGTCGGGTAGTACCGGTAGAGCGTGCTCGGTCCCACCTCGGCGGCCGCGGCGATCTGCTCCACCGTGGTCCGGCCGAAACCGTTGTCGGTGAACAGTTCGAACGCCTTGTCCGAGATCAGCCGGCGAGTGCGCTCCCGCTTGAGCTCCCGAAGACCCATGCCCTGCCCCTTGCTCGTACGCCGGTCCGGTACGTGCGGGCAGCGTACACGCCCCTCGACGCGCCGACGGTCGAGTTTAAATGGCTTCTGCAGTCATATGGTAGTTACTACCAAATTCCTCCCCTGCTCAAACATCGAAGCGAGGATCTTGCCGATGACCCAGACCACCAGCGGAGCCACCGAGAGCGCCCAGCCGTCCTTCCCCGCGGGCCGCCCGAGCGGCTGCCCGTTCGATCCGGCCACGGGGTACACCGCGCTGCGGGACACCGCCGGCCCGACGAAGGTGTCCACCCCGGCCGGTGTCGACGCCTGGGTGTTCAGCCGGTACGACGACGTGCGGTCGGTACTCTCCGATCGCCGGTTGAGCTCCCGGCTGGCGCCGTCGACGCACGTGGTGCCGGAGGCGGACCTGGACAGGGAGGCCGACTCGGGGTCGATCCTGCAGAACGACGGGGAGCGGCACGCGCACCTGCGCCGGCTGCTGACGAGCGAGTTCACCGTCAAGCGGGTGCAGGCGCTGCGGCCACGGATCCAGGAGCTGATCGAGGACCACATCGACGCGATGCTCGCGAGCGAAGGGCCGGTCGACCTGGTGCAGGCGTTCGCGCTGCCGATCCCGTCGCTGGTGATCTGCGAACTCCTCGGCGTCCCGTACGCCGATCGCGACGAGTTCCAGGAGCGTTCCGCGGTGCTGGTCTCGGTCGACCGGCCCGAGGAGGAGGTGCTGCGGGTCAGCGACGAGATCAACCAGTACATGGCGGGCCTGGTGCTGGCCAAGCTGGAGAAACGTGACGACGACCTGCTGTCCCGGCTGATCACCCGCGCCGAAGAACAGGGCAATCCGCTGACCGTGCCCGAGCTGGTCTCGATCGGCATCACGTTGCTGATCGCCGGTCACGAGACCACCGCCAACATGATCGGCCTCAGCACACTGGCGCTGCTGCGCAATCCCGAGCACCTCGACGAGTTGCGGGCCAAGCCGGAGCTGGCTCCGACGGCGGTCGAGGAGATGCTGCGCTACCTGACCGTCATCCAGTTCGGCCTGTTCCGGCAGGTGATGGAGGACATCCCGCTCGGCGACGACACGCTCAGGGCGGGGGAGTACCTGGTGGCGGCGCTGTCGTCCGGCAACCGGGACGAGGTGGCCTTCCCGGACCCCGGCCGGATCGACCTGTCCCGCAAGGCCTCCGCGCACCTGGCCTTCGGCTTCGGCCCACATCAGTGCCTTGGGCAACAACTCGCCCGGATCGAGCTGCAGGAGGTCTACACCCGGCTCTACCGGCGGATCCCGTCGCTGCGGCTGGCGGTGCCGTTCGAAGAGATCAAGTTCAAGGACAACACCCTCGTGTACGGCGTGACGGCGCTGCCGGTCACCTGGGACCGCTGAGCGAAAGGAGACCGATGATGGACGTCAAGATCGACCAGGAGAGTTGCGTCGCGGCCGGGCAGTGTGTGCTGGCGGCTCCGGACGTGTTCGACCAGCGCGACGAGGACGGCGTCGCGATCCTGCTGCAGACCCCCGAAGTCGACCAGTACGACGCCACTCGCGAGGCGGCGCTGCTCTGTCCGGCCAGGGCGATCCACCTCAGCGAGTGACGTGGTGTTGGCGGCGGTCGGCTCCCGATCGCCGGGTGACGGACAGCAATCTGAAGAGTTCTTAACTGAACCCTGGTCAAAGCCGCCCGGAAGTGCCGCTATCGTCGAGCCGGTGAGTGAGTACTCGAGGGAAGAAAAAAGCAAGCCCCGCGTCGCGGTAGTTTTCGGCGGCCGGTCGAGCGAGCACGCGATCTCCTGCGTCACCGCGGCCAACGTGCTGCAGGTGATCGACCGGGACAAGTACGACGTCGTCCCGGTCGGCATCACCACCAGCGGCCACTGGGTGCTGGAGAGCGGCGACCCGGAGCGGCTGTCGATCACCGACGGCAAGCTCCCGGAGGTCGACGTGACCGCGCTGCCGGTCCTGTTCGGCGCGGACCGCGAGCTGGTCGTGACCGAGCCGGGCGAGGTGCCGAGCACGCTGGGCGAGGTGGACGTCGTCTTCCCGCTGCTGCACGGCCCGTGGGGCGAGGACGGCACGCTGCAGGGTCTGCTGGAGATGTCGGACATCCGGTACGTCGGATCCGGCGTCCTGGCGAGCGCTGTCGGCATGGACAAGCACTATATGAAGGTCGTCTTCGAGGCCGCCGGGCTCGGCGTCACGCCGTACGTCGTGATCCGCGACCGGGACTGGACCCGCGACCCGCAGGGCTGCCGGGACGCGGTCGACCAGCTCGGCTACCCCGTCTTCGTGAAGCCGGCCCGGGGCGGTTCCAGCCTCGGGATCAGCAAGGTCAACAACTTCGAGGAGATCGACGCGGCCGTCGCCGAGGCGCGCGCCCACGACCCGAAGGTGATCGTCGAGGCGTCGGCCAAGAGCCCGCGCGAGATCGAGGTCGGCGTCCTGGGTGGGCTGAACGGTGGTCCCGCCGAGGTCAGCGTCTGCGGCGAGATCTCGGTCTCCGGCGGCGGCCACGACTTCTACGACTTCGAGACGAAGTACCTGCCGGAGGGCGAGGAGTACACCGCGCTGTCGGTGCCGGCCGAGCTGCCGGAGCACATCGCGGCGGAGATCCGGGCGAAGGCACTGGTCGCGTTCGACGCGATCGAGGGCGAAGGCCTGGCCCGGGTCGACTTCTTCCTGGACGCCGACGAACAGGTTGTCATCAACGAGATCAACACCATGCCGGGCTTCACCCCGACCAGCATGTTCCCGCGGCTCTGGGCCGAGACGGGGGTCGACTACAAGCAACTGGTCGACCGGCTGCTGACCCTCGCGATGACTCGTCCGACCGGGCTCCGCTGACGACCTCCGCTACCTGAACAGCGTTGCTTCCGGCCCTGGATCATCGATCCGGGGCCGGAAGCTGTTCCTGCCTCAGGGCGATTCGTGCTGCAGTAGCGCGCGGAAGCTGCGCGGGGGCCGGCCGGTGAGGCGCTCGACATTGTCCGTCAGGCGGTCCTCGGAACCCTCGGCCACGGCCCGGTCCAGCGCGACCAGCAGCGTGGCGAACTCCGCCGGCACCAGTCCCGCGAAGCGAGCGTGCATCTCCTCATCGGGCAGTTGGTGATGAACCACCGGGCGGCCGGTCACTTCGGTGATGGTGCCGGCGATGTCGTCATAGCTGAGCACCTCGGGACCGGTGAGGATCAGATCGGTGTTGGGCGCCTGGTCGTCGGTCAGGGCGCGAACGGCGACGGCCGCGATGTCCGCGGCGTCGACGAACCCGACCCGGCCGGCTCCGGTCGCGGTCCAGATGGCGCCCTCCGCACGGATGCTGACGGCGTGTGCGTGGTTGCCGGTGAAGTTCTGCATGAACCAGGACGGCCGCAGGACAGCCCACTGGTCGAACAGCTCAGGAAGGACCTGATGCACCGCTCCGACGGCCGGGCCGCCCGCAGGGATGGCGGAAGAACTGAGGAGCACCGCACGATTCACACCGGCGTCGCGGGCCTGCTCGAGAAACGGCAGCATGACGGCCAGCGGGTCGGAGTCGCCCAACGGCGGGAGAAGGTAGACGCGGTCGACTCCGTCGAGGGCGTCCGCGTAGGTGTCCGGGTTGGACCAGTCGAAGCGAACCGGCACCGCACCGGCGACCGGCGTGGCTTGCCGGCTTGCGGCTTTCACGCGGCAGCCTGCTGCCACCAGTTGAGCGGCGACGCGGCTGCCGGTCGTACCGGTCGCGCCGATGACCAGCGTGCTGCCGGTGCTCATCGACCGGCCGCGGCGAAGTTGGCGCCGGGTTCGAGAATGGCGAGAGGGTTCCAGTAGTCGCGGTACGAGGTGAAGCGTCCGTCCTGCACGGTGACGACGGCGATGTAGGTCATCTCGAACGGCTTGCCGGTCTCGACCAGGCGGCCGACGGCACGCATCTCGACCACGATTGTGTCCGCGGCGGCGGTCTGATGGATCTGCAGGTCGGGAATGTCCTGCAGGTCGATGTGGTCGGGGTAGCTGCGCATGTAGGCGGCGATGGCCTCCCTGCCCTCCAAACGCGACGGCCAGCCTGGGGGCGCGAACGGGAACTCCATCAGGCCGTCCTCGGCCCACAGGTCGACCCAGGCGGGAATGGCCTTGTTCAGCAGGAGACGCAGGCTGTGGCGGTACAGCTCGGCTGGCTGGAGGGGAACGGACATGAGTATCCTCATCTAGTAATCCGGACCAGCGGTCCGGAATTTCCACAATACGGACCGCCGGTCCGGATTGCAATCGAAGGACGTGGCGTGACCGAACGCAAGCTTCGCAAGGATGCCGTCCGGAACCGGGCGGCCGTTCTGGCCGCTGCCGACGCGCTCTTCGCTCGGCGCGAGAGCCCGGAGGAGGTCACCATGGCCGATATCGCGGCCGCGGCCGGTGTGGGCAAAGCGACGCTCTTTCGTGCTTTCCATGACCGAACCGGGTTGATCCGGGAGTTGTACTCGGCACGGCTCGCGCCGACGATGGAGGCTGTCGAAGCCGGTCCGCCGCCGTTGGGGCCCGGTACGCCGCCGCTTGAGCGGGTACCTGCGCTGCTCGACGCGCTCCTGTGCTTCAAGCTCGACAACCGCCGGCTGGCGCGAGCGCTGGAGGAGACCGGAAGCGGCAGCCCTTATCTGGCGCGGCATTATCAGCAGTGGCATAGCTTGCTGCGAGACCTGCTGGAGCAGATTCCGGGTCTGGTCGGTAGCGACTTCGCCAGTCATGCGCTGCTCGCCGCCACCCGGGCTGACCTGGTCGAGCATCTGGCCGGTCAAGAAGGTGCACCGCGGGAACGGATGCGGGCGGACCTGGCCGGGTTCACCGCCAGAGTGCTGGGCACCGACTGACGGCTGGGTCAGCCTGGTGACGTGCGGGTGCCGGCGGCCTTCGCATTGAGGTAGCGCTGTTGCGGGACGCTGGTGGTCAAGGTCGCGGCCAGCTCGTACGCCGTGCGCGCGCCGGTCGCATCGCCGGATTGCTCCAGGAGGTGCGCTCGGACCGCGTGCAGCCGGTGATCCCTGGTGAGACGCTCGTCGTCCTCGATATCGGCGAGGAGCTTCAATCCCTGCTGTGGCCCGTGTGCCATCGCCATTGCGACCACGTGGTTCAGCGAGACCATCGGATTGTCGGTCAGCTGGAGAAGTACCTCGTACAGGGCGACGATCTGAGGCCAGTCGGTCTCCTCCCACGACGGCGACTCGTCGTGCACGGCGGCGATGGCGGCTTGCAGCTGATAGGGACCCACCGGGCCGCGGGGGAGCGCATCGGTGACGAGGGCGACCCCCTCGGCAATCGCCGCACCGAGCCAGAGTGAGCGGTCCTGGTCCGCCATCGGGATCAGTTCTCCGGAGGGGCCGGAGCGGGCCGGGCGGCGGGCATCGGTGAGCAGCAGGAGAGCGAGAAGACCGGCCACCTCGGCGTCGTCGGGCAGCAGCGCGTGGACCAACCGCGCGAGGCGGATGGCCTCGGCGGCCAGTTCGACGCGTTGCAGGGTAGGCCCCGCGGTGCTGGCGTAGCCCTCGTTGAAGATCAGGTAGATGACCTTGAGGACCGCGTCGAGGCGCTCGGCACGGTCGGGTGGCAGGGAGAAGCGGGCCCCGGCGTCCCTCACGCGCTGTTTGGCGCGGGTGATTCGCCGGGTCATCGTCGCTTCGGGGACGAGGAAGGCGCGGGCGATTTCGGCGGTGGTCAGGCCGCCTACCGCTCGCAGGGTCAGCGCGATCTGTGAGGCCGCCGAGAGGGAAGGATGGCAACACAGGAAGAGCAGGATCAGGGTGTCGTCGGCGACTGGTACGGAGTTGTCGACCGGCGGGACCAGCCGGTCTTCCGGCAGAGTCCACTGGGCCACGGTGTTCTCACGCCGCTGCCGCGCCTGCTCGTTGCGGAGCAGGTCGGTCAGCCGGCGGGAGGCCACCCTGATCAGCCAGGCCCGGGGATCGTCAGGTCGACCTTGGCCCGGCCACTGCCGGGTCGCCGCCAGGAGCGCTTCCTGGACGGCGTCCTCCGCGGTGTCGAAATGCCCGTACCGGCGGACGAGCGCCCCGAGGACCTGCGGCGCGAGCTCGCGCAGCAGGTCGTCGGGGACGGACTCGGCCATCGGGCTCTCCAAAGCAGTGGGTTGCGGTCAGCAGGTCAGCAGGTCAGCAGGTCAGCAGGTCGGCCGGTAGGACCGCGGTGAACGCGGCTACGGCGGAGGGGGCGGCCAGGTTGCGCGAGCAGCCGAAGGTGACCGGGTTCGTGGTGATCACCTGTGCCGTCGGCTCTGGCGGCGGCGGGCTGCTCAGCCGAGCAGTTCCTCTTGGCCTTCCACGATCGGGCGGACGTCGGCGTACGCGGTGGCCCGGATGTGCTCCGGCGCGGGGGTGTTCGCCAGTTGGGCGGCGATCTCGGTCGCGCGGTCGAAGCTGTCGCACTCGACGATCCAGTACCCGGCGAGAACCTCCTGGGTCTCGGCGTACGGGCCGTCGGTGACGACCGCGGCGCCTTCCTTCGATCCGAGTCGCCGGGTCAGCACCGGGGCGGCGAGCGCGCGGGTCTCGACCAGCTCGCCCGACTCGGCGAGGTCTTGGTTGAACTTCTCCATGAAGGCGCCCATCGCGGCGAAGTCCTCGCCGGTCCAGGCCGGCCCGCCGGTGTCCTTGCCGGCCATGCCGTCGTAGTCCTGCTGTGACGCGTAGGTGAGGATCATGTACTTCATCTGGGTCTCCCGTCGGTGTGGCACCAACTCTGGTGCCTCTCACCGGCTACGTCGATGCCCTCAGCAGGAACCGGACATGCACCCACCAGGAACTTCCCAGGACGGGAGAACTGTCAGGTGCAGGGGGAGATCAGCGTGTTGTGCGCCTTCACGGCGTCGGAGACGTCCGTCAGCGCGTTCGCCTCCGGGGTGTACTTCTTCGGAACGGCGATCTCCAGGAAGAGCCGGCGGCCGATCGTGGTGAAGATCGTGCCGTTGCTGACCTCCTCGGCGAACCAGCCGACCCCGTTCACCTCGAAGCACTGCGACTCGGCCTCCGCCATCCCGGCAGGAGTGGCCACCCCGCAGGTCACCTCGATCGGCGGATCGCCGTACGCCGTGGTCAGCGCGCTGACCGGCTCGGTCTCGCGGCGCTCGGCGTCGAGGACCTTGGCCGGCAACGCCTGGATCAACCGGGTGCAGGCGTCAGCGACCTCGGGGGCGGGGGACGGCACGGCGAGCTTCGCCGGGCCGGGACTACAGCCGCCCAGAGCGGCCGGAGAGATCGTGAGCAGAGCAACGGCCAGCGCGACTCGTGGGCGGACGCGCCGGCCGTGGGCAGCCGCCGGGCTCAGATGTGAACGACGGGGCACGTCAGCGTGCGGGTGATGCCGGGCACGTTCTGCACCCTCGCCACGACCAGTTTGCCCAGTTCGTCGACGTTGCGGGCCTCGGCGCGCACGATCACGTCGTACGGACCGGTGACGTCCTCGGCCAGGGTGACGCCCTGGACCTCGGCGATCTGTGCTGCGACGTCGGCAGCCTTGCCGACCTCGGTCTGGATCAGGATGTAGGCCTGGACCACCACGTCGTTCTCCACTCAGTCGTCCTCAGCTGGTCAGGCCACAGTACTGCAGCGCGGCCGGGCGTACTCTTCGTTGCTCGGTCACCGTACCGCCTAGACTCCGTGCAGGCATATGGGAGGTCTGCTGACGTGACAGAGACGTTGGGAAGCACCGGTGAGTTCGGCTTGATCGAAGCCGTCACCAAGAGCTTTCCGCAGGGTGAGGACGTCCTGGTCGGTCCGGGCGACGACGCGGCCGTGGTGACGGTGCCGGACGGCCGGATGGTGATCACGACCGATCTGCTGGTGGAGGGCCGCCACTTCCGCCAGGACTGGTCCTCGGCGTACGACGTGGGCCGCAAGGCCGCCGCCCAGAACCTGGCCGACATCGCGGCGATGGGCGCCCGGCCGACCTCGATCGTGGTCGGCTTCGGTGGACCGGCCGAGCTGCCGACCGCCTGGGCGCTCGAGCTGAACCAGGGGCTCGCCGACGAGTGCGAGCTGCTCGGCGTCAGCATCGTCGGCGGCGACACCGTGCAGTCGGACAAGATCATCGTCTCCGTCACCGCCTTCGGCTCGCTCGACGGTCGTGCCCCCGTACTGCGCTCCGGCGCGCGCCCCGGCGACGAGGTGGCCGTGGCCGGCCGCCTGGGCTGGGCCGAGGCAGGGTTCACCGTGCTCAACCGGGGCTTCCGCTCACCGCGGTCGGTCGTCGAGGCGCACCGCCGCCCGCAGCCGCCGTACGCCGAGGGCGTGCGCGCCGCGATCGCGGGCGCCTCGTCGATGTGCGACGTGAGCGACGGGCTGATCTCCGACCTGACCCACATCGCGGTCGCCAGCGAGGTGCTGATCGACATCCGCTCGGCCGCGCTGTCGATTCCCGAACCGCTGCAGGCGGTCGCCTCGGCCACCGGCGCGGACGCTCTCGCCTTCGTGCTGAGCGGCGGCGAGGACCACGCGCTGGTCGGTACCTTCGAACCGGCCGACGTGCCGGAGGGCTGGACCGTCGTCGGCACCGTTGCCGTGGGCAACGAAGAGCGGCCGCCCGGCACGGTGACGGTCGACGGTGAGCTCTACACCGGCGGCACCGGGCACGCGCACTTCCGGAACTGACCACCTCTGTCCTCAGGAGCTTCCATGAACGCCGCACCGCCCAGGGTGCTCACCGTCGCCGGGTCCGACTCCGGCGGCGGCGCCGGGATCCAGGCCGACCTCAAGGCGATGCTGGCCAACGGGGTGCACGGGATGAGCGTGATCACCGCGATCACCGCGCAGAACAGTCTGGGCGTGCAGGGAGCCTGGGAGCTGCCGCCCGAGCAGGTGTTGGCGCAGTTCCGCAGCGTGGTGGACGACATCGGCGTCGACGCGGTGAAGACCGGGATGCTGGCGTCCGTCGCGATGGTGCGGGTGGTGGCCGGGCTGCTGCGGACGTTGCCGGCCGGCGTACCGGTGGTGGTCGATCCCGTGTCGGTGTCGAAGCACGGTGACGCGCTGCTGGCCGAGGATGCGATGGTGGCGGTGCGGGAGGAGATCGTGCCGCTGGCGACCGTGCTGACGCCGAACCTGACCGAGCTGGGGCCTGTTGCCGGCATGGAGTTGCGCAGTGCCGAGGATCGGGAGCTGGCGGCGAAGGTGCTGCTCGACGCGGGTGCCTCCTGGGTGCTGGTGAAGGGCGGGCACGACGCCGGCTCGCTGGCGGTCGATGTGCTGCACGGGGACGGGGTCCGGCTCGAGTTCAGTGCGCCGCGCGCCGACAACCGGCATACGCACGGGACCGGGTGCACACTGGCGAGCACGATCGCGTCGTACCTTGCTCGCGGGTACGACGTACCGGCTGCCGTCGGCGCCGCGAAGGAGTACATCAGCGGGGCGGTGGGCAGTGGATTCGCGCTCGGTGGTGGGATCGGGCCGGTGGACCACGCGTGGAAGTTCCGACACAGGAGTGAGTGACAGGTGAACAAGAGCCGCCCCCCGGTGGACGGGCTGTGCGACGAGTGCGGCTTCAACTACGACACCGGTGACCTGCAGGGCACGGTGACGACGCTGGTCCGGCAGTCCGCCGAGTGCAGCATGGCGCTGACGAAGGCTGCCGCGGGACCCGACTCGAGCGTCGTACGGATCCGGCCGGAGCCTGACGTGTGGTCGGCGATCGAGTACGCGTGCCATGTGCGGGACGTGCTGGAGACGCAGCGTTCCCGGATCGCGCAGTGCCTGGCCGAGGACCGCCCGGTGTACGCGCCGATGGACCGGACCGGGCGGGTGAAGCAGGCGAAGTACGAGGATCAGAACCCGTTGGAGGTCGCGGCGGCGGTGATGCGGTTCGCCCGCGAGTTCGGTGCGGCGGCGCGGGTGCTGACGCCGCCGCAGCTGGGCAAGCTCGGCCTCTACAACTATCCGGTGGTGGCGCCGCGATCGCTGGGGTGGGTGATCCGGCATACGGCGCACGAGATCCAGCACCATCGGATGGACATCATCAGGATCCTTGCTGTGCTGGAGCCGCCGATCGTCCCTGCGCCGAAGCTGGTGGTCGAGGAGGCGGCCGACGCAGTGGAGTTGACCGAGGAGACTGCTGTGGTGGAAGAGGATCCTGCTGCTGGGCAGAGGGACTGAGGCTCGCCGCTCTACCGGCTGGCGTAGGCCGGCTCCGGGTGATCTGTGCGGCTCGGCGTCAGTCGGATGAGGGTGCGGGACAGCCACGAGGTACGGGTGTGGCGCGCTTCGCGAGACAGGGCGGCTTGGGGGAAGACGGCGTCGAAGCCGTGGAACCCGCCGGACCACACGTGCAGGTCGGCCTGGCCGCCCGCGGCCCAGATTCGGCTGGCGTAGCTGACATCTTCGTCGCGGAAGACCTCCGCGGTGCCAGCGTCGATGTAGGTGACCGGTAGGCCCGACAGATCCTCGGCGAGGGCGGGAGATAGGTAGCTGGACGGGCTGGTGCTGCCGGCGAGCACGGAGCTCCAGCCGAACTCGTTCATCTCGCGGGTCCAGATGCCGGGGTCGCCGGAGTACTGGTGGCTCGAGGCGGTGACGCCGCGGTGGTCGAGCATCGGGCAGATCAGGATCTGGGCCGCGATCGCGACGCTGCGGCGGTCGCGGGCCATCAGGGTGATTCCCGCCGCGAGCCCGCCGCCGGCACTGGCGCCGGCGATGATGATGCGGTCGCGGTCGATACCGAGCTCGTCGGCATGCTCGGCGATCCAGAGCAGCCCGGCATAGCAGTCGTCGACCAGCGTGCTGCCGCTGACCTCGGGCGCCAGCCGGTAGTCCACCGAGACGACCACGGCGCCGAACTCCTCGAGCCACTCCAGCGGGATGTCGATCTGCGACAGGCGATCGCCCATCACCATTCCGCCGCCGTGCATCCAGTAGATGCAGGGCGCTGCCTCGGCGCCGACCGGGCTGAAGATCGACAGCGGGAGCTGCGCGCCGTCCTGGGCGGGGACGGTGACGTCCTGCCGTTCGACGGTACGACGTCCGTAGAACGTCTCGGGTGGTGTCGACGGGTACTGGCGCAGCGTTGCGAGCAGGTCCGGGGTGAGCTGCGAGTTGAGCGGCATCTGGGTGAGCAGCGAGTGCAGTTCGGGGTCGAAGTCAGGGCGTGACGAAGTCATGGTCTTGGTCCTCGGTTTCGTGGTCAGAAGGAGGGCTTGCCGCCGACGGGCACTTCGTCGGAGTACTGCGAGTCGGCGGTCAGCAGCAGTTGCAGCCGAGCGGTGAACGCCTTCGCCTCGTCGGAGGCGAAGAACCGGCCGTGGGCCTCTTCGCTGACCCAGCCCTCGGTGACGTGCAGGACGGCGGGGTCACTGGCCGAACGCCCGACCAGGAAGACGACACAGTCGTCGTTCGGCAACGAGGGGGCGTCGAGCAGAGCGGCGAGCGCCTCGTCCGCCTTACCGGGAAGGGCGGTCATGGTGGCGTGGAATCCGTGGGTGATCCTCATGCCCCAAGTCTTCGCCGCAGAGCTGCTCCGACGGTAGATCCATCCTCGCGGACTCTTGCCTATTCCGATCGTCTTCTAGAGGATCGTTCGCTCTGACCAGTGGGCCAGGGAGGTCGCGGTGGTGATGTGGTCGAGGCCGAGGGCCGCGGCGCCGCGCAGTACGCCGGTCTTCTGGTGGGTCGAGTCGAGCACTGCGGGCGGCGCTGCGCGACGGAACGTCATCAGGCCTTCCGAGTAGGCGGTGGCGAACGCTTCCGGCGCCGCGGCCCGCAGTGAGATCGCCAAACCGCCCAAAGTCACCACCTCCGGGTCGTGGGCGTTGACCAGACCTGCAACTCCGGTGGCCAGTGCCGCGGCCACCTTGTTGACAGCTGCAGCCACCGGCTTCTCGTTGAGCCGCTGCAGCACAGCCTCGGCGTAGCTGTACGGGTCGTCGGGCTCCGGCTCGGACAACTGCCGCGCGAGCGCCCGGCCATCGATCTCAAGGTCCCAGCAGCCACGGGCGCCGCAGGGGCAGCGGCGGCTGCGGTCGCCGAAGGGGATATGCCCGTACTCGCCGCCGGCGCCAGTAGCGCCGCTGGCTGGGCTCCCGTCGATAATGAGAGTCCCGCCGACTCCCACCTCGACAATGAGGTGCAGAGCAGTCCCCGCTCCAGCGGCGGCGCCCATGCGTGCTTCGGCCACCCCGCTGAGCGTCGCGTCGTTCCCCACCAGCAGCGGCAGTCCGGTGCCCGCCACCACCGGATTCAGATCGACAGTGCTCCACCCCAACACCGGAGCTTGCATCAGGTGATCTCCCCTGACCGTGCCCGCCACAGCAAGGCTGACAGCCAACAGGCGATCCCCGTACTGCGCCTTGGCGCTAGCCACGCCCGCCCTGAGCGCCGCCAGCACCACTTCCGGCCGCCGGCTCCGGTGGCGCCTGGACGCCTGATCAACCAGTACGCCGTCCACCGGCACAACCGCGCTTCGCCACTCTGCTTGCCGCAGCTCCATCACGAGAACCACCGGCCCCCGCGGATGCGGGCGCAGTACGGTGGTCGGCCTGCCGCGGCCCTGACTGGGCGCGGGCGTCTCGGTGAGCAACTCCAGGTCGCGCAGCCGTGCAGTGACCTCGGTGGCTGAACTAGTGCTCAGACCCAACTGGCGGGCGACCGCGGCGCGAGTGACGCCAGGCTCGCGAGCCACCTGGCCGAGTACGTCGGCGGCGGTCTGCCACTGGCCACGTCTTGCCGTCATGGGACCCCTCGGGTTTATGCTCGGAGTACGAGTTTAATGGAGGCGTCGATGGAGTTACGGCAACTGCGAGCCGTGTTGTTCGACATGGACGGCACTTTGGTCACTTCCGACGCGTCTGTCGAGCGCGCTTGGACGAGCTGGGCCGGCGAGTACGGCGTGGACGCCGTCGAGGTGCTGTCCCAGGCACATGGCGCGCCGGCGGAGTCCACTGTCGACCGCATGCTGCCCGGTCTACCGGACGCGGAGCGCATCAGCGCCGCCGCTCGCCAGTTGGAGCTCCAGTACGACGACTTGGACGGCATCAGCGCCGCTCCCGGTGCCGCGGAGGTGCTGGCAGCGATCGAGCGCCGCGGGCTGCCCTGGGCGGTGGTCACGAGCGCGGACGAGCGACTGGCGAAGGTACGCCTCGGCGCCGCGGGCATCGAGCCGCCGCTCCTGGTGACGATCGAGGACGTCATCCGCGGCAAGCCTGATCCCGAGGGGTATCTCCGAGCGGCCAAGCAACTGGACGTCGATCCGCGGTACTGCCTGGTCGTCGAGGACGCCGAGGTCGGTCTCCAGGCGGGACGAGCTGCCGGAGCCATGACGGCGGCGCTGAAGGGCCTCGACGGCGACCTGCGTCTCACTGATCTGCACCAGCTCGCAGCACAGCTGGACGGCGCGCCATCGCGATGACCGAGCGCCGTGCCGACCAGCGCGCCGGAGTGTCCGCTGAGCTGCTGGGCGCGCTTTCGCTGGCCGGCTTGGGGTTCGCGATCGCCGGCCTGGGCGCGTGTGTGGCTCTGCTGGCCAGAGATCTCGACGAGTCGACAGACCGACTCGCGGTACTGCCGTCCGCCTTCGCGGTCGGTCTGCTGATCATCGCCGCCGTCGGTTCGGTCGTGCTGCGGAAGGACGCCAAGCTCCCGGTACTGCGGATCGGCGCGCTGGTCTGCGCGGCCGGCGCCGTGCTGCTCGCCGTCGCGGGCAATCTCGTGGTCGCCCTCGCCGGTGGTCTCCTCGTCGGCCTCGGCGGCGCGCTGATGATCCTGGTGGTGCCGCTCATGCTGTCGGGCCCGCGAGCTGCTGTCCGGATCGCCCGGGCCAACGCCGTCTCCAGCACCACCGGGATCTTTGCTCCGCTGGTCATCGGCACGCTCGACTCCGCCGGTCCGACCGGTCGTCTGGCGATGCTGCTTGCCGCCGTTCCGCTCGTGCTGCTGCTCCCGCTCGCTCGCCACGGCAGTGGACACGAGCGACCCCGTAGCGAGCCGGCCACGACCGGCGAAGCTGCCGCGTCCGGCGAAGCCGCCGTGGCAAGGGAAGCCGCCGTGGCAAGGGAAGCCGCCGTAGCAAGGGAAGCCGCCGTGGCCAGGCAAGCTGCGATGGCCGGTCAAGCTGCGGTGGTCGGTCAGGCCGCGGTGCAAGGTGGAGCTGCCGGGATGCCGGTGATGGCGGGAAGTACTGCGCGGAGGCCGTGGGGGAGTGTGTTCGGCGGTTGGTCGCGGGTCGTGCTGGCAGTGGCGGTGGAGTTCTGCTTCGTCATCTGGGCCGTCGCCCGGATGCTGGCGACCGACCTCCCAGCCGGTACGGCGGCCTTGCTGGCCAGCGCCTTCCCGATCGGGATGGCGGTCGGCCGCGTGATCGGCCCGATGAAGGTCCGGCGGGTCTCGGCGCTGTTGCCGGCCGCAGTACTGACTGCTGTGGGCACTGTGCTCGTGACAGCGTTCGACACCCCGGTGCCGGTGACGATCGGGCTCGGCATCGCCGGACTGGGAGTCGCGACCATGTACCCGATCGTGCTCGCCGACCTGATCTCCGTTCCCGGAGTCAATCCCGCCCACCTCGCGTCGTTGAGCGCGGGCGCGTCGGGAGTCGCGATCCTGCTCGCTCCGGCTGCTCTGGCGGCGCTCGCCGGAGTACTGGAGTTGCGGGCCGCTTTCCTGATGCCCCTGCCGCTGCTGGCGGTTCTGTTGCTGATCCGCCGCCCCGTCGGCCCGCGGCCCACCGACAGCCAGTCCAGTGACGGTCGGCCAGTGGCAGTCAGCCGGTGACAGTCAGTCCGTAGCGCGCCAGCAGTTCACGCAGTACCTCGCGCCCCTGGACGAGGTCGTAGAGCTCGGCATGGACGCCGGCCTGCCGTGCGCCCTCGATGTTGGCCGCGTTGTCGTCGATGAAGAGCACCGACGAGCCCGGCCGGTCCACGGCGGCCAGAATCGCCTTGAAGTACGCCGGATCCGGCTTGGCCAGCCCGAAATCGCAGGAGTAGAAGGTCTGGTCGAACCAGTCGCCGTAGCGCCGCTCGTCGTGCATGATCGCCCGCCGGAAGGCCTGCTGGTTGGTGGCCAGATGGCAGCCGATTCCGGCGGCGCGCAACTGCTGGATCCAGCCGATCACCACCTGGTCCGCCTCGAACTCTCGCCACAGTTGCAGCACGTCCTCGAGCGTCCCGGTCGCGGACCAGCGCTGCAGTACCTCGGCGACGGCCTCCCGGAAGTCGCCCTGGCCGACGATCGACGGCTTCTCCGACACCATCAGGTCGAGGACGAAGTCGTCGGCCGATCCGACCGGCACGTAGCTCCCCAGGATCCGCTGCCAGTCGACGGTGCCCCGCTGGATCACTCCATCGGCGTCGAACAGAACGGTGTCGATCGTCTCGAGCGGCATGGCGTCCATCCTGTCAGCCGCACCCACCACTCCGGCCCTTGACCGGTTAAGTTGGGATGCTCTTACCTTGTCGATGTCGAACATTACTGGACAGGTTCTGGCCAATTCGAACAGCTGTATTTCCCCTCCGGTCGGTGATGACGGGCCGCCGGCGAGTGTGATCTTGTGGACCGGCGGCTCCTGATCGACGGCCGCCGCTTCGGGCCCGGCAGCGCCGCCGGCGCCAGGAAGCTCTGACCGAATTGACCGCACCTCGATGAGGGGAACCTCTGTGCAGAACAGCAAACTTCGCTGGGGAGTTCTGGGGACCGGAAACATCGCCTCCCGTTTCGCCAGTCAGGTCCCGGCGTCCGCGACCGGCGTCCTGGCCGCGGTGGGCAGCCGTAGTCAGGCCTCGGCCGACGCGTTCGGCGACAAGTACGGCATCCCGCACCGGCACGCGTCGTACGGCGAACTGCTCGCCGACGACACCGTCGACGCCGTCTACATCGCCACCCCGCACCCGCTGCACCCCGAGTGGGCGATCAAGGCGGCCGAGGCCGGCAAGCACGTGCTGTGCGAGAAGCCGCTGGCGATCAACCGGTCCTGGGCGGCGGCGATGATCGAGGCCGCGATCCGCAACGACGTCTTCCTGATGGAGGCGTACATGTACCGCTGCCTGCCGCAGACCAAGCTGGTCACCCAGCTGATCCGCGACGGCGCGATCGGCAAGGTGCACCAGATCCAGGCGTCGTTCGCGTTCCAGGCGGCCTTCGACCCGGGCAGCCGGATCTTCGCCGACGACCTGGCCGGTGGCGGCATCCTCGATGTCGGTGGCTATCCGGTCTCGTACGCGCGCCTGATCGCCGGTGCCGCCGTCGGAGCGCCGTACGCCGATCCGGCGGCGGTGACCGCGGTCGGTCAGGTCGGGCAGACCGGCGCCGACGAATGGTCGGTCGCGACGCTCTTCTTCGACTCCGGCCTGACCGCCCAGGTCAGCACCGGCGTCCGGCTCAACGACGACAACCAGGTCCGGGTGCTGGGCAGCGAGGGCTACCTGGTGATCGAGGACCCGTGGTTCGGCGGCGACGGCAAGCCGACCCACGTCACCCTGCACAAGGTGGGGGAGGAGCCGCGGGACATCTCCGCCGAGCCGGCCTTCATCTACACCGCCGAGGCGGACGCGGTCGCGGCGGCCATCGAGCAGCGGCAGGCGCCGGAGATGTCGTGGGGCGATACCTTGGGCAACCTCGAAGTACAGGACGAATGGCGCAAGCTGATCGGCCAGCAGTACGCGAGTGAGCGTGACGACGCGATCGTACCGACTACGACCGGGCGGCCGTTGGCCCGGCGTACGGACGCGCCGATGACGTACGGCGAGGTGGCTGGTGTCGGCAAACAGGTGTCGCGGCTGGTGATGGGCGTGGACAACCAGAACACGCTGCCGCACGCGGCGACCATGTTCGACGACTTCGTCGAGCGTGGCGGCACCACCTTCGACACGGCCTGGATGTACGGCGGTGGCCGCGGAGAGCGACTGCTCGGACAGTGGATGAAGTCGCGCGGCAACCGCGATGAGCTGGTGGTGATCGGGAAGGGCGCACACACGCCGCACTGCGATCCCGAATCGGTTTCGCGGCAGTTGTTCGAGTCGCTGGAACGCTTGCAGACCGACCATGTCGATCTCTACCTGCTGCACCGCGACAACGAGGAGATCCCGGTCGGAGAGTTCGTCGACGTCCTGGACTCGCACTTCCGGGCCGGGCGGATCAAGGCGTTCGGCGGCTCCAACTGGACGACGGCCAGGTTCGACGAGGCCAACGCCTACGCGGAGGCGGCCGGGAAGCAGCCGTTCACGCTGCTGAGCAACCACCTGAGCCTGGCCCGGGCGTACGACGTACCGTGGGCCGGCTGCCGGCATGTCAGCGACGACGAGTCGCAGGCGTGGCTGCGGAAGCGGCAGGTGACGTTGTTCCCCTGGTCGAGTCAGGCACGCGGATTCTTCACCGGACGGGCCGAGCCGGAGGACCGGTCGGACGAGGAACTGGTGCGCTGCTTCTACTCGGACGGGAACTTCGAGCGACTCCGGCGTGCCCAGGAACTGGCGGCCAAGTATGGTGTGGGTGCGACGGCGATCGCGCTGGCCTGGCTGCTGCACCAGCCGTACCCGGTGTTCCCGCTGATCGGACCGCGTCAGCTCAGCGAGACGCGGACCTCGTTGCCAGGGCTGTCGGTGGAGTTGTCGGGCGAAGATGTGGCCTGGCTAACAGCCGCCGACCTGGGCTGATACCGAATTGGTAGACGCGTCAGCCGCTGTGTAACATGTTCTGTCGGTGTCTCGACCCTAATCACGGAGAATCATGTCTAAAGTTTGCGATATCTGCGACAAGAAGCCGATGTTCGGCAAGAGTGTTGCCCGGCTCGGCAAGGGCGCGATGATCCGGCGGGTCAAGGCTCGTACGAACCGTCGCTTCAACCCCAACATCCAGCCGATCCGCGCGATCATCAAGGGCACGCCCACGAAGCTGAAGGTCTGCACCTCCTGCATCAAGGCGGGCAAGGTTCAGCGCGTCGTCGGCTAGCACTTCCGGCCTCAGCAGGCCGACCTCCGTGTAGGGCCCCAGTGGCGCCCGGGTTCATCCCGGGCGCCTACTGCTGTGTGCGGTGGTGGTGTCCGTCTTGGCCGGTCGGGGCAGTCACCGGGCGCGAGCGACCACGGTCAGCTCGTTGCGGTTGTGATGGAGCTGGCGGGCCACCTGGACGTCGTACTCCTTGCGGAGCACCTCCATGCCGCGGCGGGCCGCGTCGAGCGGGTTGCGGCCGCCGCCCTTGAGGGTGACGATCGCCAGCGCGCCGCGGTGCAGGTGCGGGATCGCGTCGAGCATCACCCGAGCGCTCAGGACCTGGTCCATCCGCATGTCGTTCACCACGACGTCGAAGCGGGTGTGATTACGGCGGAAGAACTCGCCGGCCGTCGTGCTGACGTGGTGGACGCCGCGGTCGGCCGCGACCCGGCGGTCCAGGTCGCCGGGGTCCACCGACCAGACCTCCTGGCCGTGGTGCCGCAGGATCCGGGTCCAGCCGCCCGGGCTGGCGCCGAGGTCCAGGGCCTTGCCGCCGTCGGGCAGCCGCAGGCCGAAGGTCTGGATCGCCTCCTCCAGCTTGAACTCCGAGCGCGACACCCGATCGTCCGAACGGGCTAGCCGCATCCGGCCGCCCGGCCAGTCCGACAGGCTCAGGTCGAGCCGGTTGAGGCCGATCAGAACGTTCTTCTTCGAGGCGAAGCAGGACACCACGTGCTCCTGGCGGGCCCGGCTGACCTCGATCCCGCGGTCGGTCAGCGGGCCTTCCAGCAGGTGGTAGTACGAGCCGCCGCTGCTGGCTCCGTCGGTCCAGGTTTGGACGGCGAGCGCGCGGGGGTGGCGCGGCAGCTCGGCCAGGATCAGCTCCACCAGCTCGTGCGCCGGCGGCACCTCGCTGACCCCGAAGCTCGCCAGTTCGGCGGTGAGATGCCTGACGAAGGCGATCCGCCCGTCGTTGCAAGCGGCGGCCAGCTCCTCGATCGAGGGCCCGTCGCCGGTCACCCGGCCGAGGTCCCCACTGACCCGCTCGACCTTGACCCGAGGGCCGAACTCGTCGCGGATCTCACGGACCGCCAGGTCATAGCTGTCGGTAGCCACCGAGAAGAGCGAAGCGAGCACCCCTCATAGTAATCATCAGAACCGGTTAGCCTTCCCGGCGTGGATGTGCGTGCAGAGGTGCTGACGACGGCGGTACTACGAGCTTGGGCCCGTACTGCGCTGTTCGAGCTCGGGCGTGCCCGGGCGGAGATCGACGAGCTCAACGTCTACCCGGTCCCCGACGGCGACACCGGCACCAACCTGTACCTGACGTGGGAGGCGGCTTGCGATGCCCTCCCCGACGGCGAACTGACCTTCGCGGAGGCGGTGCAGGCTTTCGGCCGTGGCGCTCTGCTGGGTGCTCGGGGCAACTCCGGCGTCATCACGTCGCAGCTGGTCAGAGCGTGTGGTCTCCGGCTGGCGGAGAACCTCCCGGGCGAGGCGGCCGGCGCGGGGGAGACGCGGGCTGTGCTGGCGGATGTACGGATGAGCGAAGCTGCCGCCTTTGCGGATGCGCTGGCGTTCGCGGCCGATGCTGCCTACAGCGCTGTGGCACAGCCGGTCGAGGGAACCATGCTGACTGTCGCCCGGCAGGCCGCCAATGCGGCTCTGGAGGCGGCCAACGCGGGCAAGAGCCTGGCGGAGGTCTGCCTGGCGGCTGTGGCGGCGGCACGGGTCGCGCTGACCAAGACGACCGAGCAGTTGGAGGTACTACGCCGCGCAGGTGTCGTGGACGCCGGTGGAGCCGGGCTGGTCGTCATCCTGGGGTCCATGGAGTCGGTCTTGTCCGGCCGGGCACCAGCAGCGACTTCCGGCGTGCCTGCCCGGGTGCCGCCGACGGAGCTGCCCGGGGCGGTCGGGAGCGACCTGGATCCAGACGGACCGGCGTACGAGGTGATGTATTTGCTGGAGGCGCCGGACGAGCGGATCGGCGACTTCCGCAAGCAGCTCGCGGGACTGGGCGACTCGGTCGTGGTGGTGGGCGGCGACGAGCTCTGGAACGTCCACGTGCACACCGACGACGTCGGCGCCACGATCGAGCTCGGTATCGGGATCGGCCGGCCGTACCGGATCCGTGTCACCCACTTCGCCGACCTGGCCCACCGCAAAGCCGTGCCCAACCGTGCGGTGATCGCCGTCGCGGCAGGCGACGGCCTTGCTGCGCTGTTCACCGAAGCGGGCGCAGTGGTGATCCAGGGCGGTCCCGGACGCCGGTGCTCGACCGGTGAGCTGCTGAAGGCGATAGAGCGGTCCGGTGCGCCGGAGATCGTGGTGCTGCCCAACGACAGCGACTCCATCGCAGTCGCCGAGGCGGCGGCCGCAGCGGCGCGGCAGGACGGCGTACGGGTGGCTGTGATCCCGACGCGCGCACAGGTCCAGGGGCTCGCGGCAATCGCGGTTCACGACCCAGAGCGGAGTTTCGACGACGCGGTGGTCCAGCTGTCGGCCGCCGCCGGCCAGACCCGCCATGGCGCGGTCACGATCGCCGTCAAGGACGCGTGGACGATGGCCGGTACCTGCCGGATCGGTGACGCGCTGGGCGTCGTGGACGGTGACTTCACGCTCATCACCGATGATCTGTCGACTGCCGCGACCGGTGTGGTGGACCGGCTGCTGGGCGGCGGTGGCGAGCTGATGACGGTGGTGACCGGCCGGGACGCCGATCCGGAACTGGTCGAGGCGCTGGTGCGGCACGTGCGGCGGATTCGCCGAGATGTCGACGTCGTGGTGTACGACGGTGGTCAGGACAGGTACCCGTTGCTGATCGGGGTGGAATGAAGACCGACATCGACCGTAAGCTCCGCGATTTCGTCGGGGCGAAGACGGCCAAGACCTTCGCCGACGTGCTCGGGATCGAGACCGTCGGGGAGCTGCTGCGGCACTATCCGCGGCGCTATCTGAAGAAGGGTGAGCTGACCCCGTTCGACGAACTGGAGGTCGGCGACCAGGCGACCGTCAGCGGGCGGGTCAAGAAGGTCACCGTCCGTTCGCTGGACTCCAAGCAGGAGATCCGGCCGGACGAGGTGCAGAAGTTCCGCCGGCACAAGACGATCACCAAGGTGGTCGTCACCGACGGCCGCAACGATCTCGAACTCGCCTTCTTCAACCAGCCCTGGCTGGTGAACAAGCTGACCGCCGGCACGGCGGCGCTGTTCTGGGGCGAGGTGACGATGTTCCGCGACACCATGCAGCTCAAGGGCCCCGGCACCGAGGTGCTGGACGAGGAGGACCTGAGCGAGGAGGAGATCGAGCGCCGGGCCAAGCCGTTCCGGCCGCTCTACCCGGCCAGCGGGAAGTTGCCGACGGCCACCATCGAGCGCAGCCTCAAGATCGTGCTGGACAACCTCGAGGAGCTGGACGACCCGATCCCCGAGCTGATCCTGCGCAAGGAGGGCCTGATCGGCCTGCGCGAGGCGCTGCAGAAGGTGCATCTGCCGGAGACCGAGAAGGACTGGGAGCTCGCGCAGAAGCGGTTCCGGTTCGAGGAGGCGCTGGTGATGCAGACGATCCTGGCGCAGCGCCGGGCCGTCACCGACGCCCTGAAGGCCGTACCCCGTGAGCGCACGGCCGGCGGTCTGCTGGACGAGTTCGACCGGCGGCTGCCGTTCGAGCTGACCGCCGGGCAGGCCGAGGTCTGCGACGAGATCTTCGCCGACCTGGCCCGGGCGCACCCGATGCACCGGCTGCTGCAGGGCGAGGTCGGCTCCGGCAAGACCGTCGTCGCGCTCCGGGCGATGCTTGCGGTGGTCGACGCCGGTGGTCAGGCGGTGCTGCTGGCCCCGACCGAGGTGCTCGCGACGCAGCACCACAAGACACTGACGAAGATGCTCGGTGAGCTGGCCGAGCAGGGCATGCTCGGCGGCGCGGAGCACGCGACCCGGGTGGGACTGCTGACCGGGTCGCTGAACGCCGCGGCCCGGCGTACGGCGATGCTGGACGCGGCCAGTGGCGCCGCCGGGATCGTGGTCGGCACGCACGCGCTGCTCGAGGACAAGGTGCAGTTCGCCGATCTGGGCCTGGTGGTGGTGGACGAGCAGCACCGGTTCGGGGTCGAGCAGCGCGCGGCGCTGAGCACCAAGTCGGGCGACGCGACGCCGCACACGCTGGTGATGACCGCGACTCCGATCCCGCGGACCGTAGCGATGACGGTCTTCGGCGATCTGGCCGTCTCCACCCTGACCGAGCTGCCGGCCGGCCGGTCGCCGATCGCCAGCTCGGTGGTGCCGGCCAAGGAGAAGCCGGCCTGGCTGGAACGCGCCTGGGAGCGGATCCGCGAGGAGGTCGCGAAGGGCCACCAGGCGTACGTCGTCTGCCCGCGGATCGGCGACGAGGTGAAGAACGCCGGCGACGAGGAAGGTGAGTTCGCGGCCGGCGCCGAGGACGAGGGCGGCGCCAAGGGCAAACCACGGCCGGCCATCTCGGTGACCCAGGTCGCGGAGGTGCTCGAGCAGGTGCTGGGCGACCTGCGGGTCGAGGTCCTGCACGGGCGGCTGCCGGCCGACGAGAAGGACTCGGTGATGTCGCGGTTCGCCGCCGGCGAGATCGACGTGCTGATCGCGACCACCGTGATCGAGGTCGGCGTGGACGTGCCGAACGCCTCCACGATGGTGATCATGGACGCCGACCGGTTCGGCATCTCGCAGCTGCACCAGCTCCGCGGCCGGGTCGGCCGGGGCAAGGTCCCCGGGCTCTGCCTGCTGGTCACCGACACCTGGCCGGCTTCGCCGTCGCGGGCCCGGCTCGATGCGGTCGCGTCGACCGGGGACGGCTTCGAGCTGTCCAGGATCGACCTGGAGAACCGCCGGGAGGGTGACGTCCTCGGGGTGGCCCAGTCCGGCCGCCGGACCAGTCTCAAACTGCTGAGCGTGCTGCGGGACGAGGAGATCATCCTGACCGCGCGGCACGTCGCGAACTCGATCGTCTCGGTCGACGCCGAACTCGCCGAGTACCCGGTACTGCGCGCCTTCGTGCGCAGCGCGCTGGCGTCCGAAGCGACCGACTACCTGGAGAAGACATGACCCGGATCGTCGGAGGAGTGGCCGGTGGCCGGCGGATCGCCGTCCCCCCTGGCATCGGAACCAGACCGACCGCCGACCGGGTCCGGGAGGCGCTTTTCTCTTCCCTGGAAGCCGAGTTCGGCGGGTTCGACGGCCTGCAGGTGCTCGACCTGTACGCCGGTTCCGGCGCGGTCGGCCTGGAAGCCCTGTCCCGCGGGGCCAAGCGGGTGGTGCTGGTCGAGTCCGACCGGACGGCCGCCGAGGTGATCACGGCGAACATCAAGGCGGTCGGGCTGCCGGGGGCGGTGCTGCTCACCCGGCCGGTCGAGAAGGTTGCCTCAGGCCCCAAATCCGAAGGGCTGGTGGATCTGGTCTTCGCCGATCCGCCGTACCGGCTGGAAACCGGCGAGCTGCAGGACGTGCTGACCGCGCTGGTGACCGGCGGCTGGCTGGCCGACGACGCCGTGGTGGTGGTGGAGCGGGCCAAACGGGAGCCGTGGGAGTGGCCCGAGGGGTTCGCCGCGCTGCGCGACCGCAAGTACGGCGAGGCCCGGCTTTGGTACGGTCACCGCCATGAGTAGGGCTGTGTTCCCCGGCACCTTCGACCCACCCACCAACGGGCACCTGGACGTGATCGCCCGGGCGGCCGACGCCTTCGACGAGGTGATCGTCGCGACCGGGGTGAACCAGTCCAAGAAGCGGCTGTTCGGCGTCGAGGAGCGGATCGCGATGCTGACCGAGATCGCGGCGCCGTACGCCAACGTCCGGGTCGGTACCTTCGACGGGCTGCTGGTCGACTACTGCCGGGCCGAGAACGCCGGGGTGATCGTCAAGGGGCTGCGGTCTGGTGCCGACTACGACTACGAGCTGCAGATGGCCCAGATGAACCACCGGCTCTCCGGCGTCGACACGGTGTTCCTGCCGACCGCGCCGGAGAACGCGTTCATCTCCTCCAGCCTGGTCAAGGAAGTTGCGAGACTCGGTGGTCCGGTGGCCGACTTCCTGCCGCCGTCGGTGCACGAGAAGTTGCTCGCCGCGCTCTAGCGACGCGCTGACGGGCCCCGAATTGGGCCAGACGGTGCGGAGTTGGTAATGTTGTCCACTGGTCTTGTTGAGACCGAGATTTTGCCTGCCTACGCCTGAAAGGGATGTCCTGAGCGCCTTGGACCCGCGGTCCCCACTCGTGATCGATACCCACGAGCTGTCACGCCGCGCCGGGTCCCAGCGCGAAGTCTCCTTCACGGCCGTTGCTCCGGCGGATCTCGGGATCGATGTGATCGGCGTCCCCGAGGGCGACCCGATCCAGTTCGATCTACGACTGGAAGCGGTGGTCGAAGGGGTGCTCGTGACCGGATCGGCCAGTGGCCGGCTGGTCGGGGAGTGCGCACGGTGCCTGGTCGATGTCGAGGACGAGTTCCTCGCCGACGTCCAGGAACTGTATGTCTACCCGGAGAGCGACGCCGAGCCCGACGAGGCCAGCCGGATGGAGGGCGATCTGATCGACCTCGAGCCGGCGCTGAGGGACCAGGTGGTGCTCGCGCTACCGTTCCAGCCACTGTGCACGGACGACTGTCCGGGACTGTGCCCCGAGTGTGGGGTGCGCCTGGTGGAGGAGCCCGGTCACAAGCACGAGGAGAATGTGGACTCGCGCTGGTCAGCACTGCAGGGCCTGCTCCCGCAGGACGAACGACCGTAGTACCCGATAGTTCTTTCAAGTCACCAGCCAGCCGGCCGGGTCGCAAGCCCCCGGCCGAACCGAGGAGTCATAACCGTGGCCGTTCCGAAGCGGAAGATGTCGCGCAGCAACACCCGGAACCGCCGGGCCCAGTGGAAGGCCACCGCGCCCTCGCTGGTCACCTGCGTGAACCCCGCCTGCCGCGCCAAGCACCTGCAGCACACCGTTTGCCCCACCTGCGGCCAGTACGGCGCCAAGGGTGAGCGTCGCCAGGTCGTAGAGAGCTAACAGGCAATAACCCAGTGAACTCTGCCAACAACGAGTCAATCCCCACCGGGGGGCTCTACGCCGAGCTGAACCAGCGGCTCGGCGTATCGCTGGCTGACAATTTACTGGAGCACGCCTTCACCCACCGTTCGTTCGCGTACGAGAACGGTGGGTTGCCGACCAATGAGCGGCTGGAGTTCCTCGGGGACTCCGTGCTCGGCGTCATCGTCACGGAGTCGTTGTTCCGCAACCATCCGGACCTCTCCGAGGGCCGGCTCGCCAAGCTGCGCGCCGCTGTGGTCAACATGCGCGCGCTGGCGGGGGTTGCCCGCGAGCTGAAGCTGGGCAAGTACCTTCGGCTCGGCCGTGGCGAGGAGGCCACCGGTGGGCGGGACAAGTCGTCGATCCTGGCCGACTGTGTCGAGGCCCTGATCGGTGCAGTCTACCTGGACCGCGGCTTCGACGTCGCGGGCGGCGTCGTGCACACCCTGTTCGACGAGCTGATGGAGTCGTCGGCACGGCTGGGCGCCGGCCTGGACTGGAAGACCAGTCTGCAGGAGCTGGTCGCGCAACTGGGCGTCGGCGTACCGGAGTACGTGATCGCGGAGTCCGGTCCCGACCATGCCAAGACCTTCGAGGCGCGGGTCCGGATCGGCTCGGACACCTACGGGCACGGCATCGGCCGGAGCAAGAAGGAAGCCGAGCAGCAGGCCGCCGAGACCGCCTGGAAGGCGCTCCGGGCAGCCCACCCGGACAGCATCGATCCTTCTCAGCAGCCCTGACGTCCGGTGCCTGAGCTTCCCGAGGTCGAGGTCGTTCGCCGCGGACTCGCGGATTTCACCACCGGGCGGACGATCGACGCCGTCGAGGTGCTGCACCCCCGGCCGGTGCGCCGGCACCTGGCCGGGCCCGACGACTTCGCCGCCTTGCTCAAGGGCCAGACCTTCGCCGCCCCGGCGCGGCGCGGGAAGTACCTGTGGCTGCCGCTGGAGTCCGGGGACGCCGTCCTGGCGCATCTCGGGATGAGCGGGCAGTTCCGGGTCCAACCGGTCGGCGCGCCGGACGACAAACATCTGCGGATCCGCCTCCGGTTCGCCGACGACGGCGGAGAGGTCCGGTTTCTGGACCAGCGGATGTTCGGCGGCCTGTCGTACTCCGAAGGCGGCGCCGAGCTGCCCGGGGAGATCGCCCACATCGCCCGGGATCCGTTCGATCCCCTGTTCGACGAGGACCTGTTCGTCGCGGCGCTGCGGCGGAAGAAGACCGGCGTGAAACGCGCGTTGCTCGACCAGACGCTGGTCAGCGGCGTCGGGAACATCTATGCCGACGAGGCCCTGTGGCGGGCGAAACTGCACTACGCGAAGGCGACCGAGACGCTGAAACCCTTGCAGGCAAGGGAACTGCTCGGTCATGCCAGGGCGGTGATGGGGGAGGCGCTGGCCGTCGGCGGAACCTCCTTCGACGCCCTGTACGTCAACGTGAACGGGGAATCGGGCTACTTCGAGCGGGGTCTCGCGGTCTACGGCCAGGAAGGCTCGCCGTGTCCGCGCGACGGCCGTCCGATCCGTCGCGAGGCGTTCATGAACCGTTCGTCGTTCCGCTGCCCGAAATGTCAGCCGGTGCCACGACACGCCCGGTGGTGAGCGGGAAACCGTTAATTAAAGTAGCCCAGGTTGACCCAACTGCATCCCGGTGTCACCCTGAAAGACGGCACACAATTTTGCGCTCCGCGGACCAGGGGCGCCACCTGCCAGAACCCTTCCGGAGGACAGCACAATGGCCAAGGCTCTTTTAGGGCACCTTGGAGGCACTGACCCGCGCATGCTCGAGCAGGTACGTCTGCTCAACCGGCGTGTCGCCGATCTGGAGGCGCACGTGATGCGCCTGCAGGCTGAGAACGACCATCTGGTCGCAGCCGTACACGACGGTCGTCTACTTACCGTGGACGAGGCTTTGCGCGAGCCCGCTTCGGTCTGACCGACCAAAGCCGCACCAAATCACCGACCGCACCACAGACGGCGGCGGCCCCCGTCCGGGCCTCCGCCGGTTTCCTGTTCGGTCTGGGTACAGTTATGACCGGAACTACTTCCCCCGGGTAGCGGCAGCGTCACGAGCAGTTACGACGGTTCCGTCGGTATCGTCTGTCCTTTTCCACGGGTTGGGAGCTTCGTCTTGTACCTGAAGAGCATGACTCTGAAGGGTTTCAAGTCTTTCGCGTCGGCGACGACGATGAACTTCGAGCCGGGGATCACCTGCATCGTCGGTCCCAACGGCTCCGGGAAGTCCAACGTCGTCGACGGCCTGTCCTGGGTGATGGGCGAGCAGGGCGTCAAGTCCCTGCGTGGCGGCAAGATGGAGGACGTCATCTTCGCCGGTACCTCCGGCCGCGCCCCGCTGGGCCGCGCCGAGGTGGTGCTGACCATCGACAACTCCGACGGCGCTCTGCCGATCGAGTTCGCCGAGGTCACCATCTCGCGGACGATGTTCCGCAACGGCGGGTCGGACTACCAGATCAACGGCCAGAACTGCCGGCTGCTCGACGTCCAGGAGCTGCTCAGCGACTCCGGGATCGGCCGGGAGATGCACGTCATCGTCGGCCAGGGCCAGCTCGACTCGATCCTGCGCGCCACCCCTGAGGGGCGCCGCGGCTTCGTCGAGGAAGCCGCGGGGGTGCTGAAGCACCGCAAACGCAAGGAGAAGGCGCTCCGCAAGCTGGAGTCGACCGAGGGCAATGTGCACCGCCTCGGCGACCTGATCGCGGAGATCCGCCGTCAGCTGAAGCCGCTCGGGCGCCAAGCGGAGGTGGCGCGCCGGGCGGTGACCATTCAGGCCGAGGTTCGCGACGGCCGGTCCCGGCTGCTCGCCGACGACATCGTGCAGGCCCAGTCCGCGCTCGAGGCCGAGCTCAAGGACGAGGCGGCACTGACCGAGAAGCGCTCCCAGATCGAGGCCGCGCTGCGCGAGGCACGGGAGATGGAGGCCGAGCTCGAGGACGCGCTGCGGACCGACGCGCCCGCCCTGCAGGCAGCGCAGGACACCTGGTACTCGCTGTCCGGCTTCGGCGAGAAGATCAAGGGCACCGCCCGGATCGCCGCGGACCGGATCCGATCACTCAACGACGAGGCCGAGGAGTCGCGCAGCGGGCGCGATCCGGAGGAGCTCGAGCTGGAAGCGGCCCGGGTCCGTGAGACCGAGGCGCAGATCGAGGCCGAGGTCGAGGCGCACTCCGAGCTGCTGCAGCAGGCGATCGAGCAGCGGCAGCAGCTGGAGGCCGAGCACGCCGAGGAGGAGCGGCGGATCGCGGCCCTGATCCGGGCCGCCGCCGACCGGCGTGAGGGCATGGCCCGGCTGACCGGCCAGGTGAACGCGCTGAAGAGCCGCGCGTCCGCCGCCGAGTCCGAGATCGGCCGGCTCGCCAGCAACCGGAGCGAGGCCGAGGCCCGCGCCGCGAAGGCACAGCACGACTTCACCGCGCTCGAGACCCAGGTGGCTGGGCTCGACGCCGGCGAGCGAGGGCTGGACGAGGAGTACGAAGCGGCCCAGAGCGTCCTCGACGAGCTGGACGAGCGCCTCACCAAGCTCCGCGCCGAGGAGCGGGACGCCGAGCGGGAGCGAGCCGGGCTGACCGCTCGCAAGGACGCCCTGGAGATGGGCCTCAACCGCAAGGACGGCGCCGGCGCTCTGCTGGCCGCCTCGGAGCAGATCACCGGCCTGATGGGCTCCGTTGCCGCGCTGCTGAGTGTCCGCGCCGGCTACGAGACCGCGATCGCTGCCGCTCTGGGCGAGGCCGCTGACGCGGTCGCCGTCACGCACACGCAGGCCGCCCTCGACGCTGTCGGGCACCTCAAGGAGCATGACCTCGGCCGCGCCGGGATGCTGCTCGGCGACGCCCCGGCCGACGACTACGCGAGCTGGCCCTCCCTGCCGCCCGGCGCGACGTACGCGGTCGACGTGGTCGAGTGCCCGGCGACATTGCGTCCTGCGCTTCGCCGGCTGCTGCGCAAGGTCGCGGTGGTCGAGGACGTGCCGGCGGCACGCGACCTGGTGCAGCACCTGCCCGACATCACGACGGCGACCCGGGCGGGCGACGTACTGGGTGCGCACTTCGCGTACGGCGGTTCTGACGCTGCTCCGAGCCTGATCGAGGTGCAGTCGGCGGTCGACGAGGCCACCGAGAAGCTCACCGAGGCCACGGCCCGCAGTGAGCGGTTGCGGTTCGAGCTGGCTCAGATGGAGAGCGAGCGGACGAGCCAGAAGCAGTCCGTCGAGATCGCGCTGGCCCGGCTGCACGAGTCGGACGCCTCGATGGCCGCGGTCGCGGAACAGCTGGCCCAGTTCGGATCGCTCGCGAAGGCGTCGCGGGGTGAAGCCCAGCGGATGGCCGAGGCGATCGCCGCGGCCGAGGCCGAGCGAGACAAGAACCTGTCCGGTCTCGCCGACCTGGAGAAGCGGCTCAGCGACGTCGAGCAGTACGGCGACGACGAGGGCGACGAGCCTGACCCGACCGAGCGCGACCGGCTCGCCGAGGCGGCCAAGGCCGGCCGGGCGAGCGAGATGGAAGCGCGACTCGCGCTGCGGACCACCGAGGAGCGCGCCCGGGCGTTGTCCGGTCGAGCGGACTCGCTGGAGCGTGCGGCTCGGCAAGAGCGGGAGGCCCGGGCCCGGGCGATCGCTCGGGCGACCCGGCGGGCCCGTCAGTCCGAGGCCGCGCAGGCCGTTCACCTGGCCGCGGGGCACGTGCTGGCCCGGCTGGAGAGCTCGCTGCAGCTGGCGGCCACCGAGCGATCGGCCATCCAGGCGCAGCGGGCCGAGCGCGAGCAGGCCCTGGCGCAGGCTCGCTCCGCCACCCGAAACCTGAGCAGCGAGCTGGAGCAGCTCACCAACACCGTGCACCGCGACGCGCTGGCGCGGGCCGAGCAGAAGATGCGTTTGGAAGCCCTCTACGAGAAGGCGCTGGGTGAGCTCGGGACCGAGGTGGAGGCGCTCGTCGCGGAGTACGGGCCGGATCAGCTGGTGCCGCCGCCCGCCAAGGACGGCGACGACAACACGGTCGAGCGCGAGGGTGAGCCGTTCGACCGGGCGAAGGTGCAGAAGCGGCTGAAGACCGCCGAACGCGCGCTCAACCAGCTGGGCCGGATCAACCCGCTCGCGCTGGAGGAGTTCGACGCGATGGAGGAGCGGCACCGCTTCCTCGCCGAGCAGCTCGAGGACCTGAAGAAGTCCCGCCGCGACCTGATGGACATCGTCAAGGAGGTCGACGACCGGGTCGAGCAGGTCTTCACCGAGGCCTACCGTGACGTCGAGGTCGCCTTCCAGCACGTCTTCAGCCGGTTGTTCCCCGGCGGCGAGGGCCGGCTCGTACTGACCGACCCGAGCGACATGCTCAACACCGGGATCGACGTCGAGGCCCGCCCACCGGGCAAGAAGGTCAAGCGCCTCTCACTGCTCTCCGGCGGTGAGCGCTCGCTGGTCGCGGTCGCCTTCCTGGTGGCCCTGTTCAAGGCCCGCCCCTCGCCGTTCTACATCCTCGACGAGGTCGAGGCGGCCCTGGACGACACCAACCTCGGCCGCCTGCTGGAGATCTACGAAGAGCTCCGCGAGAACAGCCAGCTCCTGGTCATCACCCACCAGAAGCGCACCATGGAGGTCGCCGACGCCCTCTACGGCGTCACGATGCGAGGCGACGGAGTCTCCGCGGTCATCTCCCAGCGGATCCGCGAAACCGAACCCGCGTAGCGCAGTGTGTCTCATGAGGCTACGCTGGTCTCATGAAAATCATCACACAACGTGAGTTCCGGAATCATTCCGCCGCGGTGATGGACTCCGTCGAGGCGGGGGAGACGTACCACATCACCCGGAACGGTACTGAGGTCGCCGAGTTGCGCCCGCTCAGTCGCCGCCGGCCACGACCGACCGCTGAGGAACTGATTGCTCAGCACCGAAGGCTGCCGCGGGTGGATGCTGCTCAACTCCGCCGGGATGCCGACGAGTTCTTCGGTGGCGAGGACCGCATCGGCGATGATTCGACCGGCTCCGACCCTTGGGAGCGCGACCGTGGTTGATAGATCGGGCAGTGGCGTACTGGACACTTGCGTCTATATAGATCTCGATCTGCTGGAGGTCAGCGATCTGCCGGAGTATCCGGAGTTGACCTCTGTAACCTTGGCGGAGCTTCACCAGGGCATCGCGATGGCCAAGGGTGCAGCGACCAGAGCTACCCGGACCGAGAAGCTCGGGGCTGCTGTGTCCGCCTTCGATCCGCTGCCCTTCGACGGAGATGCGGCGTCACGTTACGGCACGCTGGTGGCGCTGGTGGTCTCCGCCGGTCGCGATCCACGGCCTCGGCGGATGGACCTGATGATCGCCGCTATTGCCTCCACCAGAGGCCTGCCGTTGTACACCCGCAACCCCAAGGACTTCAAAGGCCTTGAGGACGTCCTCACCGTCGTAGCGGTCTGACGAACTCAGGCCGTTTGACTTATCTAAGACGGGCGGTCATATTGGGAACATGGCGAGGCGGAGTATGCGGGAAGAGATCGTCGAGGCGGCGCTGGCTCAGTTTCACGAACGCGGGTTCAACGCGGCGGCCGTGAAGGACATCACCGATCGGGCCGGGGTGCCGAAGGGGTCGTTCTACAACCACTTCGAGAGCAAGGAAGCGCTGGCGATCGTGGCGCTGGAGCGGTACGGCGTGGGGCGGCGGCTGGGGGATCTCGCGGACAGCTCCGTCGAGCCGGTGGCTCGGATCCGGAAGCACTTCGAGTTCTTGCGGGACGAGGTGGTCGCGTTCGGGATCACCCGGGGATGTCTGCTGGGGAACTTCGGGACCGAGATCGTGGATCACAGCGAACCGATCAGGGGTGGGGTCAAGGCCGGTCTGGAAGCCTGGACCGGGTTGCTGGCCGGGGCCATCGCCGAAGGTCAGGAGGCCGGCGCCATTCGTTCGGAGCTCGATGCGGAGCAGACCGCGCGGTACCTGCTGAGCGCCTGGGAGGGAACGCTGATCCAGGCCCGTGCCTACAAGGATGCCAAGGTGTTCGACAGCTTTTTCGAGCTGACCTTCGCCGGCCTGTTCACGGCCTGACGAAACCGCAGCCCCTCGTCGGAGGGGCTTTCATTTGACGTATATAAGATGACCGACCGTCTTAAGGAACAGTAGATGTCCAGCACCTATCGCGTTGTCCAAGCCACCGAGGGCGTCTTCGCGCTCGCCGAGCGAGAACTGACCGCCCCGGGGCCGGGCGAGGTCCGGATCGCCGTCGAGGCGTGCGGGATCTGCCGCAGCGACTCCGTCGGGGTCGGCAACCTGTTCCACCACCACCCCGCCGGTACGCCGATCGTCCCGGGCCACGAGGTGGTCGGGCGGGTCGACGAGCTCGGCGCCGGAGTGACCACGTGGTCGGTCGGCCAGCGGGTCGGCGTCGGCTACTTCGGTGGCCACTGCGGCGTGTGTGAGGCGTGCCGCCGCGGTGAGTTCGTCTACTGCACCGACCAGCAGATCCTCGGTGACTCGATCGACGGCGGCTACGCGGAGTACGTGACGACCCGCGCGAGCGGGCTGGTCGCCGTACCGGAGGAGTTCAGTGCGGTCGAGGCAGCGCCGTTGCTGTGTGCCGGCATCACCGTCTACAACGCGCTGCTCAAGTCGGACCTGTGGCCCGGCGACCTGGTGGCGATCCAGGGCATCGGCGGCCTCGGCCACCTCGCCATCCAGTACGCCGCCAAGCTCGGTCTGCGGGTGGTCGCGATCGCTCGGGGCGAGGACAAGCGGGAACTCGCGCTGCAGCTCGGCGCAGCGGAGTACATCGACAGCTCGGCGGTCGACCAGGCCGCGGCGCTGCAGGATCTGGGCGGCGCCAAGGTGATCATCCCGACCGCCTCCAGCGGCGCCTCGATGTCGTCGCTGATCGACGGACTGGTCCGCGGCGGCACCTTGATGGTGGTCGGCGCCGCGATGGACCCGATCGAGGTCCCGACCGTCCAGTTGCTGTTCGGCGGCAAGCGGATCGAGGGTTCGCTGACCGGCACCCCGCTGGAGAACGAGGAGAACCTCGCCTTCAGCCTCGCCCACGGCGTCCGTCCGATGGTCGAGGAGGTGCCGCTGGAGAAGGCGGCCGACGCCTACGCCCGGATGCTGTCCGGCGCCGCCCGCTTCCGCATGGTCCTCACCGTCGACCGCTGATCCACCCGGAGCAGCCCGGTGAGGTAGCGGCCCAGCCGGGCCCGTCGATAGCAGATCCCCTATCGTACGATCGACCACTGCGATCGAGGCCGGGAGGACTGCGGTGACTGGCACGGACCGCCGTCCCGACGCGGCCGAGGCGCTGATCCGTTCCCTGTACGCCGAGCACGGCCGCAGCCTGCTGGCCTACGCGACCCGGCTGACGGGGGACATGGCAGCCGCGGAGGACGTCGTCCAGGAGACTCTGGTCCGGGCGTGGAAACATGCCGACGATCTGGTCGACGGCAAGGGATCGGTCCGCGGCTGGCTGCTCACGGTCGCCCGGAACCTCGTCACCGATCGGGCCAGGGCGCGAGCGGCCCGGCCCGCCGAGGTGGCGGAGGTCGAGGACCGGCCGCCGGTGGAGGGCGATCACTCCGAGGCGGTGCTGAACACGATGGTGGTGCTCGACGCACTCGACCAGGTGTCGCCCGAGCATCGCGAGGTGCTGGTGCAGCTGTACTACCGGGGCCGGTCGGTGACGGAGGCCGCGACGGAGCTGGGCGTCCCGCCCGGTACGGTGAAATCGAGATCGCACTACGCCCTCCGAGCGCTCCGCGCGGTGATGGCGGGACCGGAAGCGGAGGTGGCCCGATGAGCGAGCACGATCACTCGCGGCTCGGCGCCTACGCGTTGGGCGCGCTGGCGCCGGACGAACTCCGCGAGGTCGATCAGCATCTGTCCGGTTGCGCGGCGGCGCGCGACGAGCTGGCCGAGTTCGAGGAGCTGAAGGAGCTTCTCGGCGAGGTGCCGCCCGAGGCGTTCCTGGACGGAGCGCCGGACGATGGTGACCTGCTGCTGCAGCGGACACTGCGTGAGGTCCGTTCAGTAGCTGCTCCTGCGACTGCGCAGCCTGGTAGCTCCCGGAAGCGGAGTCCGTGGCTGCTGGCGGCCGCGGCTGTCGTACTGGTCGCCGGAGCACTGGGCGGCGGAGTACTGATTGGCAGGCAGTCCGTCGACATCGAATCCGCCAGTACTGCGCCTCCGGCCGGCTCCAAGCAAGCGACGGCGACCGACGCGGCCACCAATGTGACGATGGCGACCACTGTCGAGCCACGGAACGGATGGGCCTGGGTCAACGTCCAGCTGACCAACATGAAGGCCGGTGCCGTCTGCGAGATGCTGGTAACCGACAGGGCGGGCAAGGTCTACGTCGCCGGCAGCTGGGTGATCTCGGAGAAAGCCGCCCGGGAGGGCAGCCGGTTCAGTGGCGGGGTACTGGTGCCGCTCGACCAGGTGAAGTCGGTCGAGATCAAGACTGTCCAAGGCGAGCACGTGGTCACCACCCCGATCTGAGGATGGACACCGTGAACTACCCGACCACTGAGGCCTCCGAGGATCTCGCCGCGCGCCGCAAGGCCGCGGCTGCCGACTGCACTCGCTGGTTGTCGGGCCGCCGTGTCCCGCCGGCCGACGCGCTGCGGGCGCTTGCCGACGCGGCGACCGAGGCGGAGCGGGACGGCTACGGCGCCGGCGGCGAGGTCGCAGTACTCGAGCAGGAGGTCGCCGAGCTGCTTGGCAAGCCTGCCGCCGTGTTCCTGCCCACTGGCATCCTGGCGCAACAGAGCGTGCTTCGTGTCTTCGCAGACCGCGCCGGGACGCAGCGCGTTGCAGTACACGGGTTGTCGCACTTGCTGGTGCACGAGTTGAACGCGCTGGAGGAAGTGCACCACCTACGGCCGGAGCGGATGACCTCTGAGCCGCGACAGCCCCGGCCGGACGAGCTCGCCGCCATCCCGGGGAAGCTGGCCGCTGTGACGCTGGAGCTGCCGTTGCGGGATGCCGGGTTCGTGCTGCCGAGCTGGGACGAGCTAGTGGTGTTCGCTGCAGCCTGTGAAGCGCGTGGGGTTCCACTGCACCTCGACGGCGCTCGCCTGTGGGAGAGCACGCCGTACCTCGAGCATGACCTGGCAGAGGTCGCCGCACTCGCTACCACTGTCTACGTGTCCTTCTACAAAGGCCTCGGTGGCTTGAGCGGAGCTGCGCTCGCCGGGCCGGCTGATGTGATCGCAGAGGTACGCCGCTGGCAGCGCAGGCTCGGCGGCAACCTCTACACCCTCTTCCCGTACGCCGTCTCCGCCCGTGAGGGTCTGCGAACCGTCCTGCCGCAGATGGGCGACCTGCACGCGCATGCTGTCGAGCTGGCAGAAGCCCTGCAGAGCAAGGGATTCCGGGTCTTCCCTGAGCCGCCGCACACCAATTCGTTCCGGCTCTTCGCGCCGCGGCCGGCCGAGCAACTGGAGTTCGCCGCCGTACGCCGGATGGAGGCGACCCGCGAGTCGCTCGGCTGGACCTGGCGGGCGGCCGACGTACCGGGGTGGTCGTGGACGGAGCTGGTGGTCACGCCGGGCACGCTGCAGTGGCGTGTCGACGAAGTGACCAAGGCCTACGGGGAACTTCTCGACGGGTGAGTTCGTCGCACTGCGTGTGAGGTTCTTTGTACGGCAACGCAATGGGGAGAAGTAGTTCTGTGCTGACGTTCGTCATCACCATGGTCGTCCTGCTGGTCCTGTCAGGCCTCGTCCTGCTGGCGGTCGCAAGAGGTG
The DNA here is from genome assembly GCF_027627575.1 of Kribbella sp. CA-293567. Taxonomy (NCBI): domain Bacteria; kingdom Bacillati; phylum Actinomycetota; class Actinomycetes; order Propionibacteriales; family Kribbellaceae; genus Kribbella; species Kribbella sp. CA-293567. The sequence continues at coordinate 2,662,747 of NZ_CP114065.1, forward strand.
AAGGCAGAGGCATAGGCCACTAGGGCTTGTTTTAGTTGACGGCGTCGACGACCGCCCGCACGATCGGTGCGGCGACGGTGAAGGTGGGCACGACCAGGAGCAGCACGGCAGCTGTGTAGGCCGTGACTGCCAGCAGTGTGGAGTTGGGCTCGGGATCGGCCAGGCGCTGGACCCGGAGGACTGTGGCCGACTTGGCCATCGCCAGGCCGGCCTCTGGTGCAGTGGAGCCGGCCAGAGCGACCAGTGCCCGCGCCAGCGGCAGTGAGCCGTTGCGGCGACGGGCATCGTCGTCGGCGAGCAGTTCCACCAGTGTGCGCGCCTGCTCCAGGGCCACATCACTTCGCACGAAGCGGGGAAAGGCCCTGTGAAGTGCGGTGAAGGCCTCCAGTACCAGGTCGTGCCGCGCTCGCAGGTGAGCCTGCTCGTGGGCCAGTACCGCGCGCAGTTCGCCGTCGTCGAGCCTGTCGAGCGCGCCCACCGACACGACCACCCTGGACCCGCGGATCGCCGGCAGGCAGTAGGCGAGCGGTGTCTCCTCGGCCAGCACCCGAAGACCTGGGATCAGTCCGTCCGGCGTCGCCAGTACGTCGACCAGATCGCGGTGACGCCTACGACGTGCCCTGGTCCCGATGGCCACCCGCCCAGCCGACCACAGCAGCCTGATGCCGACCATGGCCGTCAGTGCGAGCACCAGTGCGGCCGTCAGGTCCCGTGGTGACGACGGGTCGAACCGCGGCTCACCCGGCTGGCCTGCTGTCGAGTACGACAAGGAGAGCCCGGCCCCGAAGGCCGCCAGTACCGCGGCGATCGAAATCGACTGCCAGAGGGCGATCGCGGCCCGGGGTACGCGGTACGGCCAAGCTGCCCGACCCATGAACGCCGGGACCGGCCCGGCGAGCACCAGGGCCAGGGCGGCCAGCAGGAGGGGAGTGATCACCCGTCCCGCGCCTCCAGCCGAGCCAGCGCGTCGCGGAGCAGCGCTGCCTCCTCATCACTGACCTGCCCGACGAATCGGACCAGCGCCTCGCGGCGGTCACCGGCCCGGTCCAGCGCGTCCCGCATCAGGTCGGCGGCCATCTCCTCGCGCGGCGCGGCGGCCTTGTACTGCCAGGCCTTGCCGGCTCGCTCGCGCTCGGTCAGCTGCTTCTTCGCCAGCCGGTCCAGCACGGTCATCACGGTGGTGTAGGCCAGCTCCCGGGTGCCGGACAGGCGCTCGTGCACCTCGCGCACCGTGAGCGCGCCGTCGGCGGCCCAGAGCTGCTCCATCACCAGCCGCTCCAGGTCGCCCAGCGGGCGGGGAGCCTTCTCGTCGGTGGGCATGTGACCAGTGTAACTACACGTTGTAGTAGGTCTGCGGCCGGATCTACTACGACACGTCGTAGATCTGCGTTAGGCTCTACTACGTAACGTCGTAGATCGTCCCGGAGGGCTCCGATGGACACGCTCGACCTGGCGCGGTGGCAGTTCGCGATCACCACCGTCTACCACTTCTTCTTCGTCCCGGTGACGTTGTCGCTGGTCGCGATCACGGCCGGTCTGCAGACCGCCTGGTACCGGACCGGCAAGGACAAGTACCTGCGGCTGACCAAGTTCTACGGCAAGTTGTTCCTGATCAACATCGCGATGGGGGTCGTCACCGGCCTGGTGCAGGAGTTCCAGTTCGGGATGAACTGGAGCGCCTACTCCCGCTTCGTCGGCGACGTCTTCGGCGCCCCGCTGGCGCTGGAGGGGCTGCTGGCCTTCTTCTTCGAGTCCACCTTCATCGGCTTGTGGATCTTCGGCTGGGACCGGCTGCCGAAGAGGATCCACCTGGCCTGCATCTGGATGGTGGTGCTGGGCACCCAGTTGTCGGCGTACTTCATCCTGGCCGCCAACTCCTGGATGCAGAACCCGGTCGGCTTCCGGATCAACGCCGAGCGCGGCCGGGCCGAGCTGACCGACATCGGCGCCGTGCTGACCAACAAGGTCGTGCTGGTCACCTACCCGCACACGATCTTCGCCGCCTTCGTGGTCGGCGGGTCGTTCGTCGCCGGGGTGGCGATCTGGCACCTGGTCCGGCGGCCCGGCGTCGACGTGGCCGCGTTCCGTACGGCGCTCCGTCTCGGTGCGGTGATCGTCCTGGTGGCCGGCGCCGGCGTCGCGCTCAGCGGTGACCAGCAGGGCAAGGTGATGACCGAGGTGCAGCCGATGAAGATGGCCGCGGCCGAGGCGCTGTACGAGACGGAGAAGCCGGCCGCGCTGTCGCTGTTCACCATCGGCAGCCTGGACGGCTCCCGGGAGATCTACTCGGTCAAGATCCCGTACCTGCTCTCCTTCCTCGGCACCGGGCACTTCGACGGCGAGGTGAGGGGGATCAACTCGCTGCAGCAGGCGTACGAGGAGCTGTACGGGCCGGGCTCGTACAACCCGAACATCCCGCTCACCTACTGGACCTTCCGGCTGATGATCGGGGTCGGGATGGCCTCGGTCGGGATCGCCGCGTGGTTGCTATGGGCAACGAGACGGGGCCGGGCGCCGGACCGCCGGCTGGTCTGGCTGGCGCTGCCGTTGCCGCTGCTGCCGCTGGCCGCGAACGCGTTCGGCTGGATCTTCACCGAAACCGGCCGGCAGCCCTGGCTGGTGTTCGGTCTGCTGCCCACCTCGGCCGGCGTCTCACCGAGCACGTCGATGACGGAGGTGCTGATCTCGATGATCGGCTTCCTGGTCCTGTACGGCGTCCTGGCGGTGGTCGAGGTGAAGCTGATGCTCCGCACCATCCGGGGCGGGCTGGCCGGCACCTCGCCGGAGCCCGACACCCCCGACGACCCCGGGGAAGCCGCCAAGCCACTGTCCTTCACGTACTAGAGGTGGTCCGAGCATGGAACTGACAACCGTCTGGTTCGCGATCATCGCGTTCTTCTGGATCGGGTACTTCGTCCTCGAGGGGTTCGACTTCGGGGTCGGCATCCTGCTGCGGGTGCTCGGCCGGGACGAGCCGGAGCGGCGGGCCGTGATCACCACCATCGGCCCGGTCTGGGACGGCAACGAGGTGTGGCTGATCGTCGCCGGCGCGATGACGTTCGCGGCCTTCCCCGAGTGGTACGCGACGCTCTTCAGCGGGTTCTACCTGCCATTGTTCGCAGTACTGGTCTCGCTGATCCTGCGCGGGGTGGCGCTGGAGTACCGCGGCAAGCGCGACGACCTGCCGTGGCGCGACCGGATGGACACCCTGATCGCGATCGGCTCGCTGCTGCCCGCGCTGCTGTGGGGCATCGTCTTCGCCAACCTCGTCCGCGGCCTGCCGATCGACGCCTCCCACGAGTTCACCGGCACCCTGGGGACGCTGCTCAACCCGTTCGCCCTGTTCGGTGGCGTGGCCTTCACGATGCTGTTCGTCGCCCATGGCGCGATCTTCCTGGCCCTGAAGACGACCGGTGAGCTGCGGGCACGAGCCAACCGGACGGCCTCGGCGACGGGCCTGATCGCGGCCGTGCTGGTGGTCGGCTTCCTGGCGTGCGCGCACGGACTGCGAGGCGACACCGAATCGGTGGCCGTCGCCGGGGCCGCCGCCGTCGCGCTGGTCGCTGCGTTGGTCGCCAACAAACTCGGGCGCGAGGGCTGGGCGTTCGCCGGGACCGCGCTGGCGGTCGGATTGGGAGTCGCCTCGTTGTTCGTGGCGATGTTCCCGGCGGTGATGCCCTCCACCCTCGATCCGGCGTGGAGCCTGACGGTCACCAACGCGGCGTCCTCGGCGTACACGTTGAAGGTGCTGACGGTGATCGCGGCGATCTTCACGCCGCTGGTGATGCTGTACCAGGGCTGGACCTACTGGGTCTTCCGTCAGCGAGTCCGCGTCGAGACGGTGACAGTGCCGTGAAGCCACTCGATCCGCGGTTGCTGCGGCGGGCCAGGAGCGCCCGGGTGTTCCTGGTCGCGTCGGTCGTGATCGGAGTGGCCACCGGGCTGCTGATCGTGGTGCAGGCGGTGCTGCTCGCGCGGGGCATCACCGATGTGGTGCTGCGCGGCGAGGGGGTCGGTCAGGTCGCGTGGCTGCTGGTCGGAGTACTGGCCGCGCGGGCCGTGCTGGTGTGGGTGCAGGAGGTGGTCGCTCAGCGGGCGGCGGCAGCGGTGAAGTCGACGCTGCGGCGGCAGGTGCTCGAGCACTCGCTCAAGCTTGGACCTGCGTGGCTGAGTGGCGAGCGGAGCAGCGCGCTGACCACCTTGCTCACCAAGGGCCTTGACGACCTCGACCCGTACTTCGCGCGCTACCTACCGCAGTTGGTGCTCGCCTCGACTGTGCCGGCCGGTGTGGTCGGCTGGATGGCTACTGGTGACCTCATCGCCGCCGGGACGGTGGTGGTGACGCTGCCGCTCATCCCGATCTTCATGGCGTTGGTCGGCTGGGCTACGCAGGCGCACAGCCGGCGGCGGCAGCACGCGCTCGCAGTACTGGCTCACCACTTCTCGGACGTGGTGGCCGGGCTACCGACGCTGAAGCTGTTCGGGCGAGCGAAGGGGCAGGTCGGCGCGGTACGGAAGGTGACCGACCAGCACAGAGCAGCGTCCATGAAGAGTCTGCGGCTGGCGTTCCTGTCGTCGTTCGTCCTGGAACTGCTGGCAAGCATCTCGGTGGCGCTCGTCGCGGTCGGTGTCGGGCTTCGGCTGATCGACGGCAAGCTCGGCCTGGAGACCGCGCTGCTGGTGCTGATCCTGGCGCCGGAGGCCTACCTGCCGCTGCGGCAGGTAGGTGCGCACTTCCACGCGAGTGCGGACGGGGTTGCGGCGAGCGAGGAGGTCTTCCGGGTGCTGGAGACATCGCTGCCCGAGCGGGGGGAGCGGACCGACGTGCCGGATCTGCGGGTGACTCCGCTGCAGTTGCACGACGTGACAGTGCGGTATCCGGGTCGGGACGAGCCTGCGTTGGAGAGCTTCGACCTGGAGCTGTCGCCGGGTGAGGTGGTTGCCCTTGCTGGGCCTAGTGGGGCCGGCAAATCCACTGTGCTGGCGGCGGTGCTCGGCTTCGTCGTACCGGAGCGTGGGGTGGTGGTGGCTGGTGGAACTGCTGCCGACGAGTTCGCCCCCGAATGCTGGCGGAAGCAGTTGGCCTGGGTGCCGCAGCGGCCGGGACTTCGGGTGGGCAGCATCGCGGACAACATCCGCCTGGGGCGCCCCGAAGCCACAGATGACCAGGTACTGCAGGCGCTGGCTGAGGCAGGTGCCTCGGAGTTGGACCCGGGACAAGCGGTCGGGGAAGGCGGCCAGTTGCTGTCGGGCGGCCAACGGAGGCGGGTAGCCCTTGCCCGCGCACTGGTGACGGGGGCGCCGGTGCTGTTGCTGGACGAACCGACAGCCGGGCTGGACGCAGAGGCGGAGGCTCAGGTGATCGGCCAACTGCGGGCCTCTGGGCGGAGCGTTCTGATGGTGGCGCACCGGCCCGCTCTGCTGGCTGCGGCGGACCGAGTGGTTCAGGTCGAGCGGGCGCGCGGGCTGGTGCCGGCATGAGCAGCCTGGTGCACTTGGTGCGACCGGAGCGTGGGGCTCGGTGGCGGTTGGGCGTAGCCGTGGCGGCCGGCGTACTGGCGTCCGGTTCGGCCATTGGGCTGCTGGCGACCTCCGCGTGGTTGATCACCGAGGCGGCGGCACAACCTCCGGTGCTGATCTTGCTGGTGGCGATCGTGGCGGTGCGAGCATTCGGGATCGGCCGCGGGTTCTTCCGGTACGTCGAACGCCTGGCTGCGCATGACGCTGCCTATCGGGTCCTGGGTGCCACCCGGTCGCGGATCACCGCACGGCTGGAGGAGCTGGCACCAGCCGGACTGACGTCAGTGCGGAGTGGTGACCTGCTGGCTCGGCTGCTGCTCGACGTGGACGCGGTCCTCGACCTATGGCTGCGGGTGGTGCTGCCGCTGGTAGTGGCGAGTGTGACCGCGCTGGCCACTGTTGCTCTCCTGGCGGTGTTGCTGCCGACAGCAGGCGCTGCGGTTGCAGTTGCGGTAGCACTCGCCTGCACGGTGGTGCCGTGGCTGACTGCCTACAGTGCCCGGCGGGCCGAGCGAGCGATCGCGGGCGATAGGGGAGAGGTTGCGGCGAGCGCGACGGAGACGCTGTTGACTGCTGCGGACCTGGTCGCCTTCAACGCGACAGACGCAGTACTGGCCTCCTTCGAGGCTGCTGATGCGCGACTGGCAGCCGCTGAGCGGAGGTCGGCGTGGAGTGCGGGCCTAGGCAATGCCTTGCTCGTGTTGTGTGTGGGCGGCGGCAGCGTGGCTGGTCTGGTACTTGGCAGCGGCGCCGACATCTCGGGCCCTGTGTTCGCCGTGCTGGTGTTGACCCCGCTGGCGCTTGCAGATGCGCTGGGCGGCATCCCTGCGACAGCGCAGATTGCTACTCGGGTCAAAGCCTCTCTGACGCGCGTGCAGGACCTGCTGTCCACTGCAACGCCAGTTACTGAGCCGGACGAGCCTCACAAACTCCCGGCAGGACGCGATCTTGTAGTCAGCCATTTGAACGCCGGCTACGACAATCACCCAGTACTACGGGACGTCTGCCTGAGTGTGGCCGCCGGAAGCCGAGTGGTGGTGACCGGGCCGAGCGGCTCGGGCAAGAGCACCCTGGCCGCCGTACTGCTGCGCTTCCTAGAGCCCACCAGCGGCCGCGTGGCATTGGGCGGTATCCGGCTCACTGACCTCGCTGGAGACGACGTACGGAAGGTGATCGGCCTCCTGACGCAGGAGAGTCACGTCTTCGACACGAGCATCCGGGAGAACCTGTTGCTGGCGAAGCCGGGTGCCAGCGACCTGAGGCTCTGGAACGCGCTGTACCGCGCCCGGCTCGGTGAATTCGTCCACGGCCTCCCCGACGGCCTCGACACGATGGTGGGGGAGCACGGGGCGCGACTGTCCGGCGGAGAGCGGCAGCGGCTCGCCTTCGCCCGGCTGCTGCTCGCGGACCACGACGTACTGGTCCTGGACGAGCCCACCGAGCACCTGGACGAGGAGACCGGCCGCCAACTCCTGCAAGACCTGTACGCCGCAGCAGGCGACCGCACCGTCGTACTGCTGACACACCGCCCGGAGCTGGCTCCTCACGCAACGCAACCGCCACTCGTTCTTTCCGGCCGATGCTGCGTGAGGGGTGCTGGAAGCGCGCTCGGCGTCTGCCAAGATGGGTGATCGTGTCGACCACTCAGCTAGTCACCCTGCTCACCGACCAGGCCCTGATCGCGATCATCGCGGTGATCGCCGCTGTCCTGGTCGCCGGTACGGCCGGTCTGGTCGTCTCCAGGCGCCGCAAGGCGGAACTGCCCGCGGCGCAGAAGACCCCGGAGCTCGTCGAGCCGCAGGTCGGCGACGACGCCGAGGTACCGCGGGACACCCCGAAGCGGACGCTCGAGGACACCGAGCTGCCGCCGGAGCCCGCGGGCACCGCCACCGGGACGCTGGAGAAGCCTGAGTCCGCGCAGGGCAGGCTGGTCCGGCTCCGGGCACGTCTCGCCCGCTCGCAGGGCTCGCTGGGCAAGGGCCTGCTGGCGCTGCTGTCGCGCGACAAGCTGGACGAAGAGGCGTGGGAGGACATCGAGACCACGCTGATCACCGCCGACGTCGGGGTGGCGCCGACGCAGGAGCTGGTCGAGAAGCTGCGCACCCGGGTCCGGGTCGAGGGCGTCACCGCCGACCAGGCCCGCACCATCCTGCGCGAAGAGCTGATCGCGCTGGTCGACCCGACCCTCGACCGCTCGCTGAAGGCCGAGCGCAAGGACGGCAAGCCTGCCGTCATGCTGATGGTCGGCGTCAACGGCACCGGCAAGACGACCACCGTGGGCCGGCTGGCCCGGGTGCTGATCGCCGAGGACAAGCACGTCGTGCTCGGCGCGGCCGACACCTTCCGGGCCGCGGCAGCGGACCAGTTGCAGACGTGGGGCGAGCGGGTCGGCGCACGGACCGTCCGGGGACCCGAGGGTGGCGACCCGGCCAGCATCGCCTTCGACACGGTCAAGCAGGGCATCGAGGAGAACGCCGACGTCGTGCTGATCGACACCGCCGGCCGGCTGCACACCAAGACCGGTCTGATGGACGAGCTCGGCAAGGTGAAGCGGGTGATCGAGAAGACCGCCGAGGTGGACGAGGTGCTGCTGGTCATCGACGCCACCACCGGGCAGAACGGCCTGACCCAGGCGCGGGTCTTCGCCGAGGTGATCAACGTGACCGGTCTGGTGCTGACCAAGCTGGACGGGACGGCGAAGGGCGGCATCGTGATCGCCGTCCAGCGCGAGCTCGGTGTCCCGGTGAAGCTGGTCGGCCTCGGCGAGGGCGCCGACGACCTGGCCCCCTTCGACGCGGAGCAGTTCGTCGACGCGCTGCTCGACTAGACGCCCGGCCGGCTCTTCCTGGCCAGGTACAGCAGCGTGACGACGTCCAGGGTCACGGTCCCGGGCAGCACCGACCGGAGCTCGTCGAGCAACTCGTCGCGCTCCTCGTCGTCCAGGATCCGGTACGCCGACTGGGTGGTCAGGTAGGCGAGGTAGTCCTCCCGCGGCAGCTCACGCTCCGACACGTACCGCTCTTGCCGCTGCTCACCGAACTCCGCTCGCCCGGCCAGCTCGGTCGCCGGCCAGATCCGCTGCGCGTCGTCGAGCGTCGGCAGGTCGTCGGCCGGAGCCAGTTCGTGGCCTTGCAGAATCTCCGCCACCTTTGCCCGTGCGCCGGCGTCAGCCAGTCGGTCGTGGTTCCAGAAGAGAGCCAGCGAGCCGCCCGGGCGCAGCAAAGCCGCAGTACGAGGCCAGCGGGTCTCTTGCTTCGTCCAGTGGAAGGCCTGGGCGCTGTAGACGAGGTCGAACTGCTCCTCAGGCTCGTAGGACTCCAGAGTCCCCATCGCGATGTTCACCGCGAGGCCGGCCGCCCGCTGCCGCAGTACGAGGGCCATGGCGGGGTCCGGCTCCAGCGCCACGACCTGCACGCCGGTGGAGGCGACCGCCATCGTCGCCTTGCCGGTACCGGCTCCGATCTCCAGAGCCCTGCCCGGCGCGGAGTAGCCGAGCAGGTCCTTGAACAGCTCCGCCGGATAGCCCGGCCGCACCCGGTCGTACTCCTCTGCGACCTCGCCGAACGTCAACCCGCGTATTTTGTCTCCAGCCATGCGCGGAGCTTAGTTCTTGATGTCAGTCCACCACTCGACCTCCCCGGAGGCAGCGGGCTGCTCCGGTGTCGCGGGGGTGCGGGGCAACTGGCCCAGACGCTCCACCTGCTCGGCCAGGGCGTCCAGGACCGAGCGCAGCTGGACGTGCGCGACCTGGGTGAAGGTGCGGACGTATTCGAGCTCCGCTGCCTGAGCAGTGGTCGGCAACTGCTTCACGGCCGTCTCGACCGAGTCGTGCGCCTGCTTGAGTACGTCGCGCTGCTGGTGGCGTGCCGACTCGACCAGGTCCTTCGCGTACTGCTCGGCCTCCGCGACCAGGTTGTCGGCGATCTGCTGGGCCTGGCTGAGCAGGCCGACCGCGTGAGCCGTGATCTGCTCGCGCTGCGCGGCGTCCGGACTGGTGTTGCGCAGTCGCTCCACCTCGGCCCGGAGGTCCGCGCGGTCGGCGTCGGCGTACTCGATCTGACCTGCCAGCGTGGCCAGGTACTCCCGGACCTCGTCGGGGTCCACACCCTTGCGGCGGGTGGTGAAGGTCTGGTGCCGGATCGCGTTGGGCGACTGCGAAGGTCTGCGGGCAAACGGGTCTTCGGGTGTCACTGCTGGCCCCCTGCCGAGGTCGTGGTCCCGAAGGACTCGATGAGGATGTCTGCGGCCGGCGTACCGGCTCCGGTGAGCTCATCGACGGTGTGGGCCACCATCGCCGGAGAGCCGCACACCAGCGCCGTGTGCCCGTTCCAGGGGCCCTGTTCGGCGGCCACCGAGCCGACCAGACCCCGTAGACCCGGGTACGACGCGTCGTCGGACACCACAGGGGTGTAGTGGAACCAGGGCCGTTGGGTGAGCCTGGTCAGCTGCTTGTGTTCGTAGAGGTTCCAGGGCATCCGGACGCCGTGGAACAGGTGCACCATCGGGATGTCGGCCGCGTCGGTCCGCCGGTCCAGCTGTTCGAGCATCGCGCGCAGTGGCGCGAGCCCGGTGCCACCGGCGACCATCAGCAGGCTCCGGCGGCCGTTCTCCGGCAGCTTCAGGGTGTTGCCGACGGGGGCGCCGAGCCGGACCGGGTCACCCTTCTTGAGCGACCGCACCGCGGGTCCGCTGACCTGCCCGCCCGCCACCAGGCCGATGTGCAGCTCGATCGAGCCGTCCGGCCGGGGAGCGTTCGCCGGACTGTAGTAGCGCCAGCGCCGCGGCCGGTAGGGGATCTCGAGCGCGACGGACTGCCCGGGCACGTACGGCAGCGGTTGCTGCGGGCGGATCTGCACGATCGTCACGTCCATCGTGCGGCGGTCGACGCCGAGCACCTCGCCCGGCCACCAGGCCGGTGTCTCCTCCGCCGACTCTTCGGCCGCCTGGACCATGACGGTCGCCACCAGGCCGTAGGCCTCGGCCCAGTCGGCAGCCAGCTCGGAGGTCCAGGCCGCGCCGAGGAAGTGCTGCAGGGTCGCCAGCAGCGAGGCTCCGACCGCCGAGTAGTGCTCGGCGATCACCGAGAACCGCCGGTGGTCCCGGCCGAGCTGCTGCAGGAACGGCACCACCTCGTCGAGCTGGCTCGCGTTGCTGACCACGGCGCCCAGCGCGCCGACGAGCTTGTCGCGCTGGGCGGCCATCGAGACCGGGAACATCTCCCGGACCTCGGGATGGGAAAGGAACAGGTGGGAGTAGAAGAACAGCGGTACCTCGTCACCGGCCTTGGCGACCAGGGCCCAGCTGTTCTTCAGCGCTGCCGGATCCATCCCGGGTCAGGGCGCGGTGACGATGTCGTCCTGCGTCGCGCCGAGCGCCGCCACCACCCGCTGGGTGATCTCGGCCGGCACGCTGTGCGCCTCCAGCGCGGCGACCAGGTGGTCCACCACCCGGCCGAAGTCCGCGCCGGTGATGCCGCGGCCGCTGTGCGCCTGCGCCAGGTCGGCGCCCTCGTAACTGACCGGGCCGCCCATCACCTGCGAGACGAGCTGTACCTGGTGGCGTTTCAGCCTGGCCAGGTCGGTGTCCGCGAAGTACCCGACCAGCTGTGGGTCCGCGAGAACGCTTTGGTAGAACAAATCCACCACCGATGAGATCGCGCCGGCGCCACCCACGGCGGCGTAGTCGCTGATCTCCGGAATCTCTACGTGCTCAACCACGAGCAAACCTTCCCAGATGTGGAATCGATCCCCGAGCGGACCGATCCGAACACCTGTGGTGGGTCGAGGTCAAGTTGTCATCCGACTTCTGGAAGTATCCGTTCGTAAACTGTTCGTGACGTTGACAATCCGGTCCGGGTTGGCCAACCTTGGCGACCGGGCCAACGCCCGAAGTGGTTGCCTGAGGCAACGGCAAGCGGGATTTTCGGTTGTGGGCGAGAACACTTCGGGGTAAGGGTTGAGCATGACGGAGGCGGGGCTCGAGGACCTGCTGCGGGAACTGGCGCCACAGGTGCTCGGTGCGATGGTCCGCCGGACCGGCGATTTCACCGCCGCCGAGGACGCCGTCCAGGAGGCGCTGATCGCGGCGGCTCGGAGCTGGCCGGCCGACGGGGTGCCGGACAGTCCGCGCGGCTGGCTGGTCCAGGCGGCTTCGCGCCGGTTCGTCGACGAGATCCGGCAGGAGCAGGCGCGGCGGAAGCGCGAGGAACGGGCGGCGCGGCGCGAGGTGCCGCCCGAGGCGGTCGAGGAGCACGACGACACGCTCCGGCTGCTGTTCCTGTGCTGCCACCCGGCGTTGACCGCGGCGTCGGCGATCGCGCTGACGTTGCGAGCGGTCGGCGGGCTGACGACGGCCGAGATCGCGGCGGCGTACCTGGTGCCCGAGGCAACGATGGCGCAGCGGATCAGCCGGGCCAAACAGAAGCTCAAGGGGCTGCCGTTCGAGCTGTCGCAGGACCAGGAGCGGCTGGCGCAGGTCCTGCATGTGCTCTATCTGATCTTCAACGAGGGCTACACCAGCAGCAGCGGTTCCGAGCTGCATCGCAGCGACCTGTCCGGTGAGGCGATCCGGCTGACCCGGATGGTGCACGAGTCGCTGCCGGAGAACGCCCAGGTCACCGGCCTGCTGGCGCTGATGCTGCTGAACGACGCCCGGCGGCCGGCGCGGACCGGCTCGCTCGGCGAGCTGATCCCGCTGGCCGAGCAGGATCGGTCACTGTGGAACAAGGAGTTCATCGACGAGGGCGTCGCGCTGGCGGTCGACGCGTTTGGCCGGCCGCCGCTCGGGGAGTATCAGCTGCAGGCCGCGATCGCCGCGCTGCACGACGAGGCGGCCCGGCCGGAGGAGACGGACTGGCCGCAGATCGTCGGGCTCTACGGATTGCTGGAGGAACTGTCGGGCAACCCCATGGTGACGCTGAACCGGGCGATCGCCCACGCGATGGTGTCGGGTCCACAGGCCGGACTGGAGCTGCTACGGCCGCTGGACGACAAGCTGGACCGGCACTACCGGCTGGATGCCGTACGCGGGCATCTGTACGAGATGCTCGGTGACCACGAGACCGCCGCGGCGCACTTCACCGCGGCGGCCCGCCGGACCACGACCCTGCCGGAACAGAACTACCTGACCACCAAGGCGGCGGAGGTCAGCGCGGCGGCGCGAAGGCGCGACTGACCCCGATCTGTTGCTGGCAGCAACTTTTATCGGCTACTTGGAGCGCGCCCGGACGTGCAGTCGCTCGCCCTGCGGGCCGTACAGGCACAGCATCTCCGCCGGGCCCGGCCCCGGATTGCCGAACCAGTGCGGGACTCGGGTGTCGAACTCCGCCACCTCACCCTCCTGCAGGAAGAAGTCCTGGTCGCCGAGCACCAGCCGGATTCGGCCGGACAGCACGTAGATCCAGTCGTAGCCCTCGTGCACGCGCTGCTCCACGTTGTCGCCGCCCCACCCCTCGGGGACGATCTGCTTGAACGCCTGCAGGCCCCCCGGGCGCCGGCTGAGCGGGATCATCGTCGCGCCGCGACGTTTGAACGGCTTGGCGTGGATCCGTGGGTCGCCCGTCGGTGGAGCGTCGACCAGTTCGTCCAGCTGGACCTGGTGTGCGCGGGCGAGCGGCAGCAGTAGTTCCAGGGTGGGGCGGCGTTGACCGGACTCCAGGCGGGACAGTGTGCTGACCGAGATGCCGGTGGTCTCCGAGAGCTGGGTGAGCGTGGTGCCGCGTTCGAGGCGGAGGGCGCGCAGCCGGGGGCCGACTGCTTCGAGGACATCGTCGAGCTCTGATTCCATCTTGCCATTCTGGCAAAGATGTTTGTCAAAATCGACATAATGGCGGATGGTCGGTTCAGAACGACCAACGACGAAGGAGCTCAGGGTGAAGCGGTACGACGTGGTGGTGATCGGCGGGGGAGCCGCCGGATTGAGTGGTGCGCTGGCGCTGGTCCGGGCGCGCAGGTCCGTGCTGGTGGTCGACAACGGCACGCCTCGCAACGCCGCGGCAGGTCACGTGCACAACTACCTGACCCGGGATGGTGTCCCGCCGGCCGAGCTGTACTCGCTCGGGCGCGCCGAGGTCGCCGGGTACGGCGGTGAGGTGGTGATCGACACCGTGACGCGAGTGCGGCCGGGTGGTTCGGAGTACGGGTTCGTGGTGGAGCTGGCCGGGCGCGAGGCGGTGGAGGCCCGCCGGCTGTTGGTGACCACTGGGGTGGTCGACCAGTTGCCGGCAGTGGAGGGCGTTGCCGAGCGGTTCGGGCGGGACGTGCTGCACTGCCCGTACTGCCACGGCTGGGAGGTGCAGGACCAGGCCATCGGCGTACTGGCTACTGGGGCGATGGCCGGCCACCAGACGTTGCTGTTCCGACAGTGGAGCGCGGACGTGACGCTGTTCCTCAACGACGTGCTGGAGCCGACAGAGGAGCAGTGGGAGGAGTTTGCCGCCCGTGGGATCTCCGTGGTGCAGGGGAAGGTCGAGGCGGTGGAGGTCACCGACGACAAGCTCAGCGGCATCCGGCTCGAAGGCGGCCGGGTGATCCCGCGGCAGGCGCTGGTGGTCCAAACCCAACTGGAGGCCCGCGCCGACTTCCTGGACGACCTCGGTTTGAAGGCGACCGTCCGGGAGGCCAGGGGAGTCGTGGTGGGCACGGCTGTCGACTCGGACCCCACTGGCGCTACTGACGTCCCGGGTGTCTGGGTGGCCGGCAACGTGACCGACCCGATGACTCAGGTGGTCAACTCGGCCGCGGCGGGACTCACTGCCGGCGCCATGATCAATGCGGACCTGGTGACGGAGGAGACCCGGCAGGCGGTAGAGGAGTACCGCGCGGGCGCTACGACGTCTGCCGTCTAGCCCGATGGGCGGCGGCCTTGACGCGGCTCTGGCACTGCGGTGAGCAGAACCGCTTCGCACTGTTGCGGGAGGCGTCGACGAACACCCGGTCGCAGGCCGGCGCGGAGCAAACTCCGAGCCGGCCTGCGAGGTCGCTGCCGAGGGCCATGGCCAGCCCGGCCGCGCAGCCGGCAGCCCAGCCGTTTGCCAGCGTGTCGTCAGCGCCGTGGAAGTGCAGGTTCCAGCCAGGAGAGCCGGTGCGGTCGAGCTGAGGCCGGGCGTGAGTGTCGCGCAGGAGGGCGTTGACCTCCTCGGCGGCGCGGTCCGTTTCGCCGCGGTGGGCTGCCTCGAAGACGATGCGCATTCTGCTCGCGACGGCGGCCAGTTGCCGGGCCTGCGCGGTGGTCACCTCGGGCCTGGGCCTGCCGTCATCCCCGAGTGCGTCGGCGGTAGCCGCGGTCAGATCGTCCGGTCCGTCGAAGGGCGTACCGCCGGATTGGCCGGGAGTCAGGCGGTTGACCAAGGCCACGGCGGCGGTGAGGACGGCGAGGATGTGACTATCGAAGTTCACTTGACCAGTCACTCCAGACTTCGTAGGGTGCGTTGTCGTGACCAACGATACCGAGTTTGCCGGTCACCGTCGGTTGCCTTCGGTGGTCTGGGTGCTGGTGGTCGCGCGCGGGGTCAACCGGTTGGGTGCGTTCACGCTGCCGTTTCTGGCGGTGGTGCTGACGGTGGAACTGGGGGCCGGCGTGGCGGAGGCCGGGCTGGTGCTGACCGCGTTCGGGGTGGCGACTCTGCCGTCCCGGGTGATCGGTGGCTTGCTGGCCGACCGCTTGGGGCGGCGGGCGACGATCGTGCTCGGCCTGGTCGGATGCGCGGTAGGGCAGTTGTGGATCGCAGGGTCCGGGAGTCTGTGGTCGGCGGTGCCCGCGGTGGTGCTGCTGGGGTTGGCCTTCGAGATCTACGAACCGCCGAGTCAGGCGATCATCGCGGACGTGACGGAGCCGGCCGACCGCCCGGCGGCGTACGGGCTGCTGGGTGCGGTGATGGCCGTGGCGGGGGTTGTCGCGGGGCTGTCGGCGGCGTGGCTCGGACAGTGGGACTTGCGCTGGCTGTTCGTCGCCGACGCAGCCAGTTGTCTGGCCTGCGCAGTTTTGGTCGCAGTAGCGCTGCCCGGCGGGGTGCACGCCGTGCCGCCCGCTGCAGCGGTCTGGCGCGATCGCCGGCTGCTCTGGATGCTGTCCTCAGGCACTGTCTTCGCAGTACTCGCCATGGTGATCGTGTTCGCGCTACCTCTCACGTTGCTCGACCGCGGAGTCTCGGCGTCCGGCATCGGCTTCATCCTCGCCCTCTCCGCGATCACCCAGGTAGCAGCACAGCCGGTACTGCGTACTAGCCGCCTGCGCGCTCTCGACAACTTCCAGGCCATGGCTCTGGGCTACGTAGTGCTGGCAGCCGGTCTGATCGCCAATGGGCTGGCCCACAATCTGCCGACCTTCCTGGCCGCCGCTGTTGTCTGGAGCCTCGGAGACGTGGTGCTGATCGGGCGCGCCCTCTCAGTGGTCGCCGAACTGGCTCCCGAGCACGCACGAGGTCGGTACCTGGCGACGTACGGGCTGAGCTGGGGAGTGGCCACAGCGGTCGCGCCCTTGGTGAGTACTCAGGTCTATGCCGCAACAGGGCCGGTTGGACTCTGGGTCAGCTGCGCAGTACTGGCAGTCCTTCTGGCCGCCCTCCAGCCGAAGTTGGCGCGACTACTGCGGTCGCAACCATCCTCTTTTGGGTAGTTGAGAGGTTGAATGGTTCCCGGGAGGGTGGATGCGCGACACAGTCGACCCAGAGTTCGCCGCGTACGTCGATGCGCGGCAAGGGAGATGGCTTCGTACGGCGTACCTCGTGTACGGCGACGCAGGGCGGGCCGAGGAGCAACTGCTGCGCGCCTTCACGCGGTTGTCGACGCGGTGGGGGAGAGAGGACGATCCGGATTCCTATGTGCTCGGGCTGCTGTTCCACCAGGCGCTGGCGCGCTGGTCGCGGGCCAAGGTCTTCGAGGACGAGGAGGATCCGGTCAAGGCCGCACTGGCCGCGTTGAGTCCGCAGCAGCGCGCGGTACTGGTGCTGCTGTACTTCGAGGAGCTGACCGAGTTCGAGGCCGGTGAGATCCTCGGGATGTCCCACTCCAGCGTGCACACGCACTCGATGACCGCGGTCAGCCGCTTCCGGCTGGAGCTCGGCACCGCGGACTGGCGCGACGTCACCGGGAGAGAGCCGCGATGAAACGCGACGAGGTGCCCCTGCTGCTCGCGCGGGCGGCCGACGGCCTGCCCGAGCCGGAGCTCACCGACGCGGCCTGGGCCGCCGGTGTCGCCTATCGCCGCAAGCAGCGACGCAGCATCATCGCCGGGGTGATCGCGTTCGTCCTGGTGGTTGTCGCGGGCGTCCTGGTGATGACGCTGGGTGGCGACAGGTTCGCTCTCACTCCACCAGACACTCCGTCGCCTCCGCCGGGGTCGGTGCCGCCGGCCGGCCAGATCGCCGGGATCACCTACTGGAACGCGCCGCCCGCGGGCAGCGAACCGTTCCTCGACCGGGTCTCCACCCCGTTGGGTGACCTGCTGCGTGTGCCGGACAATCCCGAAGACCTGCGGAACGACCCGATCGACCGCCTCGCCGCTGTGGTCCTGGCACCGGCGGAAGGCAAGTTCGTGCCGCTGTTCCTGGGCGCGGACTCCCGCTGGGCCCAGGCTCCTGGTGAGTTGCAACCGATCGCGACCGGCCTGCCGCTGAGCGCCGGAGCGATCGCCCCGAACGGCAAGCTGGTCGCTTTCCCGCAGCCGGGCGCCGTGCACATCATCGACGCCAGTACGGCGATGACCCGGTCGGTCACCCTGCCGTCGAGGGACATCCGCAGTGTTTCGTGGCTGCCCAACAGCACGCGGCTGCTGGCGAGCGGACCGGGTGCGGCGTACCGGCTGGACGTGGATCTGGCCAGCAACCAGCCGTCGGTCGTCGGCAGCGTCGCCGCCAGCCACGATGCCGACGACGCGACTACGCCGTACCGGCTGGACGGGGTGGCGGGGCAGGTGGCACTGCGCCAGTACGCCGGGAACAACGGGTGGGTCGAGGTCAGCAATCCGCAGCTGCCGGTCGCTTCCTGGGTGGGACAAACGTTCGACAGTGGCGCTTCCGTCGGCCGGATGTTCGTCGCAAGCGAACTGGCGCAGGTGCCCACGGTTGCTTCCCAGGCACAGGTACTGGCGACGATCTCGGCCCTGCAGCCACTCGACGACCGGCTGCTCGTGTTCGGCGAGACCCCGGCGGCGACGCCGACTCCCGGCCGCAGCACTCCGGACCGGATCCGCGAGCCGGGCTGCTGCTTCCTGCTTGGCTGGTACGACCAGCAGACCGCCCTGCTCCAGGTCACCGACTGGTTGCTGGCCTGGAACCTGCGGTCGGGCCAGGTCCGCCGGGTCACCGAGCTCGAGGTCGACGGCGTCGCCCTCGGGCCCGGCGTCCGCCGCTAGCTACTCCATGATCGTCCGCATCGTCATCGCGACCAGGTGGTCCGCGTCCTCGACGGCCGGCATCGGTTCACCGGTCATCGCGCGCAGGATCAGGATGCCGGCCAGCCACTGCACCATCAGGACCGGGTCGGCGGACGCGCGGATCGGCTCGCCGCGGCGCCGGGCCCGCTCCAGCGCGGCCGCCGTCAGGGCGATCCGGCGCTGCAGGAAGCTGCGGTAGAACGCGGCGAACTGCTCGTCGCGGTTCAGCTCGGTGATCGCGAGCCGGATCAGCGCGACGCCCTCCTTGCGGTTCACGAACGCCAGCGCGTCGCGGTAGACCTGGCGCAGGTCACCCTCGATCGAGCCGGTGTCGGCGTCGGGAATCTCGATGTCGAACAGATCGGTCATCGCGTCGTTGGCGAGCAGGTCCTTGCTCGCCCACCGCCGGTAGATCGTGGCCTTGCCGACGCCGGCCGCCTCGGCCACGTCGTCCACCGTCATGCCGTCGAACCCGCGCTCCAGCAGCAGCTGGACGGCGTACCGGCGGATTCTCGGCTCTGCGTCCGGATCCCGCGGCCTACCTCGGCGTGGCTTTTCCCCGTGCTCGGTCCCCATTCGTACTTCCCCAGCTTCGGACGGTCGCAGTGGCGCGGCTGCGGGCCGTGTGGTCAGGCCAGAGTGCCACATACCGGAAGATGTCACGCCGATGTCACCTGACGAAGCGCTTTGTCACATCCCGGAAACATCAGGACCGATCGGCTGAAACGGCGCGCCGACACCGTTTGCGGTGTGGCCGTGCCGCTGGGTTCCCCGGCGTTGTGGAGCTCCCCGACTGAGGACGGCGGGCCACCCCCAGATCGATGGAAGGGATGACGTTGATGGAGATCAACGCCGGCGATACCGCCTGGGTTCTGGTCAGTGCCGCCCTGGTGTTCTTGATGACACCGGGCCTGGCTTTCTTCTACGGCGGCATGGTGCGCGTCAAGAGCGTGCTGAACATGATGATGATGAGCGCCATCACCATCGCCGTCGTCACCGTGCTGTGGATCGTGGTCGGCTACTCGCTCACCTTCGGTGGCGACAACGGCGGCGTGATCGGCAACTTCTCACTGGTCGGGCTCAAGGGCCTGATCGCCCCCGAGGCGGTGACCGGCACCATTCCGACACTGGCCTACGTGGTCTTCCAGCTGATGTTCGCGATCATCACGCCGGCCCTGATCTCGGGTGCGATCGCCGACCGGGCGACGTTCCGTGGCTGGATCGTGTTCGTGGCCCTGTGGACCTGCCTGGTCTACTTCCCGGTCGCGCACGCGGTCTGGTTCCTCGACGGTGACAACCCTGGTGGCTTCATCGGGACCGGGATCAAGGCGATCGACTTCGCCGGTGGCACCGCGGTGCACGTGAACGCCGGTGCCGCGGCCCTCGCCCTGGCGATCGTGCTCGGCCGCCGGGTCGGCTGGCGCAAGGACCCGATGCGTCCGCACAGCCTTCCGCTGGTGGTCCTCGGTGCCGGGCTGCTGTGGTTCGGCTGGTTCGGGTTCAACGCCGGCTCCGCCCTGAGCGCCGGTACGACGGCCGCGGTCGTCTTCGTGAACACCCAGGCCGCCACCGCCGCCGCGGTGGTCGGCTGGCTGATCATCGAGCGGATCCGGCACGGCAAGGCCACCACGCTGGGAATGGCCTCCGGCGCGATCGCCGGTCTGGTCGCGATCACCCCGGCCTGTGGCGCGCTCACCCCGGTCGGCTCGCTGATCCTCGGTCTCGTCGCCGGTGGCATCTGTGCCTTCGCGGTCTCGCTGAAGTACAAGTTCGGCTTCGACGACTCGCTCGACGTGGTCGGCGTGCACCTGGTCGGCGGTCTGGTCGGCTCGCTCGGCATCGGCTTCCTGGGCTCGGCGGCGGCGCCGTCGGCCGTGGACGGCCTGTTCTACGGTGGCGGTGTCGACCAGCTCGGCCGGCAGGCGCTGGCCAACCTGATCGTCGGTGTCTACTCCTTCGTGGTCGCCTTCATCCTGGCGAAGCTGATCGACCTGACCATCGGCTTCCGGCTCAAGGAAGACGACGAGGTGGCTGGTATCGACCAGGCCGAGCACGCCGAGACGGCGTACGACTTCCTGGCCGCGGGCTCGGGTCTGCGCGGGCACAGTACGGTCGTCCGGACCCCGGCACCGGTGGTCGAGGACGCCGAGCCCGACACTGCTGACAAGGAAGGTGCGAAGGTATGAAGCTGATCACCGCGGTGGTCAAGCCGCACAAGCTGGAGGACGTCCGGGCCGCGCTGGAGACGTTCGGGGTGACCGGTATGACGGTCACCGAGGCGAGCGGCTACGGCCGGCAGAAGGGCCACACCGAGGTCTACCGGGGCGCGGAGTACGAGGTGGACCTGGTCCCGAAGGTCCGGCTCGAGGTGGTGGTCGAGGACGGTGACGGCGCCGACGTGGTGGACGTGATCGTGAAGGCCGCGCAGACCGGCAAGATCGGTGACGGCAAGGTCTGGGTCGTTCCGGTCGAGTCGATCGTCCGGGTCCGTACCGGCGAGACCGACGGAGACGCCCTCTAGATGGTGGACCGGGCAGCACAGCGGCGCGCGCGTGCCGACGAGGCCGACGCGCTGCTGTTCCTGCTCCTCTCCAAGGCATGCGACGCCCTCGGTACTCCTACCGAGGGCGTCGCCCTGGTCGCCGTCGGCGGCTACGGCCGGGAGGAGCTCTCGCCGTACAGCGATCTCGACGTGATGCTCCTGCACACCGAGGGGTACCCGAAGCTCGACGAGCTCGCCGCCCAGATCTGGTACCCGCTGTGGGACTCGCGGACCAAGCTCGACCACAGTGTCCGGACGGTCGCGGAGGCCCAGAGCGCCGCCGCCGACGACATACGGGTCGCGCTGGGGCTGCTGGACGCGCGGCACGTCGCGGGCGACTCGCACCTCACCCTGCAGCTGCGGTCGGTGCTGATGGCCGACTGGCGCCGTACTGCGAAGACTCGGCTGCCTGCACTCGCCGAGGCGTGCCGGGACCGCGCCAACACGGTCGGCGAGCTCGCGCACCTTGCAGAGCCGGACCTCAAGGAGGCGTACGGCGGGTTGCGAGATGCCGTTGTACTGCGTGCTCTGGTCGCCTCGTGGTTGATCGACGTACCGCATCCGGTGGTCGAGCGGGCCCGGCTGGACCTGCTCGACATCAGGGACGAGCTGCACTCCGTCGCGGGCCGGGCAACTGACCGGGTGATCGCCGACGTGGCCGGTGAGGTCGCTGCCGGTCTAGGGCTGCAGGACCGCGATGCCTTGCTGCGACACATCTATTCGACCGGCAGGACGCTGGCGCACGTGTGTGACGTGTCGTGGCGGCGGATCGAGAGCCTGATGGCCCGTCCGCCGCGCTCGCGACGCCGTCACCGCACAGGTGGGCCGCTGCTGCTGGCATTGGACGAGGGCGTCGGTCAGCACGAGGGCGAGGTCGTCCTGATGCCGGATGCCCGTCCGGAGCGAGACGCCTCCCTTGGACTCCGTGCTGCGGCTGTGGCCGCTGACAGGGATCTCGTGCTCTCTCCCGCTGTCTGTGCTCGGCTCGCGAACTCTGCCGCGCTCCTGCCGGAACCATGGCCCGCTGAGGCGCGCCGGTTGCTGTGCGCGTTGCTGGGAGCCGGATCGGGCCTGCTGGAAGTCTGGGAAGCCCTGGACCAGGCGGGGTACGTCACGCGGATCCTTCCGGAGTGGGACCTGGTTCGCTTCCGCCCGCCGCAGTCGGCTGTGCATCGCTACACCGTCGACCGGCACCTGCTGGAAACCTGTGTAGAGGCCTCGAAGATGGTCCGCGACGTACGCCGTCCGGACCTGCTGCTGGTCGCTGCGTTGATCCATGACCTCGGCAAGGGAGTCGAAGGCGACCACAGCGTCACCGGGGCCGTCATCGCGACCTCGGTAGCTCGCCGGCTGGGCTTCTCCGAAGCCGACGTCGACACGATCACGCTGCTGGTCCGGCAGCACCTGGTGCTGGCTCAGGTCGCCACCAGGCGGGACCTGGACGATCCGATGACAGTCGACTTCGTCGCGGGCATTGTGGGCGACACAGAGACGCTGGACCTGCTGGAGGCCCTCACGTACGCCGACGCACGCGCGGCCGGCCCCGCGGCAGCTTCGCCGTGGCGGCTGCGGCTGGTGGGCGAACTAGCCAGGCGGGTTCGAGGTGAGCTGTCCGGTGGAGGGGCTGGGCTGTGGACCGAGGTGCCGCCGATCCCGACTCCGGACCTGCACCAGGTGGTCGGTGTCGGGCGCGTCGGCGTGACTGTGTCGGAGTACCGGGGCGACGTACGGGTGAATGTGGCCGTGCCCGATCAGGTGGGGACGCTGTCGACGGTTGCCGGGGTACTGGCGGTGGAGCGGCTCGCAGTACGGGCTGCTGTGGTGACCTCGACGGACGGCCTGGGGATTTCGCAGTGGTCGGTAGCCGGTTCGGCGCCTGACCCGGTGCGGTTGCGGGACCGGCTCGCTGTGGCGCTGCGCGACGACAGCGACCTCGTACGCCGGTTGGCGGCGCGCGACGCCTCGAAGGGGAAGAGCGCGGCCGCCCGGATCGACTTGTTGCCGGAGGCATCCGAAACGGCCACCGTGCTGCAGGTGCGGGCGCATGACCGCCCGGGACTGCTCTACGACGTCACTGCCGCGATCGCCGCGACCGGAGCGGACGTGAGGTCGGCGCATGTCAGCACGCTCGGCGCCGAGTGCGTGGACGTCTTCTACCTGACCGATCGCAACGGCTCCGCCCTGGAGGACGAAGACGCCCGCACGACGGCCAAGTCGATCCTGGATCGCCTGACCTTCTAGTGTCGGGGGGATGGATCTGGTAGCAGCACTGCAGCGGCAGGCCGTGGCTTGCGAGGACCTGGGCTCACCCATGTACGCCGACCTCCTGCGGCGGCTCGTGGACGACTACGAGTTGGGCGGGTCGTCCACGCGAGTACTGGCGGGATTCGAGTCAGCACCCGGGGACGCACTGATCGGCTTGCGGCTGCTCGGCGCAGTGCACCGGCTCGTGTTGTCGGGGGCGGCGCCCGAGTTGGCCGGGTTCTACCCCAGCGTGGGTGGCGAGTGGGACGCAGTACTCGGGTGGGAGGCGTTCGAGCAGGTACTGCTCTCGCGTGGACCGGAGGTGCGCAACCTGCTGACCCAGGCGCCACAGACGAACGAGGTCGGCCGCTCGACAGCCCTGTACGGCGGGCTGCTGCGGCTGGCCGAGGCAGTACCGCTTCCTGTACGGCTGTTCGAGATCGGCGCGAGCGGTGGCCTCAACCTGCGACCTGACCACTTCCGTTACGACCTGGCCGACGGGTCCAGCTTCGGGGCCGCGGACAGCCCAGTGGTGCTGGAGGACGCCTGGTCGGGCCGCCCTGTTGTGCCGGCGGCCCTGCGGATCGCAGAGCGGGTCGGCAGCGACATCGCTCCGGTGAACCCGTTGAGCGAGGACGGCGTGCTCACGCTGACGTCGTACGTGTGGCCGGACATGACCGCGCGGCTCGAGCGGTTGCGGGGAGCACTGGCGGTCGCGCGGCAGGTGCCGGCCGACGTACGGCGTGAGGACGCGCTGTCGTTCCTGCGGAACGTGGAACTGTCGGAAGGCCACGTGACGGTCATCTGGCACTCGGTGATGTGGCAGTACCTGTCGCCGGAGGAGCAGACGGCCGGCGATGCGCTGATCACGGCGCTGGGAGCCAAGGCCACCGAGACGGCTCCGCTGGCTCACCTGTGTCTGGAGCCGATGCGCCGTACGCCGCAGGCCGAGTCCGAGTGGCTCATCGTCCTGCAGGTCTGGCCCGGGGGAGTGCCGCGGATCCTCGGCACCGCCGAGCCGCACGGGCTGCCGGCGCACTGGGAGTGAGAGAGATCGCACTTCCCGTGAACTTAGGTGCGCCTTAGTCTGTCTGGAGAACTTAGGTCACCCTAACCTGAGTCACCAGAGAGGATCTCCGCCCAGATGACAAAGCTCCGCCGGATCGTCCTGACCGTCGCCGCCGCTACCGCGCTGGCAGTCGGTCTGATCACGCCTGCCGCTGCCGCACCCGGCAGTGCGAGCAACCTAGGCAAGACCTTGAACGCCTCGAACGCGACCGGCCTCGTTTCGGCCGGCGAAACGATCACTGTGACCGGCAGCGGCTTCAATCCGGCCCAGGGCTACTACGTCGCGCTGTGCGCGGTCCCGTCCGACTACAGCTACGGCACCAAGCCCAGCCCATGTGCCGGCGGTGACGGTCAGGGCGGTACGACGGTCGGCCCGTCGGCCTGGGTGACCAACAGCCCGCTCGGTGGCAGCGCGTCGTACCCGATCGCGGCCAACGGCACCTTCACTGCCCAGATCCGGATCAAGAAGGTCAACTCCGGCCTGGACTGCGGCGACCCGGACGTCACCTGCGCGATCGTCAGCCGCCGCGACCACTTCGCGGCCGGCGATCGCAGTGGCGACGTCTACATCCCGGTCTCGTTCAGCTGACGGGCCAATAGATCCACCGCCGGCCGGACGGCCACTCCGGCCGGCGGTTACCCCACCTCTGGACGGGTGGGGGACTGATGGCGGGTTTTCGTACCAGCAGCGCGTTGCGGGACGCCCTGGGTGCGAGAACCCGCCATCGGCGCGCTGGGTCAGGTGAGGGCCGCGACAAGGGTGTCGGCGAGCGCCGCGGCGTACCGGCCGTCCGGGTCGAGGTCCGGATCGAAGATGCCGATGTCGAGGCCGACGCACTTCGGTGACGCCAGCAGTGGCCGGAGCAGTTCGCGCAGGTGCTCGTGCTGCAGGCCGCCGGGGTCGGGACTGTCGACGGCAGGCATCACCTCGGCGTCGAGGATGTCCACATCCAGGTGCACCCAGAAGCCGTCCAGGTCGTCCCGCTCCAGGTGCTCCAGTACGCCGCCCGCCGCGCTCGCCGGGTCAGCGATGACGGTCAGTGCCGACCAGTCCCTGATCCCCGCCTCGCGCATCGTGTCCAGGTAGGCCTCGTCCTCGCGGTACCCGAGCATGACGGCGTCGCTGTCGCGCACGTAGGGCCGCAGTCCTTCCAGGTCGGCGAGGTCGTCCTGTCCGCGCCCAGTGACCAATGCCAGTGCTTCGCCTCCGGCCGCTCCGACGTACTCGTCGTTGTCGACGGTCCTGAAGTCCGAGTGCCCGTCGAGATAGACGACGCCGTACCGGCCGCGACGTCTGAGCGCGAGTGTCGGCGCCAGGAGGTTGCTGCACTCGCCCCCGAGCAGTACGACGAACTGACCGTCGTCCAGCAGCTTGCCGATCCGGTCTGCCAGCCGGATCGTGTAGCCGGCCATCGCCGCCGCGTTGAAGACCCCGTCGCCGGGCTTCCACTCGCCGCGGTCGTAGCGCGGTGGGGTCACGCATCCCGCGTCGGCCGCGACGATCCGCTCGACGAACCGCTGGTCTCTGAGGGCCCCCGCGAGTTTGTGGCAACCTGGCACGGTCCCCGGGGCCGGCGGTCGTAGTCCCAGGTTCGACGGTCCGTCCAGTACTGCTCTGTGTCTGCGCACGGCAACTCTTCCTAACCGCTCGATCCGAATCATCGGTTAGGGGATGCTAGCTCCGAGCAGGCGCCCGCGGGCCGGTAGACTCGGGGAGTTGCCTGGGGAATCGGCGACTGCCTGCTCCACCGGAACTGCTTCACCGGAAGAAATGGACTGTGTTCTCGTGTTCGACACGCTCTCTGATCGCCTGTCCGCCGCCTTCAAGACGCTGCGCGGCAAGGGCAAGCTGACCGACGCCGACATCGACGCGACCGCCCGGGAGATCCGGATCGCGTTGCTGGAGGCCGATGTCGCGCTGCCGGTGGTGAAGGACTTCATCGCGGCGGTCAAGGAGCGGGCCGCCGGCGCCGAGGTGCGCGGCGGGCTGAACCCGGCCCAGCAGGTGATCAAGATCGTGAACGAGGAGCTCGTCGCGATCCTGGGTGGCGAGACGCGTGAGCTGCGGATGGCCAAGCGGCCGCCGACGGTGATCATGCTCGCGGGTCTGCAGGGCGCCGGTAAGACCACGCTGGCCGGCAAGCTGGCGAAGTGGCTGAAGGAGACCAAGCACCAGACTCCGCTGCTGGTCGCCGCCGACCTGCAGCGCCCGAACGCGGTCACCCAGCTCCAGGTGGTCGGCCAGCGGGCCGGCGTACCGGTGTACGCGCCGGAAGCCGGCAACGGCGTCGGCGACCCGGTCGCGGTCGCCCGGCAGGCGATGGAGGAGGCGCGGACCAAGCAGCACAGCGTGGTCATCGTCGACACGGCCGGCCGGCTGGGTGTCGACGAGGAACTGATGAAACAGGCCGCGGACATCCGCGACGCGGTCACGCCGGACGAGATCCTGTTCGTCGTCGACGCGATGATCGGCCAGGACGCGGTCGTCACCGCGCAGGCCTTCCTGGACGGCGTCGGCTTCGACGGCGTGGTGCTGTCCAAGCTCGACGGTGACGCCCGCGGTGGTGCCGCGCTGTCGATCGCCAAGGTCACCGGCCGGCAGGTGATGTTCGCCTCGAACGGCGAGAAGCTCGAGGACTTCGACGTCTTCCACCCCGACCGGATGGCCTCGCGCATCCTCGGGATGGGCGACGTGATGAGCCTGATCGAGAAGGCCGAGCAGTCCTTCGACGCCGAGGAGGCGGCCAAGACCGCCGCCAAGCTGCAGAAGAAGGGCGGCAAGGACTTCACCCTGGACGACTTCCTCGCCCAGATGCAGTCGGTGCGCAAGATGGGCCCGCTGACCAAGATCTTCGGCATGCTGCCCGGCGCGGCCCAGTTCAAGGACCAGCTGGAGAACTTCGACGAGCGCGAGATCGACCGGATCGAGGCCGTCATCCACTCGATGACCCCGGCCGAGCGCACCGACCCCACCATCATCAACGGCTCCCGCCGGCTGCGGATCGCGAACGGCTCCGGCACCGAGGTGGCCACCGTCAGCGGCCTGGTCGAGCGCTTCTTCGAGGCCCGCAAGATGATGTCGGCGATGGCGTCGGGCAAGGGCATGCCAGGAATGCCGGGAATGCCCGGGATGCCGGGGATGAGCGGCGGCAAGAAGGGCAAGCAGCAGGTCAAGAAGGGCAAGGCCAAGCGCGGCTCCGGCAACCCGGCCAAGCGGGGCAACCCGGCGCAGAGCGAGCCGGCCGCACCGGCGGCGGGTCAGCTTCCGGCCGCCTTCGGTGGCAGCGCCGCCGGCGGGAACTTCGAGCTGCCGGACGACCTGAAGAAGCTGCTCGGCGACAAGTGACCTCCCGGCCGGGAGTCCTTCACCGGCCGGACGGACATACCGTCACCGGTTGTCCAGAACCGCTGGACCGTTAAGATCGTGCCTACGCCCAAGGATCAGGTACTGCGAACTAAGTCGTGAGGGACGGTTCGGATGAGGCAGCAGTTCAGCAACCTGGACACGTGGCGGGGCAAGCTGACCGCGGTCGGGGTCTGTCTCGCGCCGCCGACGGTCCTGGTCGCCGCGTTCGTGGCCGGTGGGGTCACCTCGAACACGTTCATCGTCGACGCCCACGCGCTGAGTCAGCCGCGTCAGGACGCCGTCTTCAACGAGCTGGCCGAGAACCTCCCGCCCGGCCCTGGGGCCGACGGAAGTATCCCGACCGAGCAGAAGTCCCAGATCGAGGTGCCGGTCACCGGAGCGGTGGACAGTCTCCAGCAGCCTCCGCCCGGCACGCCCGGTGACGTCTCCGGCATCCCGGGGACCGTGCTGGCGGCGTACCAGAAGGCGGCGAACGACCTGGGGACCGCGCAGCCCAACTGCGGTATCACCTGGCCACTGCTGGCGGGGATCGGGAAGATCGAGTCCGCCCACGCCAGTGGCGGCCGGGTCGACACGACCGGGGTGACCCGCGGCAAGATCCTCGGCCCGGTGCTCGACGGCGGGCCCGGGATGGCGGCCATCAGCGACACCGACCAGGGCTCGTTCGACGGCGACA
Organism: Kribbella sp. CA-293567; assembly: GCF_027627575.1. NCBI lineage: Bacteria > Bacillati > Actinomycetota > Actinomycetes > Propionibacteriales > Kribbellaceae > Kribbella > Kribbella sp. CA-293567. The sequence continues at coordinate 2,690,536 of NZ_CP114065.1, forward strand.
CCAAGTGGGACCGCGCGGTCGGCCCGATGCAGTTCATCCCGGGCACCTGGAAGTCCTTCGGTGCCGACGGCAACGGTGACGGCGTCAAGGACCCGCACAACATCTACGACGCGGCCCGCTCGGCCGGCGACTACCTGTGCTCCGGCGGCGCCGACCTCAAGGACCCACAGGGCCTGGTGCAGGCGGTGCTGCGCTACAACCACTCGATGGACTACGTGTCCAAGGTGCTGCGCTGGATGCAGACCTACAGCCAGACGACGGTGAACGTGCCGAACTCGCCGGACTCGATCGACCCGCCGGACGACAGCGGCAACGTCCAGAACGACCCCACGACGCCGCCGGCCACTCCGGTCACCACCCCGGCGACGACACCGGTGCCGACCACTCCGGTGCCCACGACCCCGGTGCCGACGACGCCGGTACCGACGACCCCGCGCCCGAGTACGCCGCGACCGTCGACGCCGACCCCGCCGAAGTCGCCGCAGGGAACTCCGCCGACCACGATCCCGACCCGGCCGACCGTTCCGACGACGCCGCCCAGCACGCCCCCGACCACTCCGCCGACGACGCCTCCCACGACGCCCCCGACCACCCCGCCCAGTACGCCGCCGACGACCCCGCCGAGCACGCCGCCGACGACGCCTCCCACGACGCCGCCGACCCCCTGTGGCCCGAACGAGACGCCCGCGCCTACCCCGGCGCCGAACGACCCGCCGGCTCCCGCGCCCACCTGCACGGTGCCGCCGAGCATGACCCCTGAGGCGACCACCCCGGCTCCGGAGAGCACCCCGGTAGCCCCGGGAAGCACTCCGGTAGCCTCGGAGACTACTCCGGCCTGAAGCGGCGCCGGCGGCCCTCTGAGGGCCGCCCGAAGGGCCTTTGCGGGCCGCGAAACCGGTCCGGAACGTTAAGATTTCCCAACAGTGACCCAGCCGCCCCCGGGCCGGATCGCCGCCTGCTGAGCGCGGCGGAGCACCGTTGAGCGCGGATTCGGCGCTGCCGGGCTATCGGCTCAGGTAACTTTCCGTCGCACTCCGGTAACTTTCTGGCGCATCGGTCGTTGGGGGAACTATGCGCCTAACCCGTAGTGGAAACCGTCGGGTCAAAATAATCATCGCTTCACTGTGCACGGCCCCCCTGCTGGTAGGGGCGATCGTGACAGTCGCTTCGGGCGGAGCCGGTGCCTCCGGCCAGCTCGCGGCGGACAGTCCGGTCGCTCCTTCGCCTGGAGCCGGACTGAACAGCGGTGAATTCGACGAACTGACCATGATCGTCCCCCAGCGTCCAGGAGTGGACGGCCGGATCGGATCTGACAAGCCTGCCCGGGCCGACGTGCCCGTGCAGGGTGCCACCGACGGCCGTTCCGTGGTCCGCCCGGGACGACCCGGTGCCGTGAACGGCATCCCCCGTGGGGTCTTCCCCGCGTATCGCCGCGCCACCGCGAATCTCGCCGTGGTCCGCCCCAACTGTGGGCTCACCTGGCCGTTGCTGGCCGGGATCGGCAAGGTCGAGTCCGACCACGCCGCCGGCGGCAAGGTCGACGTGGCCGGAACGACCCGGGGCAAGCTCTTCGGCCCGGTCCTGAACGGCCGCCGCGGGATCGGCCGGATCAAGGACACCGACAAGGGCCGGTACGACGCCGACCTGGTCTGGGACCGCGCCGTCGGCCCGATGCAGATCGTCCCGGGCGTCTGGACCGAGTTCGGAGCCGACGGAAACGGCGACGGCTTCCGCAACCCCAACAACGTGTACGACGCCGTCACCACCGTCGCGGTCTACCTGTGCTCCGAGGGTGACGACCTGAAGCGCCCCCGCGACCTGGTCGCCTCCCTCCTGCGCTACCAGCACTCCAAGGACTTCGTCGCCACCGTCCTGCGGTGGATGCGCGTCTACAGCAAGAGCGCGGTCCTGGTGCCGAACCTCACCGGCAAACTGGCCACGCCGAAGCCGACCGGCAACGTCGAGAGCAACGTCGACCCGCGCGAGGTGCCGGAGGTGCCGGACGACTCGGTCACCCCGACGCCGACCGCGAAGCCGACCGTCCCGGGCACCACGCCCACCGTCCGGCCGTCGATCCCGGACCCGATCGTGACGCCGACGGAGCGCCCGACCACGCGTCCGACGCAGCCGCCGACCGACCGGCCGACGACGACCACGCCGAAGCCGACCGACACGCCGACCCCGACGCCCACCCCGACACCGACTCCCACCCCCACTCCGTCCGAGACCCCGACCCCGACCCCGTCCGAGACCCCGTCCGGCTCACCCTGCGCGGCCGAGACGAACCCCACCCCCTGCACCCAGGGCAGCGGCTCGCACGGATAGTCCCTCTCGGTTACGGTCGCCACATGACGACCGAAACCGGTGTACTACGGCTCGCCGGCACGGTTCTGCCGGCCGGTGAGCAGCAGGAGCTTCACCTCAGTGGCGGGCTGGTCGTCGACCGGCCCGCCACTGCTGACGTCACCACGGTCAGCACGGGCGGCTGGATCGTGCCGGGCCTGGTGGACGCGCACTGTCACATCGGGCTGGACCAGCACGGGGCTGTCGACCGGGACGTCCAGGAGCAGCAGGCGGTCGCCGAGCGCGACGCCGGCGCGCTGCTCGTCCGGGACGCGGGCTCGGCCGCCGATACCCGCTGGATCGACGAGCGGGCGGACCTGCCGAAGATCATCCGGGCGGGGCGGCACATCGCCCGCTCCAAGCGCTACATCCGCAACTACGGCTGGGAGATCGAGCCCGACGAACTGGTCGCCTACGTCGAGCAGGAGGCCCGCCGCGGCGACGGCTGGGTCAAGCTGGTGGGGGACTGGATCGACCGCGACGCCGGCGACCTGACTCCCTGCTGGCCACTGGAGGCGCTCACCGCGGCCATCACTCGCGCCCACGACCTGGGCGCCCGGGTCACCGCCCACGTCTTCGGCGAGCATGCCCTGCCCGACCTGCTGGCGGCAGGCATCGACTGCATCGAGCACGGCACCGGCCTGCAGCCCGACATGCTGGACCAGATGGCAGCCGACGGGGTCGCCGTCGTCCCGACGATCATCAACCTCGAGAACTTCCCCCTGTACGCCGACCAGGCCGCCGGCAAGTTCCCTCTGTATGCCGCCCACATGCGTGATCTCCACGCACGCCACCTCGACACGCTGCGCTCCGCCGCGGAGGCCGGAGTGCAGGTCTATGCGGGCACCGACGCCGGTGGCGTCCTGGGTCACGGGCTGGTGGCCAAGGAGATCCTGGCCCTCACCACCATCGGACTGTCCGGCGAGCAGGCGCTGGCCGCCGGGTCCTGGTCCGCCCGCGCCTGGCTGGGCGCTCCCGCCGACCTCTCCCCGGGCAATCCGGCCGACCTCGTCGTCTACCCCGAGGATCCGCGAGCCGACCCGGCCGTGCTGGCTCATCCCGACTGCATCGTCCTGCGCGGCCGCGTCTATCGGCCCTGACTCCGAAGAACTGGCAGGATCGCGTCCGAACGGCTGGGTGACCGGACAATTTCACCCGGTGACGGGAAATATTCACGTAACTACTGGCCGCGGCGGAATATTTTGCCCTACCGTGAGTCGCACCCGCCGACGCCCCTCGGTGGGACGGACGTCGCGGGAGGCGCGGCGGACGTCGCAAGGGAAGGACCACCCCCATGGGTAAGACCGCCCGAGTGCCCAGAATGACCGCGCTGCTCGCCGCAGCCGCCGCTGGTGCGATCGCGCTGAGTGGCGCGCTCCCCAGTACCGCCGCCCCAGCGCCCGACCCGGCCGCACCGCAAACAGGGAGCGGCGTGCCAGGTGACCTGGCCCAGGCCTTCCAGTCCGCCGCCGCAACGTACGACGTACCGCGTGAGGTGCTTGTCGGTATCGGCTACGCCGAGTCGCACCTGGACGGCCACGACGGCCGGCCGAGCCAGTCCAACGGGTACGGCGTGATGCACCTGGTCAGCAATCCGCTGAATCCGACGATGTCCGAGGCTGCCCAGCTGACCGGCCTGCCGGTCGAAAAGCTCGCCAAGGACTCGGCGGCCAACATCACTGGCGCCGCCGCCGTCCTCGACTCGTACGCCGACCGGGCCGGCCTGAGCGGGGAGGCCCGCAAGGACATCGCCAAGTGGTACGGCGTCGTCGCGCAGTACTCACACTCGGCCGACGCCCCGACCGGTCGCCTGTACACCGACGAGGTCTACCGGATCATCGGGGCCGGTGTCGGCGCCGCGGGTGTCCGGCTCGACCCCAAGCCGGTCACTCCCGACCGGGGCGCCTACGCCAAGGTCGCTCCGCTCGGCGCCAAGAGCACCTCGTCGGTCCTGGCGGTCGACTACCCGGGCGCGATCTGGAGCGCGGCCAGCACCAGCAACTACCGGGTCGGCCGGACGAGCTCGATCAGCAAGATCGTCATCCACGTCACCCAGGGCTCGTACGCCGGCACCATCAGCTGGTTCAAGAACCCGGCGGCCCAGGTCAGCGCGCACTACGTGGTCCGCTCCAGCGACGGGCAGGTGACCCAGATGGTGGCCGAGAAGGACACCGCCTGGCACGCCCGGGACGCCAACGCGTCCTCGGTGGGGATCGAGCACGAGGGCTTCGTGGACCAGCCGTCCTGGTTCACCGACGCCATGTACCGGTCGTCGGCGGCGCTGACCAGGAGCATCGCCGACCGTCGCGGGATCCCGAAGGACCGTGCGCACATCCAGGGCCACAACGAGATCCCGGGCAACGACCACACCGACCCGGGCCCGAACTGGAACTGGACCTACTACATGCAGCTGGTGAACGGCGGAAACCCGCCGACGTACAACTTCACCACCTACGGCTCCGGCGTCCGCGTCCGCAGTGATGCCAGGCTGACGGCCTCGATCGTCACCACGCTGGCCGGCCCGACCAGGGTCTTCGTCACCTGCCAGAAGCAGGGCGACACCGTCAACGCCGAAGGCACCAGCAACAACTGGTGGGCGAAGCTGCGCGACCAGGGCGGCTACATGTCCAACATCTACATCGCCGACCCGAATCCCAAGCTCCCGGGCGTACCGGTCTGCTAGAGAACTGGGAGGTCCGGGGCCCTGTCGCGGTGGGTCCCGGGCCACCGGGAAGAGTAGAGCCTGCTGTACCGACGTAGGCGGCCTGTTCCGTCAGGATCGATACTGACGACGACGGAAAGGCTCTGCGATGCTCACGAAGATCCTGGCCCGCGGCGGTCCGGCCAGCGGCTACCTGTTCCTCCGGTACCTCCGGGGGATGGTGCTGCTGGTAGCTACGCCGATCAGCCTGCTGCTGGGGTGGGTGATCCCCGACGTGACCGCAGGCTTGGTCAAACTGGCCAACAGTGAGCGGTACCGCGCAGCGCGGTACCTCAAGCAGCCGGAGGCCGCGCCACTGCCCGACGCCCTGCCTCGGCACGCCGGGGACGTCGTCACTCTCTTCAAGGACAAGTCCTTCCTGCGCAGCCTGCTGTTGCTGCTGATGCCGGCGGTCGTCATCGTCGAGCTGGTCGTCGCGGTGATCGCGGTGGTCGCCATCCCGGCCACTGTCATCGCCATGGTGCTCTGGCCGCTCGATCCGGGCGGCTTCAACCTGGTCGGGGTGCCGATCGACGCCTGGTGGAAGGCGCTGGTCTTCGGTCCGCTGCAGCTGCTCGTCGGGCTGGGCTTTCTGGGCTGGGTCGCTCCGGCGGTCGCCCGAGGCCACGCGCGGGCCGTGCTTGCCCTGCTGGCGCCCAGCGCCGAGCAGGTGGAGACAGCCCGCCTCAACGAGCGGGTGGCAGAGCTGACCCGGACCAGGGCCGGGGCTGTCGACTCCCACGGCGCTGAGCTGCGCCGGATCGAGCGGGACCTCCACGACGGCACTCAGGCCCAGCTGGTCTCGCTCGCCATGCGGATCGGTATCGCCAAGCAGACCATGGCCGCTGACCCCGAGAAGGCCGCGAAGATCCTCGACGACGCCAGGGACGGCGCGGAGCAGGCGATGACCGAGCTACGCGGCGTACTGCGGACCATGTACCCGCCGATCCTGGCCGACCGCGGCCTCGCCGGTGCAGTCTCGGCACTGTCCGCCCGCAGTCCGATCCCGGTAGAGCTCCGTGTCGGCGAGCTCGGCACGGTACCGGCCTCCGTGGAAGCCGCCGCGTACTTCGTGGTGGCCGAATCGCTCACCAACATCACCAAGCACTCCGCGGCCGGCCATGTCGACCTGTTGCTGGAGCGGCGAGGGTCAGAGCTCTACCTGGCCATCACTGACGACGGGATCGGTGGCGCCCGGATCAACGAGCAGGCAGACCTCCTGGGGCGGGGGAGTGGCCTCCATGGCATGGTGCACCGGGTGGAAGCGATTGACGGTCAGATGGAACTGCAGAGCCCTATCGGCGGGCCGACCACGGTCGAGGTGATCCTGCCGTGCGCGTAGTGATCCTGGAGGACAACCCGATCCTCGCGGAGGGTCTTGGCCTGCTGCTGGACAACTCCGGTTTCGAGGTGGCCGCTGTCGCCGGTGACGCCGACCAGTTCGCCAAGGCGGTGGCCGAGCACCAGCCGGACATCGCTGTGGTCGACGTCCGGCTGCCGCCGACCTACACCGACGAGGGGCTGCGCGCCGCGATCGAGGCACGCAGGTTGCGGCCGGGCTTCCCGGTGCTGGTCTTCTCGCAGTACGTCGAGGAGGTCTACGCCGCCGAACTGCTGGCCGCCGGGACCGAGGGGGTCGGCTACCTGCTCAAGGACCGGGTCTCCCGGGTCGACGAGTTCATGGCAGCCGTACGCCGGGTCGCGGACGGCGGGACTGTCCTGGATCCCGAGGTCGTGAGCCAGTTGATGGTGAAGCGCAGCGACCCGCTCGAGCGCCTGACTCCCCGGGAGCGCGAGGTGCTCGCCCTGATGGCCGAGGGGCTCGGCAACACGGCGATCGGGGAGAAGCTGGTGATCAGCGAGGGTGCCGTCCACAAACACGTCGGCAACGTCTTCCAGAAACTCGACCTGCCGCCGACCGAGTCGGGCCATCGCCGGGTCCTCGCCGTGCTGGCCCACCTCGGGCTCTGACCTTTTCCGGACAACTCCGAGCGGGGATAGCGGTTGCCGCCGTTGCGCAAGGTGACAACGTCGGCATCAGCTCTTGACGACAGGTGTTCGTCAAGCCACTCTCAGTTCCGAGAGCGCTCTCACCGCACCGAACCGCCCCTAGGTGAGGAGAGTCCAGATGAAGGTATTAGCTGCTGCCGTGCTCGTAGCGAGCGCGGTAGCCGTCCCGACCCAGGCCATGGCCGTGGCCCCCGACCAAGCCGCCGCCGACCAGCAGCACGCAGTACCGCGGCAGGTGACCGCCATGCAAGCTGATCTCGGCCTGACCGAGCAGCAGGTCAAGGAACGTCTGAAGTCAGAACTGGTGGCCACCAAGCTCGTCCCGGCCGCACAACGTGCTGCGGGCGCTGCCTTCGGCGGCACCTGGTACGACGTCGCCCGGAAGAAGCTGGTCGTCGGAGTGACCAGTTCCGCCGCAGCAGACGCAGTACGGGCTACTGGCGCTGAGGTGTCCGTAGTACCGGTGACTGCCAAGCAACTCGACCAGCGCAAGGCTGCTGTGGACAAGCTGGCAGGGAAGGCGGTGCCGGCTGCGGTGAGCGGCTGGTCGGCTGACCCGAAGACCGGCAGCGTTGTCGTGAACGTCCAAGCAGGTAAGCGTTCCCAGGCCGTCGACGCCTTCGTGGCGAAGGTGGCGAAGGCTGGAGCCGTCACTGTTCGGGAGGTCGTTGCCCAGGCGCCGCAGACCTACGCGGCCGGAACAGTCGGGGGAGACCCGTACTACACCGGCAACGTCCGCTGTTCGATCGGCTTCTCAGTGCACGGCGGCTACGTCACGGCCGGCCACTGCTCCGGTGCCGGTGCCAGGACGCGCGGCTGGGACGGCTCGGCGCAGGGTGTCTTCCGCGGTTCGTCCTTCCCCGGCAACGACTACGCCTGGGTCCAGGTCGACAGCGGCTGGTGGACCGTACCGGTAGTGCTCGGCTGGGGACAGGTCAGCGACCACCTGGTCCGCGGCTCCTGGGAGGCCCCAGTCGGTACGTCGATCTGCCGTAGCGGCTCGACGACCCACTGGCGCTGCGGTGCCGTACTGGCCAAGAACGAGACCGTGAACTACGGCAACGGCCAGCTCTTCTACGGCGCCACCAAGACCAGCGTCTGCGCCGAAGGCGGCGACTCGGGTGGTTCCTTCATCACCGGTGACCAGGCGCAGGGCGTGACGTCCGGTGGCTGGGGTAACTGCAGCAGTGGTGGTGAGACCTGGTTCCAGCCGGTCAACGAGATCCTCAACGCCTACGGGCTGCGTCTGCACACCGCCTGACAGCAGACCGGGCCCGCCCTCGCGGACGGGCCCGGTCTCCTGGTGACTCAGGTCAACAGGTCGGAACGCCCGGCAGTACGGCGTTCGGATCGTCGATGTAGATGTTGCTCATGAATCCCGCCGGACTGGCGAGCTTGGCCCACCAGTTGTTGGTGTAGCCCTCCGCCGTCACGGTGTCGCCCTGCTTCTGGCAGAGCACCCGGACCGAGGTGGGGCCGCCGAGAGTGCCCACCACCGTGGCGTTCAGCCTGGCGTCGGCCCGGACCCGGATGCCGGAGCCCCAGGTCATGAACTGCTTGCCGGGCTGACTGCCGCAGCCGTTGTCGCTGGTGAGATGGGCAGAGCCGTAGGAGCCTGGGTAGGAGAGTCCGCTGCCGTTGATGACGATGTTCTGGCCGACACCGTTCAGCAGTTGTTCGTAGTGGATGTGCGGCCCGGAGGAGGCGCCGGTGCTACCGGTCACGCCGATCTGCTGGCCTTGGCCGACCGCCTGGCCGTTGGCCACGGAGTACGCGGAGAGGTGGAAGTAGTAGGTCTTCCAGCCACCACCGTGCTCGATGGAGATGTAGTTGCCGGCGCCACCGGGCTGCGAGAACCGGTACGCCGTACCGCCGGCGCTGGCCAGCACCGGCGTGCCGTTGGTGGTGCCGCCGTCGGACCGGACGAAGTCGAGGGCGCGGCGGACCTCCTGCGAGTGGTGGCTGTAGGTCCAGCGCTGGCCACACGGGAACGGGGCCTTGAAGTTGGGGGCGGCCTGCGCCTCGGTCGGCACCGCCACCAGGGTGGCGGCACCGACCAGCAAGGCTGCGAGGGCGGCGAGCAATCGTCGTAAGGGCACGGTGATCAGTCCTTCGGGGCGACCGGTCACGGCCGGTGAGAGCCGTGACGCTGGGAGTGATGGCCCTCAAGCTAGCGCAGCACTTGTGACTTAGGAACTGACAACCCTGATACGACGTTAGTGATTAACTTGTGGTCGAAAGGTAGCTCGCCGGCTACGGCCGGGGAGCCTCGTCGGGCACGGCCTCCAGCGTCGGCGGCTTGCCGTTGGTGGACAGCGAGTCGATCAGCTGCTTGGCCAGCGCGAAGCCGGAACCGCCCATCGTGATGGTCTTCACCAGGGTGTCCTCGATGCCCTGGGCACCGTTCAGGACCACCATGTTGCCGACCTTCTCGAACGAGCTGGCGGCCGCCCGGACGATCTCCGGGTAGGCCTCGGCCAGCTGCTGCGCGACGACGGCGTCGGTGTTCGTGGCCAGCGCCTCGGCCCGCGCCTTGATACCGGCGGCCTCGGCCATCGCCTTGGCCTGGACGGCGAGCGCCTCGGCCTTACCGTTCAGCTCCGTCGCCCGCGCCTGTGCCTCACCGCGCAGAGTGACCTCGCGGGCGTTCGCCTCGGCGGACGCGATCTGCGCGTCACGGGCCGCGTTGGCCAGCGTGCGTTGCTTGTACGCCTCGGCGTCGGCCGGCTTGAGCACACTCGACTCGAGCTGCTTCTCGGCCAGGGCCGCGTTCAGCTTCGCGGTCTCGGTCTCCGCCACGACGACCTGCTGGCGGGCCAGCGCCTCGGCCAGCGGGCCGGACTGCGACGCCTTCGAGTTCGCCTGGTCGACCTCGGCCTGGTAGCCGGCCTGGGCGATCGAGCTCTGCCGTACCGCGGCGGCCTTCGCCGCGCCGGCCACCTGCTCGCGCTCGGTGGCCTCGCGGTCGCGCTCGGCCCAGGCGATCCGGGCCGCGGCCTCGACCGCGGCGGCCTGCGGGCGGCCGAGGTTCTTGATGTAGCCCGACTCGTCGTCGATCTCCTGGATCTGCAGCGAGTCGACCACCAGGCCGAGCTTCTCCATGTCGCCGGCCAGCGAGCCGCGGATGTTGGTGGTCAGCGTCTCCCGGTCGTGCAGCATCTCCTCGACCGTGGTGGATCCGACGATCGCCCGCAGGTGGCCCGCGAACAGCTCGTGGATCGTGCTCATCACCTGCTCGTCGCTCTGCTCCAGGAACCGGCGGGCGGCGTTGGCGATCGAGCCGTAGTCGTCACCGACCTTGTAGGCCGTGACGCCCTTGATGTGCAGCGGAATGCCCTGGCTGGAGACACACGTCACGGTCAGCGGGGTGGCCCGGATGTCCAGCGGCAACCGCCGGACGGTCTGGAAACCGGGCAGCACGGCGGTGCCGCGGCCGACCACGATCTTGAAGCCGAGTGTCTCGTTGATCTGCTCGGCACTCGAGTGCGCGCCCAGGCCGGAGATGATCAGCGCCTCGTTCGGCTCCGCCACCCGCCAGACCATCCGGAACAGGATCAAGAGGACCACCAGCGCGATCGCGCCGGTGATCAGGTACGTCCAGAGCATTTCCCCTCCAGGACTGCGTGGATTTCAGATGGCGCGGGCGACGTAGACCGAGCGGGGCGGATCGAACTCGACCACCACCACCGGAGTACCGACCTCGATCACCTCGTCGGCCGCGGGGTAAGCGTAGAAGGCTTCGGTGGCACCGCGGACCGGAAGCATCACCTCGCCGACGATTCCCGGCCCGACCCGCCCGATCACGCGACCCCGCTTGCCAACCATGACGCCCCTCCGACGCAGTCCCACCCGTTCCAGTTCCCGCAGCCTAGTGCCCCGGCCGGGGGACTAGCCGCGGATCGCGCCCTCGGTGGCTCCCTTGATGAACTGCCGGGCGAAGATCACGAAGACGATGATCAGCGGCACCATCGCCATCAGCGCGCCCGTCATCACCATGCTGTAGTCGACGCCGTGGCTGCGGTTCAGCGACGACAGCGCCACCTGCAGGGTCAGGTGATCGGGGTTGGTCAGCACGATCAACGGCCAGAAGTAGTCGTTCCAGGAGGCGACGAAGGTGAAGATGCCGAGGAACGCGAGGGCCGGCCGCGCCGACGGCAGCGCCACGTGCCGGTAGACGCCGAGGAAGCCGCAGCCGTCCAGCGTCGCGGCCTCGACCAGCTCGTCGTGGATCGAGTTCTGGAAGTACTGCCGCAGCCAGAAGATCCCGAACGCGTTGGCCGACGCCGGGATGATCAGCGCCTTCAGCGACCCGACCCAGCCGAACGCCGCCATCGTCTGGAACTGCGGTACGGCGCCCAGCTGGGCCGGCAGCAGCATCGTGGCGAGCAGGATCACGAACAGCGCGTTCCGCCCCGGGAACCGGAACTTCGCGAAGGTGAACGCGGCCAGCGAGTCGAAGAACAGCACCAGCACCGTCGTACAGACCGCCACGATCAGCGTGTTGGCCATCGACTGGAAGAACGCCACGTTCTCCAGCACCGCGCGGATGTTGTCGTCGAGCTGGGAGCCGAGGGTGAACTTGGGCGGATACCGGTAGATGTCCGACGTGGTGTTGGTTGCCATCACCAACGTCCAGTAGAAGGGGAACAGGCACAGCACCCCGGCGATCGCCAGGAAGACGTGCATGATCAGCCCCGGCCATCGCACACGAGTCTTCACCGGCGTCCCCTTCCGCCGAGCAGCCTCCAGTTGATCGCGGTGAAGAGCAGCACGAGCAGGAAGATGCTCAGGGCGATCGCACCGGCGTACCCGTAGTCGTTGTTGAAGAAGGCCTGGTTGTAGAAGTACATGACCACCGTCATCCCGCTCTGCCCCGTACCGCCGGCGTTGCCGACCATCACCTGCGGTTCGGTGAAGGTCTGCAGGCCGCCGATCGTCGACATGATCACGGTGAACAGCACCACCGGACGCAGTTGCGGCAACGTGATCTGGAAGAACGTCCGGAACGGTCCCGCGCCGTCCACCTTGGCCGCCTCGTACTGCTCGGTCGGGATCGCCTGCAGACCGGCCAGGTAGATGATCGTGTTGTAGCCGGCCCACTGCCACACGATCATCGTGGAGATCGCGATCTTGATCCCCCACGGCTGCCGCAGCCAGTCCTCGGTGGGCAGGCCGAGCGCGCGCAGCCCGGAGTTGATCAGCCCGAAGTTGGTACTGAAGATGGCGGCGAAGAAGATCGCCGCCGCCACCAGCGAGGTGATGTTCGGGATGAAGTAGGCGATCCGGTAGACGCCCTTGAACCGGACCGCCGAATGCAGCATCACCGCCAGCGTCATCGCGATCACCAGCGTCGGCACGGTCGACATCGCGAACAGCACCACGGTGTTCCACAACGACAGCCAGAAGGTGCTGTCCTCGATCAGGAAGCCGAAGTTCTGCAGCCCGACCAGCTTGCGGGGCCCGAGACCGTCCCACTTCTGGAAGGCCAGCAGGATCGTCGACGCCACCGGGTAGAGGCCGAAGACCAGGAAGATCAGGTAGAACGGCGACAGCGCCAGGTAGAAGCGCCAGTACGACGCGATGCCGCGCCGGCGCCCCGGCTTCGCCGTACCGGCCGGACGGGTGGGCGTCGTCGCGGTCAGCGTCACTGCACGCCCTGACGCTTGCCGATCTGCTTCGCCTTCGCGACCGCCTCCGCCCAGGCCGCGTCCGACGTCTTCTTGCCCGCCTGGACCAGCTTGATGCCGTGTACGGCGATCGCGGCGTCCAGCGGCGCCTCGTAGGCGACCGGGATGTTCTTGGCGGCCGGCCCGAAGACCTCGATCGGCGCCTGGCCACCGAAGAACGGGTCCGCCGCCTTGAGTTGCGGCTTGTCGTAGGCGGCCGGGGCGGACGGGAAGATCTGCGCGTCGGCGAACGCCTTGGCCTGGTTGTCGGCGCTGAGCATGTACTTGATCACCTCGAGCGCCGCGGCCGGATCGGCGGCGTTCTTGGTGATGGTCAGGAACGAGCCACCGAAGTTCGCCGGACCGCTCGGGGTCGCCGCGACCCGCCACTTGCCGGCGCTGGTCTTGCAGGCGGCCTTGATGTCCAGTGCGACCCAGGCCGCGCCGGTGACCGTGGGCACGGTGCCCTGGTCGAGGCCGGCGTTCCAGTCCGGTGAGCCGCCGAGGGCACGGCCGTCGACCTTGAGCGTGATCGCCTTGACCGCGGTGTCCCAGGCTTTCCGGATGTGGTCCTGGTCGCCGATGAACCTGTTGTCCTTGTCGATGTACCGCGACGTGCCCTGGTTGACGACCGTGCCGTAGAGATCGGTGGCGTCGGCAACGATCGGCGCCTTCGGGTTGGCCTTGCGCAGCTCCACCCCGGCGGCCAGGAAGTCGTCCCAGGTCTTCAGCTGCTCGGCCACCTCGGCCGGGTCGCCGGGCAGCCCGGCGGCGGCGAAGATGTCCTCGCGGTAGAACAGCGCGGTCGGGCCGATGTCGATCGGGATGCCGAGCACCTTGCCGTCCAGCGTGGTGGCCTGCTTGACCTTCCACTCCAGGTAGTCGCCCAGCAGGGCGTCGCCGCCGATCGTCTTGAGGTCGACGAACCGGTTGGCCTGCGGGAGCAGCGAGGCGATGTCCTCACCCTTGACCCCGGTGATGTCCGGGATCGAGCTGCCGCCGTTGAAGGTGGTGAGCAGCTTCTGCTTGAAGTCGCCCCCGACCTCGGAGTACTTGATGTTCTGGTCCGGGAAGTGCGCGACGGTGTCGTCCAGGACGGACTTGCCCAGGCCACCCGGCCAGCACCACAGCGCGAGGTTGCCTCCTGCGTTCTTCTTCGTCGATCCCGTGTCCATGCTGGACGAACAGCCGACGAGCGTTCCGCCGAGCAGGGTGGCGAACCCTCCGGCGAGCACCGTCCGACGTGAGAGCTCCATGGTTCTACCTTCCTGACTGGTCGCGCAGCCCTGCGCTCCCGGAGTGTGCGCTGATCAGCGCGGCAAGGGATGGGTGTTCTGGATGCTGGTGGTGCCATGCGGCGAGGTCGGCCCACCGCGGAGCGGCCTCGGCGCCACCGAGCTTGGTGACGGACAGCGCCGCGACCAGTGCGGCGAACTCCACCCGCTCGGCCAGCGGGAGGCCCCAGTGGCTCGCTGCGATGAACCCGGCGGCGAACACATCACCCGCCCCGGTGGTGTCCGCCGCCGAGACCTGTACGGCCGGTACTACGACCCGCTCGCCGGTGCTCGCGTCCAGCGCCAGCGCTCCGTTCGCGCCGTCCGAGACGACAACCAGCGGGACTTTCTCGGCCAGCCGCCCGAGCGCCTCGTCCGGCGTACTCGTGCGGGTGTAGTTCATCGCCTCACCGGCGTTCGGCAGGAATACGTCGCAGTGCTCCAGTTGATCGAGTACCGCGGGATCCCACTGCTCGGTGGGGTCCCAGCCGACGTCGGCGAACACCACGCTGCCGGCCGCCCGGGCCTTGGCGAGCCACTCGTTCGGCCAGGGACCGATGTGAGCGGCAACGGCCTTGGCGGCCGGCAGCGTGGTCAGGAGCTCGTCGGCCGACAGCGGAGGAGGGGTACCCCTGGTGACCAGGGCCCGGTCGTTGTCATAGGCAAGGGCCACCGTGAGTGGGGTCTGCCAGCCGTCGAGCTTGCGGGAGAGAGTCAGATCGATGCCTTCGCCCAGTGCCAGCCGGTCCCACAGCCGGTCGCCGAGATCGTCGGCGCCGAAGGTCGCGGCCAGGCCGGTGCGCAGCCCGAGCCGGGCCAGCGCGACCGCGAAGTTGGCGATCCCGCCCGGGCTCTCGGCGGAGTCGTCCGCCCACACCTCGGTCCCCGGACGCGGCGCGGACGGCAGCCCCAGCACCAGGTCGTGGAAGACCAGGCCGGACACGACGACGTCCAGTTCGCTCATCGCCAGCTCTTGCATGGCCAGCACACTCCTGCAGGGTCGCTCAAATTCGTGCAGCCAGTGTGGAGCTTTTGATCAAACTACGCAATACCCCTGCAAATCTGTGCTCAAGTATGACGGAGTTTGCGTGATACCGTCATCTCGTGTTGCCACAGCAGCGGCAGGATCAGATCGTCCGCGCACTTCGGGTCGACGGGGCCGGAGGTGTGAAACTGCTGGCTGCCCAGCTCGGCGTCAGCGAGGCCACCATCCGGCGCGACCTCGAGCAGTTGCACGAGCAGGGCCGGCTGACGCGGGTCTATGGCGGCGCGCTGGCTGTCGACGGCGGTGACGAGCCGTTCGCCGAGGTCAGTGCGGTGCATGCGACCGAGAAGGACAAGATCGCGCGGCGCGCGGCCGCCCTGGTCAACGACGGGCAGTCGGTGCTGCTGGACATCGGTACGACGGCCCTGCGGGTCGCGCAGCACCTGCGCGGCCGCTCGCTGACCGTCGTCACCAGCAACCTCGCGGTGCTGGAGGAGCTGCAGCACGACGAGCAGATCGAGCTGATCATCCTGGGTGGCTTCGTCCGGCGCAGCTACCGCTCACTGGTCGGCTACCTGACCGAAGAGTCGCTGCGGCAGATCCACGTCGACTGGCTGTTCCTCGGCACCAGCGGGGTCCGCCCCGACGGCCGGGTGATGGACAGCACGATGATCGAAGTACCGGTGAAGCGGGCGATGATCAAGGCCGCCGACCGGGTGGTGCTGCTGGCCGACGCGACCAAGTTCCCCGGCCACGGTGTCGCCAAGGTCTGCGAGCCGGGTGAACTTTCCATGGTGGTGACCGAAGCCGGCGCCGACGAGGCGACCCGGGGGCAGCTGGAGGAGGCTGGGGTGCAGGTGGTGCTGACATGAGGCTGACCATTCTCGGAGGCGGCGGGTTCCGGGTTCCGCTCGTCTACCAGGCGTTGCTGGGGGATCGTGGCGACGGCCGGATCACCTCCGTGGTGCTCTACGACACCGACCGCTCCCGGCTGGCGTCCATCGGTTCGGTGCTGCGGCAACAGGCCACACCGTACGCCGATGCGCCGGTGGTGACCGAGACAACCGACCTCGACGAGGCGCTGCGCGGTGCCGACTTCGTCTTCTCCGCGATCCGGGTCGGCGGGCTCGAAGGCCGCACCGTCGACGAGCGGGTCGCCCTCGACCTCGGCGTACTGGGGCAGGAGACGGTCGGCGCGGGTGGGATCGCCTACGCCTTGCGGACGCTGCCGGTGGCCACCGCCATCGCCCAGCGGATCGCCGCGCTGGCGCCTGAGGCATGGGTCATCAACTTCACCAACCCGGCCGGGATGGTGACCGAGGCGATGATCCCGTCCCTGGGGGACCGGGTGATCGGGATCTGCGACTCGCCGTCCGGGCTCGGGCGCCGGGCCGCCTTGGCGCTGGGGCTGGACGCCTCGTCGGTCTTCTACGACTACGCCGGGCTCAATCACCTCGGCTGGTTGCGCGGGCTGCAGTCGGGTGGCGTGGATCATCTGCCGGCGTTGCTGGCCGACCCGGCGGCGCTCGGCGACTTCGAGGAGGGGCGGCTCTTCGGGGTCGAGTGGCTGCGCTCGCTGGGGTCGATCCCCAATGAGTACCTGCACTACTACTACTTCGCCCGCGAGACGCTGGCCGCAGTACAGGCGGTCGAGCAGACGCGCGGGACGTTCCTGCTGGAGCAGCAGTCGCGGTTCTACGCCGAGACGGCTGCACAGCCCGCCGATGCGTTGGAGCTGTGGCAGAAGACGCGGGCCGAGCGCGAGTCGACGTACATGGTGGAGAGCCGTGCGGTGGCCGACGCGGGGGAGCGGGACGAGCGGGACATGTCGGCGGGTGGCTACGAGCAGGTCGCGCTGTCACTGATGCGGGCGATCGCCCACAACGAGCGGGCGTCGCTGATCCTGAACGTGCGCAACCGCGGCACCCTGCGCCACCTCGACGACGACGCGGTGGTCGAGATCCCGTGCACGGTCGACGCCAACGGCGCCCGGCCGCTCGCGATCTCGCAGTTCACCGACCACCAGGCCGGCCTGGTCTGCGCGGTCAAGGCGGTCGAGCGGTCCACCATCGAAGCCGCCGCCTCCGGTTCGCGGGCCGCCGCCGTCCGGGCCTTCGCCTGGCACCCCCTGATCGACTCCGTCACCGCCGCCCATCAACTGCTCGACGGCTACATCGCGGAGCTTCCGGACCTGGCTCCCTTCCGCACCTGACAGCCGGTAGCCCGGCACCCCGGCAGTGAATTGGTTTGAAGTGCGTGGATCTGGCAGAATGTCGGGCTGAGTCCGTCCGGATCACGTGCAGCCCTCTAACTCCACGTCCCGGAAGGCCCATCCGAGTGACCACCCGTTGTCCCCACGACGCCGGTGTGTTGCTCAACCAAGACATGAAATCCCGAGGGAGACCCCACAAACGTGGCAGTCAAGATTCGTCTGAAGCGCATCGGCAAGAAGCGTGCGCCGCACTACCGCATCGTCGTGATGGACGCCCGCGCCAAGCGTGACGGCCGCGCCATCGAGGAGATCGGCAAGTACAACCCGAAGGCCGAGCCGTCGTTCATCCACGTCGAGTCGGACCGGGCGCAGTACTGGCTGGGCGTCGGCGCGCAGCCGACCGAGGCCGTCGCCGCGATCTTCCGGGCCAGCGGTGACTGGCAGAAGTTCAAGGGTCTCGAGGCTCCGGCGCCGCTGCGGGTCAAGGAGCCCAAGCGGGACAAGCAGGAGATCTTCAACGAGGCCCTCGCCGAGGCGCACGGCACGCTGAAGACCGAGGCCGTCACCAAGAAGGCCACCGCCAAGAAGGCGGAGCCGAAGGCCGAGAAGAAGGACGACGCCGCCGAGGCCAAGGTCGAAGAGGCCGCTCCGGCCGCTGACGCCGCCGCCGCCGCCGACGCGCCGGCCGACGACGCCAAGGCCTGACGGTGATGGAGACCGAGGCGCTCGAGCACCTGGTCCGGGGCATCGTCGACAATCCCGACGACGTCAGTGTCCGGTCGCGTAACCTGCGCCGCGGACAGACGCTCGAGGTGCACGTGCACCCCGACGACATCGGCAAGGTGATCGGCCGCAACGGCCGGACGGCGACCGCGATCCGTACCGTGGTCGGGGCGCTCAGCTCCGAGCAGTCGGTCCGGATCGACTTCGTCGACGAGTTCAACAAGCGTCCGCGCCGCTGAACTCCGACAGTCCCTGAAGGGCCGTACCCACTGGGTGCGGCCCTTCACTGCTCTTTCCCCCTTCGTTGTCGAAAGTAGGAACCGCAAGTGCTGGTGATCGTCGGCCGGATCGGCCGGGCGCATGGGATCAAGGGCGAGGTCGGCATGATCGTCCGGACGGACGACCCCGACCTCCGGTTCGCCGACGGCGCCCGGCTGGTGACGCCCACGACGCCGCCCAGGACGCTGGTCGTCGAGTCCAGCCGCTGGCACAGCGGGCGGTTGCTGGTGAAGTTCGTCGAGTCGCCGGACCGCACCGCGGCGGAGAACCTGCGCAACCTGGAGGTCCAGGCCGAGATCGGCGAGGACGAGCGGCCGGAGGACCCCGAGGAGTACTACGACCGCGAGCTGATCGGCCTGAAGGTCCGCACCACCGACGGCGCCGAGGCCGGTGAGGTCATCGACGTGGTGCACCTGCCGTCGCAGGACCTGCTGGAGATCCGCAGGCCGGCCGGCAACGCCGTACTGGTGCCGCTGGTCGAAGAGCTGGTCCCGGAGATCGACCTGGACGCGAAGTACGTGACGGTGGCCGACCGGCCGGGGCTGCTCGATCCCGAAGGCGCCGAGGTGGTTCCGGCCGAGCCTGGAGACGCGGGCCGATGAGGCTCGACGTCTTCTCGATCTTCCCGGAGTACCTGGCCGCCCTCGACGTCTCGCTGGTGGGCAAGGCGGCCAAGAGCGGCCTGCTGGACGTCCGCGTCCACGATCTCCGTGACTGGACCCACGACCGCCACCGCACTGTCGACGACACCCCGTACGGCGGTGGCGCGGGCATGGTGATGAAGCCGCAGCCGTGGGGAGAGGCGTTCGACGCAGTACTGCCGGCTGACGGGCCGTCACAGCCCCGGCTGATCGTCCCCACGCCTGCAGGCCGCCCCTTCAGCCAGGACCTGGCCTACGAGCTTGCTGCCGAGCCGTGGCTGGCTTTCGCCTGCGGGCGATACGAGGGCATCGACGCGCGAGTGGCGGCCCACGCCGCCGAGCGAATGCAGGTCACCGAGGTCTCGATCGGCGACTACGTGCTCAACGGCGGCGAGGTCGCCGTACTGGTCATGGTCGAGGCCATCGCCCGCCTCCTGCCCGGTGTGATCGGCAACCCGGAGTCCCTGGCCGAGGAGTCTCACTCGGGGCACGGGCTGCTGGAGTACCCCGTCTACACGAAGCCGGCGGAGTGGCGCGGACACGACGTACCCGAGGTGTTGCTGTCGGGCAATCACAAGCTGATCGCCGAGTGGCGCCACGACGAGTCCGTACGGCGTACCACCGAGCGCAGGCCCGACCTGCTGGCCGCCTGGGGCAGTGCGGTGGCTGCTGAGGACGACCCGGCGTCGCAGGTTCGGGTACTCCCGGCGACCGAGGCGGACGCGGGGGAGTTGCTCACGCTGCAGCGCGCGACCTTCCTGACCGAAGGCCAGGCGTACGGCGACCTGTCGATTCCGCCGCTGTCGGAGTCGCTGGAGGAGTGTGTTGCCCGCTTCGCGCGGGGGCCGGTCTGGAAGGCGGTGGCGGGAGGGCGCATCGTCGGATCGGTGCAGTTGGTCCTGGACGGCTCAGTGGGCCGGATCGGGCGGCTGATGGTGGCCCCTGACTGGCAGCGGCGAGGGATCGCCGGCAAGCTCCTGCAGGTCGCCGAGAAGACCGCGCCCGCCGAGATCACGGCGTACGAGCTGTTCACGGGTGCGGACAGTGAGCGCACCCTGCAGCTCTACCGCAACGCCGGCTACCGCGAGCTCAAGCGGGAGCGGCAGACCGAGCGGGTCGAGCTGGTACTGCTGGCCAAGCGTCGCAGGCGGCGCTGAGCCGGGCTGATTTCGTGGCGGTCGATGCGGTGTGGCAAACTTGGTCGCTGTTGCCAGTCGGTGCTCCTGCCACAGGGGGTGACCACCGCGTGACAACAACTCCTACTTTCACACCAAGCATTCGCGGGTGACCTGTGGCAGTCGCGAGGAAGAGACACCTGATGACCAACGTCCTGAACGAGCTCGACAACGCGAGCAAGCGTGACGACATCCCCGCTTTCCGCGCCGGTGACACGGTCAACGTGCACGTCAAGGTCGTCGAAGGCAACCGGTCCCGCGTCCAGGTCTTCAAGGGTGTCGTGATCCGCCGCCACGGTGGTGGCCTGCAGGAGACCTTCACGGTCCGCAAGGTCAGCTTCGGCGTCGGCGTCGAGCGGACCTTCCCGATGCACACCCCGATCGTCGACAAGATCGAGGTCGTCACCCGCGGCGACGTCCGTCGCGCGAAGCTGTACTACCTGCGCGACCTGCGCGGCAAGGCCGCCAAGATCAAGGAGAAGCGGGACAACATCCCGGCCTCCTGATCGTCGACTGACGACGGTCCGGTATGGCGCCGAGCACCGCGACGCGCGCTCGCCCGCCAGCCAGGAGGGCACGTCGCACCAAAGGACGGCACCGTAGGCTCAAACAGCGGAATCCGCTGATGAGCCTGCTGATCGAGATGACCACCGTGACGGTGCTCGCGTTGGTCATCACGGTCGTCCTGCGACTCTTCGTTGCCGAGGCCTTCTACGTGCCCTCGGAGTCGATGTACGACACCCTGACGACCAACGACCGGATCCTGGCCGAGAAGGTCAGCTATCTGCACCGTGAGGTCGACCGGGGCGACATCGTCGTGTTCAAGGACCCGGCCAACTGGCTGAACGAGGCGCCGAAGCAGCCCGGGCCGCTGCGGCAGCTCGGTGAGTTCGTCGGCATCCTCCCGCGCAGCGGTGAGGGTCACCTGGTCAAACGGGTGATCGGCGTGGCCGGCGACCGGGTGATCTGCTGTAACAAGTCCGGCCAGATCGCGGTGAACAACATCGCCCTGGACGAGCGGGAGTACCTGCTCGAGGACGCCAAGCCCTCGAATTCGCCGTTCAGCGTCGTTGTGCCGCCTGGTTCACTGTGGGTCATGGGTGACAACCGGGCCGAATCCGCGGACTCCCGTGCCCACATGGGCGGACCCGGCGGCGGATTCGTTCCCGTCGACAACGTGGTTGGCCGTGCCTGTTGCGTAATCTGGCCGTCTGACCGGATGACGATGCTGCGTCCTCCGGAAACCTTCAAGAAGCCGGGGCTGAAGAAGTGACTGAGACACCGACTGCGACGAAAGAGAAACCCGCCCACCGCTCGGGCCTCGCGGCAGCTGCTCGCGAGTTCGTGCTGATCGTGGTCGGTGCTCTGATCGTCTCGTCGATCCTGCGGGCCTTCGTCGGCCAGATGTTCATCATCCCCAGCGAGTCGATGCAGAACACGCTGCTGGTCGGTGACCGGGTGGTGGTCGAGAAACTGACCGACGTCGAGCGCGGCGACGTCGTCGTGTTCGAGGATCCGGGCGGCTGGCTCGGCAACGGGGAGAGCGGCCCGAAGCGTGGTTCGGTCGGCCGGTTCTTCGAGGTCGTCGGCCTGCTGCCGGACTCCAGCCACGGGCACCTGATCAAGCGCCTGGTCGGAATGCCGGGCGACAAGGTCGCCTGCTGCGACTCCAAGGGCCGCCTGATGGTGAACGGTCAGCCCCTCGAGGAGAGTCAGTACCTGTACCCGGGTGACGCGGCCTCGGCGATGGAGTTCCAGGTCACCGTGCCGGCCGGTCGGGTCTTCGTGATGGGCGATCATCGGGCCGAGTCGGGTGACTCGCGAGTGCATCTGAGCGACACCGGGCCCGACGGCGGCGCTCCGGGTGACGCGGCGTTCGTGCCGATGGAGAAGGTGACCGGCCGGGCGGTGCTGGTGGTTTGGCCGGCGAACAGATTCGGCAAACTCGGCGTACCGGATACCTTCAAGTCGATCCCGGCGCCCGGTCCGGCACCGGACAAGCCCTCGATCTCCCTGACCCCACCTCCCAAGTGAACCTCCCCTCACACCCCCAAGTGAGTTGATGGATGAGCGCACTTCCGCGCGGCAGCACCATCCGGCGTGACGCCGGGCTGTACGGGTACGAGCGTGCCCTGCGACGGGTCGGCCTCGACCCGATCGCGGGGGTCGACGAGGCGGGCCGGGGCCCGTGCGCCGGACCGCTGGTCGCTGCCGCGGTGATCCTGCCGGAGGGCAAACGCGGCCAGATCCCCGAGCTGGCCGATTCCAAGCTGCTGACCGCGAAGGCGCGGGACCGCTGCTACGACCAGATCCGCGACCGGGCCCTGGCCTGGTCGGTGGTCTCGATCGAGGCGGCCGAGTGCGACCGGCTCGGCATGCATGTCGCGAACGTGGAGGCGCTCCGCCGGGCGATCTTCCTGCTCGACCTGCGGCCGCAGTACGTGCTCACCGACGGCTTCGGGGTCGACGGCCTCGGCGTACCGGGGCTGGCGGTGTGGAAGGGTGACCGGGTGGCAGCCTGTATCGCGGCCGCCTCGGTGATCGCCAAAGTGACCCGGGACCGGATCATGCAGCAGTGGCACGAGCAGTACCCGCAGTACGATTTCGCGGTCCACAAGGGCTACTGCACCCCTGAGCACCAGGCGGCACTGGACGAATACGGCCCGTGTCCGCAACATCGACGGCGGTTCGAGAATGTCCGCCGCAGTATGCGGCCCGATTTGGGACACAATGTCACCAGTCCCACCGGAGTGGAGAGCCGATGAGCGCTGACGATCTCGAGAAGTACGAAACCGATATGGAGCTACAGCTCTATCGGGAGTACAAGGACGTCGTCGGGATCTTCAAGTACGTAGTGGAGACCGAACGGCGCTTCTACCTGTGCAACGCGGTGGACCTGAAGGTCCGCACCGAAGGCGGCGACGTCTACTTCGAAGTCACCATGGCCGACGCCTGGGTCTGGGACGTCTACCGCTCAGCCCGCTTCGTGAAGAACGCGAAGGTCGTCACCTTCCGCGACGTCAACATCGAAGAACTGGCCAAGTCCGACCTGGAAGTCCCCAAAGACTCCGACTTCGGCCGCTGACCCCACCGCATCCCGACACCCGCGCCCACCCCGCGGGCTGTCGGCACGCCCGGACGCAGCGGTACCGCACCTCCAGGCCACCAGTACACGAGTCGACCAAGCCATACAGCTCCAGAAGCCGATACTGCGCAACTTGACCGACGCAGGTTGCTGATACTTCGCCAGCTGACCCGATGCCAGGTTGCTGGTACCTGGCCAGCTAACCCGATGCCAGGTTGCTGGTATCCGGCCAGCTGAACCGGTGCCAGGTTGCTGGTGCCTGGCCAGCCGAGCCGGTGCGGTTGCTGGTGCCTGGCCAGCCGAGCCGGTGCCAGGTTGCTGGTACCTCGCCAGCCGACCCGGCGCAGGTTGCTCGACTCGGCCTCGCGGTGAACCAAGTGGATCAGCCCGCCCGCAGACACGCGTCCATACCGCGTGGACCAACACCCGTACCGACGCCGCCAGCGCACCGACATCGAGCTGATACCGCGCGTGGTCGGCGTAGGCAGTTCGGCTGGTGCAGCGGTATCAGCACCAGCGCGAGCTACATCCAGTGCTCCTACCGCGCGTCGAGCCCGCCGGTGGGTAGCGACAACACCTCGGTGTCACAGACGCTGGTACCGCGCCGGTCGAACGTTGGCGCGGACCGATCGACTGCCCGAGGGCGCGTCAACAGCCGCAAGCGACCCCGCAGAACCTGCTGACGAGCGGGCCAACGCGTTAACGCAGTCTCATCGCCACGCCGCCAGTCCGCGTGCCGGACTGGCGCCGGTTCCATTCGGTTCTCCCACTCGTTCATATTCACCAACCAGCGCCGCGCAGGCGCCGCCGGCGATTCGAGTGGTTTCTCGGGCGCTGGCACTCCGCCAGCCAGGCTCGGTGCAGGCGGCGCTGAGGATGGGAAGCCGGCGACGAAGGAACTGGTGCGGGGCGGTCGCGAATGGATGTGGGATGAGCTGGCGCAGCGCGGGCCTCGACACCGCCGGGACGGAGTCGGCAGAAGAGCGGGAATCGGGTGCGGGTGCGGGTGTGGGGCGGTGGGGTCAGGCCGACTGTTGGGTGGAAGGTAGGCGCCAGCCGGTGTCGGTGTATTCGATCAGGTTGGTTTCGGCGAGGGTTTCGAGGCATTCCTGGGTGGTGTCGAGGTCGAGGCCGGCGGTGGTGGCTATGCGGGTGGCTTGGGCGGGGCGGAGGACGGGGACGGCGTCCAGGGTGCGGCTGAGTTCGTGGTCCAGGTGGTCGGTGGGGGTGGCGGGGGCGTGGGGGTAGGACGTGGTGTGGGTGCCCAGTGGGGAGATGGCTTCGAGGATGTCGGCCACGTTGGTGGCCAGGGTGGCGTTGCGTTCGCGGATCAGGAGGTGGACGCCTTCTGACATGCGGGAGGTGATCGGGCCGGGGACGGCGAGGACCTGGCGGCCGCATTGTTCGGCCCAGCCGGCGCTGTTGAGGGCGCCGCTGCGGATTGCTGCTTCGACCACGATGGTGCCCAGCGTGGTGGCTGCGATGAGTCGGTTGCGGGCGAGGAAGCGGAGTTTGGTGGGCGAACATCTCGGCGGGAGTTCGCTGACCAGCAGGCCGGTTTCGGCGATTCGGTGGAAGAGCGCCGTGTTGCTTTTCGGGTAGCTGACGTCGACGCCGCAGGCGAGCACGGCGACCGTCGGACCGCCGCTGGCGAGGGCGCCGCGATGGGCCGCGGCATCGATCCCATAAGCGCCGCCGGAGACCACCGTGATGCCCTCATCGGCGAGTCCCGCGGCGAGCTCGGCCGCTGCATGTTCGCCGTACGACGAGCAGGCGCGGGCGCCGACCACGGCAACAGACTGCGTGAGTGTCTCTCGCAGATGCGAAGGCCCGCGAACCCAAAGCCCGAACGGTACGCCGCCGCGACGGCTCTGCAGGCCCGCATCGGCCAGCACCTCCACCTGTTCGGGCCACTCGTCATCGCCCGGGATGACGAATCTGGCGCCGGTAGCCACAGCACGCTGCAGGTCGATCTCCGGCCGCGCCTCCGCCACCCGAGCACTCCACCGCTCGAACATCGGCCGCTTCTCGTGCAACGCAGCCCACAGTTCTTGAGCCTCCAATCCCTCGAACGCGGCAACCGCCGCTGGATCGCCCGGCTCGACCACCCGGGACAATCCGGCCCGCGCAAACCGCTCATCTTCGCTGATATCAGCCGGTGGGGAGATCGCAGTGGTCATGAAGCTGCCTTTCGGAGAGGGCGTTCGTCGGTGAGTGGGGTCAGCGGGGCGCCGGTTCTGAGTTGGAACGCTTCGTGGGTATGGGCGACGTTGGGGAGCGTGGCGCCCTCCAGGTCGGCGAGAGTCCAGGCGAGACGGGCGACCCGGTCGAAGCCTCGGGCGGTGAGGCTGCCTTCGGCGTACAGGTCTTCGAGAAGTCGTTGACTCGCCTCGTCGAGCGGGTATTCGCGGCGGAGGATCGGCCCGGGGAGTTGGCTGTTCAGCGACCAGCCCGTGCCCTGATACCGATGACTCTGCCGCTCGCGCGCGAGCCGGACTCTGGCGGCGACCTCGGCGGTCGACTCCGGCTGATCGGTGTCGCCCACACCGCGGGCGGCGGGAAGGATCTGGCGCTGGATGTCGATCCGGTCCTTGATCGGGCCGCTGATGCGCTGGCGATAGCGGTTCAGGTTCTGCGGAGTGCAGTTGCAGATCTTGTTCGGTATCCCGGCCAGGCCGCAGGGACAGGGATTCGCCGCGAGCACGAGCAGGAAGCGAGCCGGGAACTTCGCGACCGCGGCCGCCCGGTGCACTTCGACGAAGCCGGACTCGAGCGGCTGCCGCAGGGTGTCGAGGGTCAGCGGATGCATCTCGGGTGCTTCGTCGATGAACAGGATCCCTCGGTGAGCGCAGCTGATCGC
The DNA here is from genome assembly GCF_027627575.1 of Kribbella sp. CA-293567. NCBI lineage: Bacteria > Bacillati > Actinomycetota > Actinomycetes > Propionibacteriales > Kribbellaceae > Kribbella > Kribbella sp. CA-293567. The sequence goes on from NZ_CP114065.1 coordinate 2,716,490, forward strand.
CCCAGGTCGGGGCATACCGGAACCGCCTCCGATCAGGCTGGGGAGGGAGGCGGTGTGGTGCGGGGCGATGAAGGGCGGCCGCACGACCAACTCCGCATCGTTGGTCAGCAAACCCGCCAACGAGTGCACCGCCGACACCTCGAGGGAGTCTTCGGTGCTGAGATCCGGCATCAAGCCCGCGAGGCGCTCGGCGAGCATGGTCTTGCCCGAGCCGGGTGGCCCGTGCAGATAGATGTGATGACCGCCGGCCGCGCTTGCCTCGATCGCCTTGCGGCCCTCGCGCTGGCCGAGCACGTCGTGGAGATCGACTTCGGGCACCCGGGTGAGCGACTCGGAGATGAGCCGAGGCTCGGCCCGGGGTGGGTCCTCGTCGGGCATCTCGGTCTGCCGCAGCAGGGCGAGCACCTGACGCAGGGACCGCATCCCGTAGACCTCGATGCCCGGGACCAGTTTGGCCTCGCCGGCGTTGAGCTCCGGGACGACGATCCGCTCGAAGCCGGAGCGGGAAGCGGCCAGGGTCATGGCCAGGGCGCCGCGAACCTCCCGCATCCGGCCGTCCAGGCCCAGTTCCCCGATGATCGCCACCTGCCGAAGCCGCTCGTTGTCGACCACTCCCGCGGCGGCGAGTAGCGAACACGCGATAGCGACGTCGTAATGCGAACCCGTCTTCGGCAACGTCGCAGGGGACAGGCCGATGGTGACCTTGCGGTCGGGGAACTTCTCGCCACTGTTGACTACCGCGGCGCGCACTCGGTCACGCGCTTCCGACAGTGAGGTGTCAGGCAGGCCGATCAGGGTGGTCTTCGGCAGGCCCTGAGCGATGTCGGCCTCGATCTCGACGAGGTGGCCTTCCAGGCCGACGAGCGCCACGGACCAGGCCTGGGCGAGCGGCATCAGGCCACGCCCCTGACGTGGTCGACACTGGGCGCGCCCTGGTGCGGCAGCAGCACCGAGACAGCGTCGATCCGGATCTCATCCGGACGCACCTCGTGCGCCTGCAGCCACCGCCCGACCAACTGGCGGAGTGTGCTGAGCTTGCGATAGGTGATCGACTCGAGCGGACTGCCGTAGTTCAGCCCGCGCCGGGTCTTCACTTCGCAGACGACGAGCGTGTGGCCCTCGCGGGCGACGATGTCGATCTCGCCCTGAGCACAACGCCAGTTGCGATCCAGGATCGTGAAGCCGTTGTCCACCAGGTGTCTGGCGGCGAGATCTTCGCCATACTGCCCGACCGCGTTCGTGGTTCGCATCGATGACCACCTCCGACAAGGAATCTGCCGTGGTTCGCACCGATCTCGCGGACGACTTGGAACGCTGTGGAAAACCGCCCCGGAAATGGCTGATCCCCTGACCGGGAACTCGTCAGGGGATCAGTGGGCACCGAAGCGTCAGTTACGCATGTGCTTTCCGCGGGAAGGCGGCTTGGGAGGTGTCCGGACCGCACGCAGTTCACCGGTGTCGGCCTCGCTCCGGACGGCTTGCAGACCGCCCGTCCCGGGATCGGTGTCGCCGATGTCGAAGTCCCAGCTGTCCTCGTTGGCCAGACGGCTGTGCCAGCGGCCGTAGAGGCCGTAGATCGCCAGACCGAGTGCCATCCAGACGCCGAACTTGGTCCAGGTGCTGGTCTTCAGGTTCAGCATCAGCCACAGCGTCGAGGCCAGTGACAGCAGCGGAATCAACGGCACCATCGGGACCCGGAAGCCACGCTCGAGGTTTGGCTCCTTGCGCCGCAGCGTCAGCACGCCGACGGCGCAGAATGCGAAGCAGAACAGGGCACCGATGACGAGCAGTTCTTCGAGGTCGAGAACCTTCGGGTACATCGTCAGCGCGATCGCTGCCACCCCGGCGGCCGTGGCGGCCCGGGCGGGGGAGGAGTACACGCGGCTGACCCGGCCGAGGCTCTTCGGGAGCAGGCCGTCGCGGCCCATGTTGAAGAGCACTCGGCTCTGCGCGATCAGGACCACCACGATGACCGTGCTCATGGCGAGCAAGGCCCCTAGATTGACCACCTTCGCCGCCCAGCCGACGCCGACAGCCGACATGGCCTCCGAGAGGGGAGCCGCGCCGCCCAGCTGACCGGAGGGACGCATCCCGACCAGGACGACCGCCATTGCGACGTACAGGATGGTGACGGCGCCGACGCCCAGCAGCATGCCCTGCGGGACGGTCTTGCGCGGGTTGCGGGCGTCCTCGGACGCGGTCGCGATCAGGTCGAAGCCGATGTAGGCGAAGACGATCGAGCTGGCCGCGGTGAAGATGCCCATCACGCCGAACGAGCCGAACGACGAGTCCAGGATCCAGCTGAGCAAGGTCGGACTGGCCGTCGCCGGGGCGGGGCGCGAGTCCAGGACGAACGGGCGGTAGTTGTCGAAGTCGATGTGGAGGGCGCCGATCACGACCACCAGCAAGATGACGGCGACCTTCGCCAGGACGACGACGGTCAGCACCCGGGCCGACAGCTTGGTGCCGGTGACGATCAGCGCGGTCAGCACCAGCAGCAGCACCGGCGCCACCAGGTTGATCTCGGCGTCCGGCCCGAAGTACTGCGCCACGCCCGCGGGCAGGGTGAAGCCGAATCCGTCCAGCGTCGCCAGGAAGTACGCCGACCAGACGCGCGCCACGATGGCGGCGGCGGTGACGAGCTCGAGCACCAGAGCCCAGCCCACCAGCCAGGCCCACAACTCACCGAAGGTGACGTAGCTGAAGGTGTACGCGCTTCCCGAGACGGGGATCGTCGACGAGAGTTCCGCGTAACAGGCCGCGGCCAGTACGCAGACCACCGCGGCGATCAAGAACGACAAGATCACGGCGGGCCCGGCGACATTGGCCGCCTGCTTACCGCTGAGACTGAAGATGCCGGACCCGATCATCACGCCGAGTCCGAGAACGACTAGGTCGCGACGACCGAACAGGCGCGGCAGACGGTGCCGCGCATCCTCGACTCGAGTGAACGCCGACTCGACCGGCAGGCGCCGGCCTACGGTCTGTCCGTTCGCTGAGGGGGCCATGGTCAGGGGTGCCTCCGTTGCTACTAGGGCAATCGGGCCGAACAGTAGTCGACCAGTGGAATTGGGGCCAGACCTCCTAGGGGTATCCACCGCGCGGTGGCTTGCGATGCCGGGGCCACTGCCGCATCGTCGGGGCATGGCGCCGGACGAGGTCAGCGGAACGCCTTCCAAGACGGAAGGTTTCACTGTGTTACTGGCTGACTACGAACGGCATCTGACGGCGGAAAGAGACCTCAGCAGGCATTCGGTGCGAGCCTACATCGGTGATGTGATGGATCTGATCGATCATTTGACTCGGCTTGGTCACGATGATCTGAGCAGCCTCGACATCCGTGGACTGCGGTCCTGGCTGGCCAAACAGCAGAGCCTCGGCAAGTCGCGCAGCACGATGGCACGGCGGGCGACGGCGGCCCGGGTGTTCACCGCCTGGGCGCAGCGGACCGGGCGAATCGAGACCGATCCCGGCGCGTTGCTCGCCAGCCCCAAGCCGCACAAGTCGCTGCCGGGCGTGCTCGGACAGGCCGACACGCGGGCGGTGCTCGACGCTGCCGCGGTGGCGGCGGACGACGGCAGCCCGGTGGGACTTCGAGACCTCGCGATCATGGAGTTGCTCTACGCAACGGGTATTCGGGTCGGTGAGCTGTGCGCGCTCGACCTCGACGACATCGACCCGGGGCGGCGGGTGGTCCGCGTCTTCGGCAAAGGCCGCAAGGAACGCTCCGTCCCGTACGGCGTACCGGCGGGCGTTGCGCTGGACGGGTGGCTGGACGGTGCGCGGCCGAAGCTGTTCCGGGAGGGGAGTGGGCCGGCGTTGTTCCTCGGGTCTCGTGGGGGCCGGATCGATCAACGAACCGTACGACGGCTGGTGCACGCCCGGATGGAAGCGGCCGACGCGCCGGATCTGTCGCCGCACGGGATGCGGCACACGGCGGCGACGCATCTGCTGGAAGGTGGCGCCGACCTTCGCAGCGTGCAAGAACTCCTCGGGCACGCGTCGCTGGCGACCACGCAGATTTACACGCACGTGTCGGGCGACCGGTTGCGACGCGCGTACGAACAAGCGCATCCGCGCGCCTGACTCCGGCCTTCGATACGGCAGACTGCGGAGTATGCGGGTTTCGGCGAAGTCTGACTATGCGTTGCGGGCGCTGATCGAGATCACCCAGCGATGGGTGGCGAACGATCCTTCGGTGGTGTCGGCCGAGGAACTCAGCCGCGCGCAGGGGATTCCGCACGGCTTCCTGCAGGGAATCCTGGCGGATCTGCGGCGGGCCGGGGTGCTGACGAGTCAGCGTGGCCAGTCGGGTGGATGGAAGCTCGCGGTCGATCCGAACGAGATCTCGGTGGCCGATGTGATGCGCGCGGTGGACGGCCCGATCGTGAGTATCTCCGGGGTGCGGCCGGAAAGCGTCGCGTACAACGAGCGGGCGGTCGTGCTGCAGCGGGTCTGGATCGCGGCGCGGGCGAGCCTGCGGGACGTGCTGGAGCACACGACGCTGACCGATCTGGCCAAGGGCAAGCTGCCGGCTGGTGTCGAGCGGCGGTCGAAGGACGAGGACGCTTGGCAGGCGCGGGTTCCTGGCAGCTGATAGGCGTGGGTTCCTCGGAGCTGGAAGGCGTGGGTTCCTGGGAGCTGCGCGAGCCGGGCTGGGCTGATCGATCGCTGGGTGACTGGATAGCTGGCGCTGGGTAGCCGGTGGGTCGGGTGGGTGGAGCGGGCGGGGCATCAGTGCCGCCTGATTAGCAGGCTGCCGGTGAGAGTGGCTATTGCTGCCAGGGTGACGAAGACATTCGAGGCCGGGTCGCCGTTGGGTGATGGTTGCGCGCGGGGTGGGGCCGGCGGTGCTGCGTCGGGTGGCGGCCGGGTGCTGGAGGGAGCCGGGTCCGAGCCGGGCGGGGTGCGGTTTGTGGGCGGGGGCGGCAGGGCGGTGGATGCGGCTGACTCCTGTGGATTCGGGGTCGGCGGGGCGGTGGCATCGGTGATCAGGTCGTCGATGGGTTCGGGCTGCTGCGCTGGCAGGGCGTCGATGGGGACGGCGTGTGGTGCTGGCAGGTCGCCGGTGGGGCCGGCATGCGGCGCTGGCAGGTCGCCGGTGGGGTCGGCGTGTGGTGCTGGCAGGGCGTCGATGGGGCCAGCGTGCGGCGCTGGGCGGTTGCCGGTCGGTGCGGGCTGTGGTGCTGGCAGGTCGCGGGTGAGCGTGGCGTATGGCTCCGGCAGGTCGCCGGTGGAGGCGGGGTGCTGCGCTGGAGAGGTGGGCGCGGCGTGCGGTGCTGGCAACAGGGCGGGTGCGGCGTGCGGTGCTGGCCAGAAGGCGGGCGGCAAGGTGGTGGGTGGGATCAAAGGAAGTAGGCGGATGGGGCGTTGGGGGAGTAGGGACAGCGGGTTCAGGTAGGTGGTGGCTTGGAGTAGGCCCCAGTGGAGGCAGGTGGCGGGGGCGCAGTGGGAGTGAGCCGCTGAGAGGGTGCCGAGTGGGGTTCCTGGGGAGACTGTTGTGCCTGGGCGGACTGTGGGGTTGACCGGTTCGTAGGTGGTGCGGAGTGGGCCGTTGGTGATGACGATGACGCCGCGGCCGGCTATCGGGGCGGCGAAGGTGACTGTGCCTGGGGTGGCGGAGCGGACCTGCTGGCCGGGGGAGCCGCGGAGGTCGAGGCCTCGGTGACCGGGGAGCCAGGGTTTGGCTGGGGCTTCGAAGCCGCGGACGATCTCGGGGCGGGGCTCGAGGGGCCAGACGGCGCGAGGGTCAGCGGTGCCTCGGCGGAGGTTGGCGAGCTCCGGCTGAGGGCCAACTGTGGCTTGGCGAGGCGTGGCGGTCTCGGGCGGAGGGTCAGCGGCGGCTTGGCGGGGGATGGCGGGCTTCGGGTGAGGGTCAGCAGGGTCATCGACGCCTCGGTGGAGGTTGGTGAGCTCCGGCTGAGCGGCGGTTGTGACTTTGTGATGTGGCTCCAGAGCAAGCCGGGCGTCGGCGGTGGCCGGGGTGAGGGGCGGCGGTGAAGACCTGCCTGGTGCGGGCTGGTTGGGGAGAAGCAGGGCGGCTGCGAGCAGGGGAGTGAGGAGGAGTGGCGTCATACAGGGAATGTGCCGTTGGAGTGGCGGGGTCGGCGGTGGAATCCTGGGGGCTGTGGACAAGTGGGGCCGGTTAGGTGTGGGTGCCTGGTCTCCCGTAGACTTTTGGTGGCGTCCCACCTGTGTGGGGCGACTTCGCACGCCCGCATGCCTAAGGCTGACTCCGGAATCCCGGTGGCGGTCGGTGGGCGCACCACTCGGTCCCGGCTCGTTCGGGATTGGTGCGCGCGGGCGTCAGGCGCGGCGGACCATCCTGGTCCACCGCGGGACAACCGAGACAGGCGTCACCGGCTGAGCCGGGGCGCGACAGGAGGAACACCTCATGGCCGTCGTGACCATGAAGCAGCTGCTCGAGAGCGGCGTCCACTTCGGGCACCAGACCCGTCGCTGGAACCCGAAGATGAAGCGATTCATCTTCACCGAGCGCAACGGCATCTACATCATCGACCTGCAGCAGTCGCTGTCGTACATCGACCGCGCCTACGAGTTCATCCGGAGCACCGTTGCCTCCGGCGGCTCGATCCTGTTCGTCGGTACCAAGAAGCAGGCCCAGGAAGCGATCGCCGAGCAGGCGACCCGCGTCGGCATGCCCTACGTGAACCAGCGCTGGCTGGGCGGCATGCTGACCAACTTCCAGACCGTCAGCAAGCGGCTCCAGCGGATGAAGGAGCTCGAGCTCCTGGACTTCGACGACGTCGCCGCCTCCGGCGTGACGAAGAAGGAGCTGCTGCAGAAGCGTCGCGAGTACATCAAGCTGCTCAAGACCCTCGGTGGTATCCGCGACATGGCCCGCGTTCCGGCCGCCGTCTGGATCGTCGACACCAAGAAGGAGCACCTCGCCGTCGACGAGGCGCGCAAGCTCAAGCTGCCGATCATCGGCATCCTGGACACCAACTGTGACCCCGACGAGGTCGACTTCCCGATCCCGGGCAACGACGACGCGATCCGTTCGGTCGGCCTGCTGACCCGCGTGATCGCCGACGCCGTCGCCGACGGTCTGATGTCGCGTGGTGGCCAGGGCGCCGCCGCGGCCGGCGAGGAGCTGGGTGCCGAGGAGCCGCTGGCTGCTTGGGAGCGCGAGCTGCTGGAGAGCCAGAACGGCGCCACCGAGGCCAAGGCCGCTGACGCCGCTCCGGCTGCCGAGGCCACCGAGGCTCCGGCCGCCGACGCCCCGGCCGACGAGGCCAAGGCCGCCGACGAGGCTCCGGCCGCTGACGCTCCGGTCGCTGACGAGGCTCCGGTTGCCGAGTCCGGCGCCGTCGCCGAGACGATCGCCGCCGCCGACAGCACCCCGGTCGAGGGCACCGACGCGCCCAAGACCGACGCCTGATCGGTCTGTAGCCGCCAGGCGCACGAGCCGGCCCCCGGATGACGGAGGCCGGCGACCGCGCCGGACGGTGAGCAACCGCCGGACAATCCGGCCGGTCGGCCACCAACCTGCTCTGCGGAGCAAAGCGATGGCCGACCAGCCGGAACCGGTCGGACGACGAGTGAGACGCCCGCTCCCCGGAGCGGGCGGCCACCAGCGGCCGGCCAGGCCGGACGGCGAGCAGTCGCCGGGCTCGCGCCCGGACGACATCCCCCAGCTGACGCACCAACAAGACTGAGAGATCGAGGCATGGCGAACTACACCGCCGCTGACGTGAAGCGGCTCCGCGACGCCACCGGCGCGGGCATGATGGACGCGAAGAAGGCGCTCGAGACCACCGACGGCGACTTCGAGAAGGCGATCGAGGAGCTGCGCATCCACGGCGCCGCCAAGGCCGCCAAGCGTGGTGCCGAGCGCTCCGCCAGCAACGGCCTGGTGGCCGCCGCGGAGAACGCGCTGATCCAGCTCAACTGCGAGACCGACTTCGTCGCCAAGAACGAGCAGTTCCAGCAGCTCGCGGCCGACATCGTCGCGCACGCGGCCGCCAGCAAGGTCGGCGACCTCGAGGGTCTGCTGAACGAGAAGCTGGCCGACGGCAAGAGCGTCGCCGAGAACATCGAGTCCCTGGCCGTCGTCATCGGCGAGAAGCTCGAGCTCGGCAAGGTCGCCGTCTACGAAGGCAAGGTCGCGGCGTACATGCACAAGCGTGCCGCCGACCTGCCGGCCCAGGTCGGCGTGCTGGTCGAGTTCGAGGGCGACAACATCGAGGCCGCCCGCGGCGCTGCCATGCAGGCCGCCGCGATGCGTCCGCTGTACACCACTCGCGACGAGGTCCCGGCCGAGACGGTCGAGAGCGAGAAGCGGATCGCCGAGGCGACCGCGCGCGAGGAAGGCAAGCCCGAGCAGGCGCTGCCGAAGATCGTCGAAGGCCGGGTGAACGGCTTCTTCAAGGAGGTCGTGCTGCTCGAGCAGTCGTCGGTCCAGGAGAACAAGAAGACCGTCAAGGCGGTCCTCGACGAAGCCGGCGTGACCGTCAAGCGGTTCGCTCGCTTCGAGGTCGGAGCCTGACGGCTCAGCGACCACCGCTAGTCAGTGCAGTAGTCGACGAGGAGGCCGGAATCGTGACGGAAACCCTGGGTACCGAGACGAGTCCGGCCTCTTCGCCGTTCGATCCGGCCTATCGCCGGGTCTTGCTGAAGCTGTCGGGTGAGGTGTTCGGCGGCGGCAAGCTCGGCGTCGACCCCGACGTGGTCAACTCCATCGCCAAGCAGATCGCCGAGGTGGTCCGCTCCGGCGTCCAGGTCGCCGTGGTGGTCGGCGGCGGCAACTTCTTCCGCGGCGCCGAGCTGCAGCAGCGGGGGATGGAGCGCAACCGCGCCGACTACATGGGCATGCTCGGCACGGTGATGAACTGCCTGGCGCTGCAGGACTTCCTGGAGAAGCTGGGCGTCGAGACCCGGGTCCAGACCGCCATCACGATGGGCCAGGTCGCCGAGCCGTACATCCCGCGCAAGGCCGACCGGCACCTGTCCAAGGGCCGTGTGGTGATCTTCGGCGCCGGTTCCGGCATGCCGTACTTCTCCACCGACACGGTCGCCGCGCAGCGCGCGCTGGAGATCGGCGCCGAGACGTTGCTGATGGGCAAGCAGGGCGTCGACGGGGTCTACGACTCCGATCCCAAGAAGAACCCCGACGCGGTCAAGTTCGACCAGCTGTCGTACGACGACTTCCTGGCCCGCGGGCTGCGGGTCGCCGACGCGACGGCGATCAGCCTGGCCCGGGACAACGCGCTGCCGATCGTGATCTTCGGACTCGAGGAGGGCAACATCGCCCGCGTCGTCCGCGGTGAGAAGATCGGTACCGTCGTCTCACCGGGTCAGTAGCAGACGCACTAAGATCACGGTCGACACACGGGCTCAGGTCCGTGGAGTGGTACACCAGCGTTCGTAGGGTTGATCCGGCCGCACCGACGCGGCCCCGAGGAAGCGAGGAATGTCGTGATCGACGAAGCACTCCGCGATGCCGAGCAGAAGATGGCGAAGGCCGTGGAGGTCGCCAAGGACGACTTCGCCGCGATCCGTACCGGCCGCGCGCACCCGTCGATGTTCTCGAACATCGTGGCCGACTACTACGGTTCGCCGACGCCGCTGCAGCAGCTGGCCGGTTTCCAGGTGCCGGATCCCCGCACCGTGCTGATCTCGCCGTACGACAAGGGCGCGATGCCGGCCATCGAGAAGGCCATCCGCGACTCCGACATGGGCGTGAACCCGGGCAACGACGGTTCGGTCATCCGGATCACGATGCCGCAGCTCACCGAGGAGCGCCGCAAGGAGTACATCAAGGTCGCCAAGACCAAGGGCGAGGACGCCAAGGTCTCGGTCCGCACCATCCGCCGGCACGCGATGGACTCGATCGGCAAGTCGGTCAAGGACGGCGAAGCGGGCGAGGACGAGGGCAAGAGTGCTGAGAAGCGGCTCGACGGGATGACGAAGAAGTACGTCGACTCGATCGACCAGCTGCTCAAGCACAAGGAAGCCGAACTGCTCGAGGTGTGATGGGCGTCGACCAGAGCACGCCCGCGCCGAGCCGCGCCGGGCGCAACCTGCCCGCGGCCATCGCGGTCGGTGTCGGTCTCGGTGCGGTCATCCTCGGTTCGCTGCTCTGGCAGAAGTCCCTGTTCATCCTCGTCGTGCTCACCGCCGTCCTGGCGGCCGTCGACGAACTCGTTCGCGTGTTCCAGAACAGTGGCGCGAAGCTGTCCCGGATCCCGCTCTTCGCCGGTACCACGGCGATGCTCGTCGCGGCGTACTTCGGTGGCCCGCTCGCGCTGCTGATCGGATTGGCGCTGACCACCCTGGCGACGATCTTCTGGCGGATGCCAGGCGGTTCGATCGGGTTCGTCCGCGACGTCACCACCAATGCGTTCCTGCTCGCCTACGTGCCGCTGCTGGCCGGGTTCGCGATCCTGCTGGTCCAGCCCGAGGACGACGGGCCGCAGCGGGTGGTGACGTTCTTCCTGGTCGTGGTGGCCAGCGACGTCGGCGGCTACGTGGCCGGCGTGCTGTTCGGCAAGCATCCGATGGCGCCGACGATCAGCCCGAAGAAGTCCTGGGAGGGCTTCGCCGGTTCGACCGTGGCCTGCATCGGCGCCGGGATCGCCTCGGTGGTCCTGCTGCTCGACGGTCACTGGTGGGTCGGTGCGATCGTCGGTGCCGTGGCCGTGCTGACCGCGACGGTCGGCGACCTGGCCGAGTCGATGATCAAGCGCGACCTCGGCATCAAGGACATGTCGAACCTGCTGCCGGGCCACGGCGGCGTGATGGACCGGCTGGATTCCTTGCTGGCAACGGCTCCCGCCGTCTGGCTGGTCCTGCACCTGCTCGTCTGACCCGGTTCGGCCGAATCGTTGCCTACGGCATCGATAGTTGCCGTCGCGAGGATCAGCGGCTGGCCAACGTTCGCACCGACGCCAACTCGGCCAACAGGCGATACGACTCGAGCAGCTCGGCACGGTCGTAGGTGTTCGTAGTGACCAGTACTTCGTCCGCGCCTGTCCGCTGCACCAGCCCGCCCAGCGCGGCACCCACCTCGCCGGGGGTGCCGTAGATCTGTCCGCTCAGCGACTGCTCGAAGAACCCGCGCTCCTTCTCGCTCAGGTCGAGCTCCAGCACCGACGCGATCGACTGCAACGGCGGGAACACGCCACGGGTCCGCGAGTAGGCGCTGGACCATGCCTCAGGCAACAACAGCTGCCGGGCTGCCTCCGTCGTCTCAGCGACGGCCACTGTGGCTGCCAGTACGACGTACGGGCTGCTGGCCCAGGCGGACGGTTGGAACTCGGTGCGGTAGCGGTCCAGCAGTTTCTGTAGCTCCTGCTCGCCTTTCACCCCGGCCAGGACCAGCGGCAGGCCCAGGGATGCAGCCAGGAGCGCGCCCTCTCCGACTGCCAGCACGAACGGAGGCACAGTGAGGCCCTCTCCTGGGCGTGCGTGGACCTGTGGGTGGCTCTCCTGGTCTCCCGTGAAGTAGCCGAGCAACTGCCGGACCTGCGAGCTGAAATCCTCGGCAGCGTCCTTCTCGACGCCGAGCGCCCGCCGGATGCCATTCGTGAAGCCGACCGATCGCCCGAGTCCCATGTCGATGCGGCCAGGAAACAACGACTCCAGTACGCCGAACTGCTCGGCAACCACCAGCGGCTGATGATTGGGCAGCATCACGCCGCCAGTACCGACCCGGATCCGGGTGGTCGACGCCCCTACGGCAGCGGCCAGCACGGTCGGCGCCGAGCCGACCACTCCAGGCACGCTGTGATGCTCGGACACCCAGAAGCGGTGATAGCCGAGCTCTTCCACCTCTCGGGCGAGCTGGACGGTGCCGCGCAGAGTCTCCGCCTCTGTCTCGCCGACCCGAGTCCGGGACCGGTCGAGGACCGACAACGGGACTCCGGCGAGCGCAGTACGGGGGAGAGGGGCCATATCAGCTGCAACTGAGTCACCTGAGCTCTCATTCCCCGGTGGATTCGACCTGGATCGAAATGCTCGGGTAAATCTTCACGACCGCAGGACGGGATCGGAAATCTGGTAACCGCACGCTGACCTGGGAAAACACCACGCTGTCAGTTGCACACAGTGCTCGAACCTGCTCGGAGAGTGGGTTTACAAGGCGGCGTACAAGGCATCCACTGGCACGTGCGTCGACCACCGAGGCCGACGCGTCGAGGCTCGAGGAGTTCACATGTCCAGTGATCTGTTCCAGCCGCCCGTGAGGCTCGGGAGGCGTACCACGACGAAGTTGAAGGCCGTGACCTGCGGTCTGGCCCTGGTTGCCGGAGTCTCGATGCCGATGGCATCGACCTCGCCGGCCGTGGCGACTCCAGCGCCGGCTGCTGACGTTTCCGCTCTGGGCGCCCCCGGCAACGGCGTACAGGTGGGTAGTGCGGCCGCGAAGGCGGCCAACGCGGCCGCCGCGGCCAAGATGGTGCCGGCGGGCGCGACCAAGACTCAGGGGCAGGTGACCCTGGCGATCGACTTCCAGTATCAGGAGACCGGCTACTGGTGCGGTCCGGCAGCGACCCGGATCGCCTTGTCCGCAAGGATCGCGGCGCCCAGCCAGGCGCATCTGGCCGCGGACCTCGGGACGACGACCAACGGTACCGACTGGATCGGCCAGGTCACCCGGGAGCTGAACGCGCACATCGGCGGCAGTTACTACGAGACCAAGGAAATGCCGAACGATCCGCCGACCCAGTCGCAGCGAAACCTGCTCTGGAGCGACATCGTCTACGACATCGACCGCAACTACCCGATCGTCGCGAACATCGTGGCCCCGGCCGGCAACCATCCGCCGGGCTACCCGAACTACACGATCTGGCACTACTTCACCGTCATCGGCTACAACTCCAACGACATGACCGTGCTGATCGCGGATCCGGCCGGTTTCGGCCCGGCGCAGTACTGGCTGACCTTCAACCAGCTCGCCACCCTGATCCCGCCCAAGGGCTACTCGGCCTGACCGCCCCGGCACTCGCGTCCCGGTCACCACCGGGGCGCGAGTGGTGTCCAGGGTCACTGATGTGAATTTGTGAACGTGGGGTGCGCGGGCGACAATGGAAGGCGATGACTACCTCCCTCCCGCTTGTTTTCGATGAGCCGCGCCGTGCCAAGAAGCCGCCGCGGCACCTTGCCGACCTCAGCGGGGAGGAGCGCCGCGCCGCGGTGACGGCGCTCGGTGAGCCCGCTTTCCGGGCCAAACAGCTGTCGAACCACTACTTCGCCCGGCTGACCGACGACCCGGCGGACATGACCGACCTGCCCGCGGCGACCCGCGACAAGCTGGTCGCCGAGTTGATGCCTCCGTTGCTGACCAAGGTCCGTGACCTGGAGTGCGACAACGGGACCACGCGCAAGTCGCTGTGGAAGCTGCTGGACGGTTCGCTGGTCGAGTCGGTGCTGATGCGCTACAAGGACCGCACCACGATGTGCGTCTCGTCGCAGGCCGGCTGCGGGATGGCGTGCCCGTTCTGCGCGACCGGCCAGGCCGGTCTGACCCGGAACATGAGCACCGCGGAGATCGTCGAGCAGGTCGTCGACGGCGCCCGCGCGCTGGCCCGGGGCGAGATCGCCGGTGGACCTGGCCGGGTCAACAACATCGTCTTCATGGGCATGGGTGAGCCGATGGCCAACTACAAGGCCGTGATCGGCGCGGTCCGCCGGTTCACCGAGCCGTCGCCGGACGGGCTGGGCATCTCGGCCCGCGGCGTGACGGTCTCGACCGTCGGGCTGGTGCCGCGGATCAACCAGCTCTCGACCGAGGGCATCCCGGTCACGCTGGCGCTGTCGCTGCACGCGCCGGACGACGAACTGCGCGACGAGCTGGTCCCGATCAACAACCGCTGGAAGGTCGACGAGGTCCTCGACGCCGCCTGGGGGTACGCCGAGAAGACCAAGCGCCGCGTCTCGATCGAGTACGCGATGATCCGCGACATCAACGACCACGCCTGGCGCGCCGACCTGCTGGCCGAGAAGCTCGCGGCCCGCGGCGACTGGGGCTGGGTGCACGTGAACCTGATCCCGCTGAACCCGACTCCGGGCTCGAAGTGGACCGCCTCCGACCCGGCCGACGAGCGCGAGTTCGTCCGCCGGCTGCAGGCCGGCGGCATCCCGACCACGGTCCGCGACACCCGGGGCCAGGAGATCGACGGCGCCTGCGGCCAGCTCGCCGCCGCGAACAAGGACTGATGCTGTTCTCCCGCGTCCGCTGGCGCGAGGGCTACGACATTGCCGAGGTGGACGCGTTCATCGAGCGCCTGACGGCCACGGTCGAAGGCCGGTACGCCGGAGCGCCGGTGACCGCGGCGGACATCCGTAACGTGAGCTTCACGCCGGTTCGCTTCCGCGAGGGCTATTCGGTGGACGAGGTCGACGCCTTCCTGGAACAGGCCGCGCAGAGCATGCCGAGCGGGTCGGCCGACCGCCCGGGCGAACCCCGGGCCGGCCGGCCCATCGAGTCGATCGCCGACCCGGCGGACCGGCCCACCAACCCGGCGGACCGGCCCACCGACTCGACCGTGGATCACGCGGTGGCGCCGCGCCGGCTGCGCGACGCCCCGCACTTCGCTGTCGTGAAGCTTCGCGAGGGCTACGACATGGCCGAGGTCGACGACTTCGTCGACCGGGTGATGGCGACCGTGAACGGCCGACCCGTCGACCGGCCCGTCACCGCGCGAGAGATCCGCAACGTGCGGTTCTCGCCGGTGCGCATCCGCGAGGGGTACGACGTCATGCAGGTCGACCTCTTTCTCGAAGAGGCCGAGTCCTGGCTCACCGGCCGCTGATCAGTAGATGGTCACATTGGTGACCGTGGTGTTCGGAGCCAGCGAACCGCACTGACCACGACCGAAGAAGACCTTCCCGCCCACGATGTCGGGACGGTTGTAGGTGATCGCTCCGGCGTTGTCGAAGCTGCACCAGTACGCCGCGTTGCCGATCCAGACCCCGGCCGACCCGGCGTTGGCGAAGCAGGTGAACCGGGTGCCGTCGTTCCGGACGTACAGGTATCCGTTGCTCTGGGCGGTGTCGTAGTCGCAGAGGAACACGTCGGTCTGCACGGTCAGTTCGGCCGCGGCCGCGGGGACAGCGCCGGTACCGGCCAGGGCGGCGACAGCAATCGCCCCGGCCGCCACTGCGCGCGAGGTCAGCACAGCCGGCCCGCGTACTCGGCCCAGGTGTAGTTCATCGTCGAACCCAGCCAGGTCTCACCGGGGCCTACGCACATCTCGCTGGGCGTCCAAGGGGTGCCCGAGATCTTGATCACCACGTAGGTGTTCGAGTCGCAGTGCGTGTAGTAGGCGTTGATCGACAGCACGTCCGTGTCGAACCCGCACTTCAGCTGTACGCCGTTCTGCTGCGCGTTCGCGGCCGGGGCGGTGCCGATCGTCAGGCCGGTGCCGATGGCAACGACTGCGGCCGCGGTGGCCAGCCGACGGCCGATCACCGGTGCACCGTGATGCAGGCGAAGCCGTTCTCGTGCCACTGCGAAGCGCCCTCCCGCAGATCCGCGCAGATCTGCGAGCCGTCGCGCATGTTGGCGTTCAGGTCGAAGTCGACCCAGACCCGGACCGCGCCGCAGTCCGCGGTGCCGTTGCGGTGCCACTGCTGGCCGTTTTCGTAGTAGCCCCAGAGGTGGAAGGCCCGGCCGCACTCGTAACCCGCGACCGGGTGCGACCCGGTCACCCGGGACACGAACAGGCCGCTGCCGTTCACGTTGATGCAGACGGTGCCCCACTGCGGGAAGTTGCAGGAACTCGCGTCCATCACCTTCATCTGGCCGTCCGCGGTGATGGCGAAGGCCTGGCGTGGAGAAGGATCGGCTGGGAGCGGAGCCGCTGATGCTGCCGTGGCCGTCCAGGACAGCGTCAGGACGAGCGCGGACAGGACCGCCAGAGCGATCTTGCGCATGGAAGTACATCCTTTCGGATCGTCGGCACCGGACGGGACTCCGGTGCGCGACCCGATCGTCACCGTAAGTCGCTCTCGCAAGCAATCGTTTAGATGAGGACCCATAACCATCGGCCGCCCCACGCCAGGGTCCGGACCATCCGCTCCGGCCGAAGTGGCATGATCGAGCGGTGAAGATCCTCTCCATCCAGTCCGCGGTCGCCTATGGCCACGTGGGCAACTCGGCCGCCGTCTTCCCGCTCCAGCGCATCGGGGTGGAGGTGCTGCCGGTCTACACGGTGAACTTCTCGAACCACACCGGCTACGGGGCGTGGCGGGGGCCGCTGATCAGCCCGGACGACGTGCGA
The DNA here is from genome assembly GCF_027627575.1 of Kribbella sp. CA-293567. Lineage (NCBI taxonomy): Bacteria > Bacillati > Actinomycetota > Actinomycetes > Propionibacteriales > Kribbellaceae > Kribbella > Kribbella sp. CA-293567. Next base: position 2,732,734 of record NZ_CP114065.1, read on the forward strand.
GAGGTCTTGCTGGGGATCGAGGACCGCGGCGTCCTGCCGCAGATCGACGTGGTGCTCTCCGGCTACCAGGGCGGTGAGGGTATCGCCGATGTCATCCTCGAGACGGTCGAGCGGGTGAAGGCGGCGAACCCTGCCGCGGTGTACTCCTGCGACCCGGTGATGGGGAACGCGAAGTCCGGGTGCTTCGTCGCGCCGGCCATCCCCGTGCTGCTGCGCGACCGGGTCGTTCCGGCCGCCGACATCATCACGCCCAACCAGTTCGAGCTGGGCTTCCTGACCGACACCGAGCCCGGCACCCTTGAATCCACGCTGGCCTCGGTGGAGCTGGTGCGTGCGACCGGACCGCGGACGGTGCTGGTCACCAGCGTCGAGCGCCCGGACCGCGAGGACGGCACGATCGAGATGCTGGCCGTCGACGACAGCGGCGCGTGGCTGGTGCGGACGCCGTACATCCCGATGAAGGCGAACGGCTCGGGTGACGTGACCGCCGCGCTGTTCACGGCCCACTACCGGCGTACGGGCGACCTCGCGGACGCGCTGGCCCGCACGACCTCCAGCGTCTTCGACCTGCTCACCCGCACCCACGAGTCGGGCGAGCGTGAGCTGCAGTTGGTCGAGTCGCAGGACGCCTACGCGAATCCGCGGATGCAGTTCACGCCCGAGCGGGTCAGCTGACGAGTTCGGCGGCCTCTTCGACGGTATCGACCAGCAGGACCGAAGAGGCCATCGCACGGTCCGTGGAGAGCTTCTCGAGCAGCGGCCAGACCGGGAGCTTCACTGTCCAGTAGTCGACGCCCACCAGAATCATCGGGACCTGGGTGGCGGCGTCGCCGTAGTAGTTCGGTGTGACGGCCTGGAAGATCTCCTGGACGGTGCCGGCCGCTCCGGGAAGGTAGATGATCCCGCCGCGGGCCCGGCTGAGCAGGACGTCTTCGCGGAGGGCGTTGGAGAAGTACTTCGCGATCGCGGTGGCGAAGACGTTCGGCGGCTCGTGGCCGTAGAACCAGGTCGGGATGGAGACACCGCCGTCGCCGGGGTACTCACGGCGTACGGCGAGGCCGGTGGCGGCCCAGTCGGCGATCGACGGGCGGAAGGACGGGGCCGCTGCGAGAGAGCACAGGGCCGCGTCGACGGCGGCGTCGTCGTACGGGGAGAGACTGGAACCGAGGTTCGCCGCCTCCATGGCACCAGGTCCGCCGCCGGTGGCGACGGTGAGGCCGGCGCGGGCGAGCGTGCGGCCGAGCAGGACGGCCGACCGGTACGCCGGGTCGGTGCGCGCGATCCCGTGCCCGCCCATCACGCCGATCCACGGTTTGTCGCCGGGCAGTTCGTGCAGCGCGTCGGCGATCGAGTGGTCGTGCAACGCGGCCGCGAGCGTGCGGCTGGTGTCGCCCAGCTCGTCGTGCTGCCGCGACCAGGCGTAGATCTGGGCGTCGGGAGTCGCCTCGTAGCCGGACGCCAGGCCCGCGTAGAGCTCGTCAGCGGCGTACAGGGTGCCGCGGTAGGGGTCGAACGGCAGCTCAGGGATGGTCGGGAAGATCAGTCCGCCGCCGTCGCGGACCCAAGCCGCCGCGGACTCCTCCAGCGCGCAACCGAGGAACAGCGACCCCATCGGCTCCAGTTGCAGCAACACCTGGGTCCGCCCGGTCAGGTCGACCGACTGGACCCGCCAGCCGCCCATGGCGGCCGCTCCCGCACCGATCACCTGGTCGAAGTGCGTCAGCGACTCGATGTCCAGATGCGGAATGCTCGGCATAGTCACGAAGAGCACCCTAAGTCACCACCGGGCGATAGCCGGAGAGCCCGGTGATGGGGTATTGCTTAGGACATGACACATGCGGAGCTGTGGGAGCGTCACAAGGCCGTCATGCCGGACTGGCTCGCGTTGTACTACGAGCAGCCGATCGAGATCGTCAAGGGCGCCGGCCGCCGGGTCACCGACGGCGAGGGCAAGGAGTACCTCGACTTCTTCGCCGGCATCCTGACCAACGCGATCGGCTACGACGTCGCGGAGATCTCCGACGCGGTCCGCGAGCAGTTGGCCGGCGGGATCGCGCACACCTCCACGGTGTACCTGATCCGCCGGCAGATCGAGCTGGCCGAGAAGATCGCCGAGCTGTCCGGCATCCCGGACGCGAAGGTCTTCTTCACCAACTCCGGCACCGAGGCGAACGAAGCGGCGATGCTGTTCGCGACCCAGAAGCGCCGCTCCAACCAGGTGCTGGCGATGCGCAACTCGTACCACGGCCGCGGCTTCGGCACGGTCGCGATCACCGGCAACCGCGGCTGGTCGGCGAGCAGTCTGTCGCCGGTCAACGTGCAGTACGTGAACGGCGCCTACCAGTACCGCAGCCCGTTCAGGGACCTGCCGGACGCGGAGTACATCAAGGTCTGCGTGGATGATCTGCGCAACGTCATCGAGACCGGTACGGCGGGCGACGTCGCCTGCCTGATCGTCGAGCCGATCCAGGGCGTCGGCGGTTTCTCGTCCCCTCCCGACGGCCTGTACGCCGCGTTCAAGGAGGTGCTCGACGAGTTCGGCATCCTGCTCGTCTCCGACGAGGTCCAGACCGGCTGGGGACGGACCGGCGAGCACTTCTGGGGCATCCAGGCGCACGACGTCGTACCGGACGCGATGACGTTCGCGAAGGGGCTCGGCAACGGCTTCGCGATCGGTGGCGTGGTGGCCCGGTCCGAGCTGATGGACAGCCTGAGCGCGAACTCGCTGTCGACCTTCGGCGGCAACCCGATCTCCACCACCGCGGCCAAGGCGACGATCGACTACCTGCTCGACAACGACCTGCAGGCCAACGCCGCCAAGCGTGGCGCACAGCTGATGGACGGCCTGCGCGGCATCTCCGAGGAGTTCCCCGAGCTGGGTGACGTCCGGGGCAAGGGCCTGATGCTCGCGGCCGAGCTGATCAACCCCGAGGACGGCAAGCCGGACGCGGCGACCACGGTCAAGCTCCAGCAGGAGACCAAGAACCGCGGCCTGCTGATCGGCAAGGGCGGTCTCTACGGCAACGTCCTGCGGATGGCGCCGCCGATGACGCTGACCGAAGAGGAGACCACCGAGGCGATCGAGATCCTTCGCGACTCGTTCAACACGCTGCGCTGACAGGCAAGTGGGCCCCTGCCAACCGGCAGGGGCCCACTGCTGTGCTCAGCGCACGGTCAGGCTGTACTTCGTGCTGCCGGTCTTGCCGTCAGCGGAACGGGCGGTCACCGTGATGCTGTAGGTGCCGCGCGGTGTCTGGAAGCTGGTGAAGAACCAGACGTTGCTGCTGCCGTTCTGAGCGATGGTGGCGGGGTTGAAGAACACCTGCGTGCCGGCGGGGGCGCCGCTGGCGGTGAGGGTCAGGTTGCCGGTGCCACCGGATGCCTTGATGGTCGTCTGAGCCAGCTGGCCCTGCGCGACGGATCCACTGGTCGGCGTAGCAGTGACCTGTACGTCGCCCGTCGGCGGCTGGTCGCCTTCGACGGTCAGTGTCACCGTGGCGGTCGCCGTCTTGCCGGCCGAGTTGGACGCCCGGACGGTGACGGTGTGGTTGCCCGCCGGAGTGCCGGTACCGGCCTGGAAGGTCACCTTGGCCGCCGTGCCTGCGGCGATCGACTCGGGCTGGAAGGTCGCCGTGGCCCCGGTAGGCAGACCGGAGGTGGTCAGCGTGAGGTTCTCGCCGCTGCCGGACCCGTTGGTGCTGGTCACGGTGGTGGAGATGTACTTGCCGGGGGCAACCTTGACGGCCGACGGGGAGACCGCGACGCCGAAGTCGCCGGTGGGCGGCGCGTCGCCGACCTGCTGCTTGACCCAGTCGCCCACCTCGTTGGTGAGCCGGCCGTAGACGCTGTACCACTTGAAGTCCGACCGGCTCCAGGACGCGACGCCGATGACCTTGCCCTGGACGATCAGCGGACCGCCGGAGTCGCCGGGCAGGATCGTGATCCGCCCGTCGGAGTAGCCGGCGCAGATCATCGTCGCGGGCTTGAAGCCGGCGCCGACACCGTTGCAGACCTGCGCGCCGTCGACGATCGGCAGCGACGCCTTGTCCAGGGTCACGTCCTGGGTGTTGTCGTCGAAGTCCTTCTTGCCGTAGCCGAAGCCGAGACCGGTCGCACCGGGGCGCTCCAGTCCGGCGTCGGCCGAGGTCGCGAACGACGCGTACTGGCCGTTGGGGACCGGGATGTCGGCGTCAGTGGTGACCACCGCGACGTCGTAGCCCTGATCGAAGTTCACGTACTTCGGGTGCTTCCTGTAGTCGACCACTCCGACCGTGGTGCCGCCGCCGGCCTTGAGATCGTTCCGGCCGTAGATGAAGCTCTTGGTTCCCGCCGCGTCGGCGCAGTGCGCGGCGATCAGGATCTTGCGCGGCGCGATCGCCGTACCGGTGCAGGTCTGGCCCTGCGGCCGGGTGCCGCCGGCCCGGACTCCGGCGATGATCGACGGGAACTCGCTGACGGTGGCGTCCTGGCCGCCGACGAAGTTGGCGCCCGGCGTACCGGACTTCAGCGGCACGGTGTCGCCCTCGTAGTTGGCTGCCGTCGGCGCGAAGTTCAGCGACCAGCCGTCGAGGGTGCCGGTGTCGAAGCGGTAGACGTCGCGCACCTGCAGCTTCCAGGTGCCGTTGCGGGTCTCGCCGGACGTGTTGACGGTGAAGGTCTGGTGCAGACCGTCGGCCGAGCCGACGCCGCCGGCCTTGCGCAGGTTGATGACGGCGCCCGACGGCGCGATCAGGTCGACCTGCAGGTCACCGGTGTAGCTGTGGTTGACGTCGACCTTGACGCTGGTGGCCGACGTACCGTTGCCGTCGCAGCCGGTGATGGTGGCCGAGGTCGAGACCGCGGCACCCGCGTCGGGGATGGCGGCGTCCTCGGTCGACGAACCGCCCGCGCAGGTGGGCGGATCGGGATCGGGGTCAGGGTCGCCGCCGATGAAGCCGGTGTAGAGCAGCTTGTTGGGTGAGCCACTGCCCGGGTTCTTGACCTGGCCGGTGCTGGCGTTGCCGGTCAGCGCCGCGGCGACCGCTGCCGGGGTCGCGGCCGGGTTGCCCGCCAGGTAGAGCGCCGCCGCGCCCGCCACGTGCGGCGTCGCCATCGACGTACCGCTGATGCTGTTGGTGCCGCCGTTGTTCCAGGTGGACGTGACGCTGGACCCGGGGGCGAACAGGTCCAGGCACGAGCCGAGGTTGGAGAAACTGGAGCGGTTGTCCTGGCTGTCGGTCGAACCGACCGTGATCGCCGCAGGTGTCCGGGCCGGCGAGGTGTTGCAGGCGTTGGCGCCGTTGTCGTTGCCCGCAGCGACCGAGAAGGAGACGCCCGCGGCGATCGCGCGCTTGACCGCGTCGTCCACCGAGGTGTTCGCCTCGCCACCGAGACTCATGTTGGCGACGGCCGGCTTCTTGGCGTTCTTGGCGACCCAGTCGATGCCGCCGATCACCTGGGACCACTCGCCGTTGCCCTGACAGTCCAGCACCCGTACGCCGACCAGGGCGACGCCTTTGGCCACGCCGTACGTCGTACTGCCGACAGTGCCGGCCACATGGGTGCCGTGACCGTTGCAGTCGTTGGCGACCGCGTCGTTGTCGATGAAGTCGTAGCCGTCGGTCGCCCGGCCCCCGAAGTCGGAGTGCGTCTTGTAGATGCCGGTGTCGACGATGTACGCCGTGACACCGGCCGCCTTGGTCGGGTAGGTGTACCCCTTGTCGAGTGGCAGCTTCAGCTGGTCGATCCGGTCGAGTCCCCAGGTCGGGTTGGCCTGCCGGTCACTGGCCTTGGCGATACCGTCCTGCTCGACGTAGCTGACGTCCGGATCGGCGGCCAGCCGCAGCGCCTCCGCCTCGGTCAGGGAGGCGGAGAAGCCGCGGAGCGCGGTCGTGTAGGTCAGCTTGACCCGGCCGCCGTACTTGCCGGCCAGGTTCGAGGCAGTGGCCCGGGCACCGTCCTTCAGTACGACGATGTAGCTCCCCGGAATGGTGCCTGGGGCACCGGCACTCCGGATGGTGGGTGTGGGCGCCGGCGGGGTGGCGGCGTCAGCCGCCGGTCCCGGTACCGCGAGCGCCAGACAGGCGACGGCCCCTAGGGCCGGTATCCGCAGGAGTTTCATGTGCTCTCCGTTCGGTCCCGGCCATCCGGGGCGGAAGAGAGTGGATGGCCGGTTGGATCACTGTCGGGGCGACCTGCCGTGGGAACAATCCGGGCATAAGTAGGTAGGGGTACGTGTCTAATCGGTCACCGCGGCCGGGCGCAGACACACGGAAACGGTTTCCCCGTCGCTTGTCCGCACGTAGGCTCGCCCCAAATCAACGGGAGCGCAGATGGCTGGAGAACCGATCGCTCGGCTCGCCCGGACCAGTTCACCAGTGCTGGTCGGCCGCGCCGATGAACTGCGACTGCTGGCCGCCGCGGTCGGTGGGCACGGCGTCGCGTTGGTCGAAGGCGAGGCAGGGATCGGCAAGAGCCGCTTGGTCGGCGAGCTGCTGAGCCGGCCGGAGCTGCACGGCAAGCACCTGATGGTCGGCTACTGCCAGCCACTGCGAGAGCCGTTCCCGTACGGCGCGGTCGTCGAAGCGCTCCGCAGCTATCCCCGTCACTCGGGCACGGCGCTCGGCCCGCTCACCTCGGTACTCCGCCCGCTGCTGCCAGAGCTCGCTGACAGCTTCCCCGACGCGCACTGGCCGGCTGCCGACCCCGCTACGGAGCGGCACCAGGTCTTCCGCGCCATCCGCGAGCTGCTGGCGGCCGCGGGACCCGCGTTGCTGGTGGTGGAAGACCTCCACTGGGCGGATGACGGGTCTCGGCAGCTACTGCGGTTCTTGATGACTGATCCGCCGGAGAACCTGTCGATTCTCGTCACCTACCGGCGCGAGGACCTGCCCTCCGGGCCACCACTCGGAGCGGCGTACCGGCCGCCGGTGGGGTTGCCGAGTGCGGTGCTCACCTTGCAGCCGCTGGACCTGCCCGGAGTCCGGTCGCTGTCGGCCGGGATCTTGGGCGTAGAGGCGATCGGGGCCGACCTGGCTGCTCTGTTGTACGAGCGAACAGCAGGCATCCCGGCGGTGATCGAGGAGGCCGTGCGGACGCTGCCGCATCCGGTTGACGGGAGCACGGCTCGCCGGGCACTCGAACACGTCGAAGTACCGGCTCTGCTGCGGGACGCGATGGCTGAGCGGCTGTCCAGCCTGCAGGAAGAGGCTCGGGAGGTGAGCTATGCGACGGCAGCGCTGGGTATCCCCGCTGCGAGCGAGCTGCTCGGAAGAGTCACAGAGCTGCCCGAGAGAGCTGTCGATGCCGCATTGACCTC